>JBJTJO010000125.1:0-9773 GCA_046095965.1 Planctomycetaceae bacterium
CCCCTTCGGATCACGCCCCTCGCAGACCGCGAGCGGCGCCTGCACGAACACCTCAACGAAGTCGCCCGGCGCGAGCATGGCCCGCACGGCGTCGCGGTCGCGGCGGTAGGGGCTGATGAAGGCGGTGAGCGCCACGATGCCGGCCTGCGCGAAGAGGTCGGCCACGGCGCCGATCCGGCGGATGTTCTCGGCGCGATCGGCGGCGCCGAAGCCGAGGCCGAACCGCGCGGCGGCCTCCTTCCCGAAGCGTTCCTCGAGCATAGCCGGCGCCGCGTTGAGGCCGTGCCGCACGTTGTCGCCGTCGAGCACGAAGCTGCGCACGCCGCGGGCGTGAAGCCGGCGGTCCACGGCGTTGGCGAGCGTGCTCTTGCCGCAGCCGGAAAGCCCGGTGAACCAGAGCACGCAGCCCGCATGGCCGGCCCGCCGCTCGCGGTCGGCGCGGCTCACGGCCGGCTCGTGCCAGCGGACGTCGATCACCTCGGCTTTCGTGCCGTCGTCGGCCATGCACGGTCTCCTGGACGCCGGTTCCCTGCCGGTCGTGCGGATTCTATCGCGCCGCGGCCGGGCGACGTTCGGGGGATAGACTTCGATCGAGGTTCTCCCGATGCCGCTGCCCCTCGCCGCCGACCGCCGCCCGACGCCGCCCCTGCCCACCACCGCGGCGGAATTGCGCGCCCGCGGCTGGGACTCGGTGGACGTCGTGTTCGTGAGCGGCGACGCCTACGTGGACCACCCGAGCTTCGCGAACGGCCTCTTGGCGCGGCTCCTCGAAGCGGCCGGCTTCCGCGTGGCCATGCTCGCCCAGCCCGACTGGCGGAGCTGCGAGCCGTGGCGCCAGTTCGGCCGGCCGCGGCTCTGCTTCGGCGTCTCGGCCGGCAACATGGACTCGATGATCAACCACTACACCGCCAACCGGAAGGTGCGGAACGACGACGCCTACTCGCCCGACGGCGAGATCGGCCGCCGACCCGACCGGGCCACGCTCGCCTACTGCCAGCGGGCGCGGGAGGCGTTTCCCGGGGTGCCGGTGGTGGCCGGCGGCGTCGAGGCGAGCCTCCGCCGCATCGCCCACTACGACTACTGGAGCGACACCGTCCGCCGCTCGATTCTCATGGATGCGAAGGCCGACCTCGTCGTCTTCGGCATGGGCGAGCGGACGATCCTCGACGTGGTCCGCGGGCTCGACGCGGGGAAGACCGTGAAGGAACTGCGCGACCTGCGGGGCGTCGCCTACCGGCTCGGCGCGAGCGAGCCCGTGCCGACCGGCCCCGGCGGCGGCGCGGCCGACACGCTCGAACTGCCAACCTATGAAGCCGTCGCGAAGGACCCCCTCGCCTTCTGCGAGATGACGCGGATCTCCCACCTCGAGACGAATCCCCACAACGCCCGCCGGCTCGTCCAGCGGCACGGCCGCGAGGCGGTCGTCGTGAATCCTCCCGCCCTGCCCTTGGAACAGGACGAGATGGACCAGGTCTACGGCATCGCGTTCACGCGGCGGCCGCATCCGTCCTACGGGACCGCCCGCATCCCCGCCTTCGAGGTCGTGGAGACGAGCGTGCAGATCATGCGCGGCTGCTTCGGCGGCTGCACGTTCTGCTCGATCACGGCCCACGAGGGGCGGATCATCCAGAGCCGCTCGCAGGACTCGATCATCACCGAGATCAAACTCATCGCGAGCCAGCCCGGCTTCAAGGGCACGGTCTCCGACATCGGCGGCCCGACGGCGAACATGTATCAGATGCGGTGCACGCGGCCCGACGTCGAGGCGAAGTGCCGCCGGCTCTCCTGCGTGCACCCGACCGTGTGCAAGTTGCTGGGCACCGACCACGGGCCGCTCAAGGACGTCATGCGGGAGGCCAGGAGCGTGCCCGGCGTGAAGCGGGTGCTCGTGGCCAGCGGCGTGCGCATGGATCTCGCCCGCCGCGACCCGGAATACCTCCAGGAGCTCGCGGCCCACCACGTGGGCGGCCACTTGAAGGTCGCGCCCGAGCACACCGACCCCGAGGTGCTCCGGCTCATGAAGAAGCCGTCGGCCGACGACTACGTCGAGTTCGACAGGGAGTTCCGGGCGGCGAGCCGCCGCGTCGGCAAGAAGCAATACACGGTGCCCTACTTCATCGCCAGCCATCCCGGTAGCGGCATTTCGGAGATGATCGACCTGGCCGTGTTCCTCAAGCGCAACGGCTACAAGCCCGACCAGGTGCAGGACTTCATCCCCAGCCCCTTCGACATCGCCGCGTGCATGTATCACACCGGCCTCGACCCGATGACGAAGGAGCCGGTGACGATCACGAAGAGCCTTCGCGATCGGAAGATGCAGCGGGCGCTGCTCCAGTTCTTCAAGCCCGAGAACTGGTTCGAGGTGCGGCGGGCGCTCGAGCAGGCCGGCCGGCAGGACCTCATCGGCAGTGGCTGCGACTGCCTGATCCCCGACCGGCCCCCGCAGGAGGCCCTCGACCGCAAGCGCCGCGAGGCGACCCGGGCCTTCACCGAGCAGACCTCGGGCGACCACATCCGCGGCACACCCGCAGCGACTCACGACCGGCCGCGCGCGGGCCGCCGCCAGGCCCGACCACGCAAGTCGGTCGGCTACCGCCCGAAGCGACCGGGAAAACAGTGACACCGATGAGCGAGAGGGTGCCCGTGCCAACTCCTTGCCGGATGGCCGTTTGCATCTCCCCCTCTCCCTCCGGGAGAGGGCTGGGGTGAGGGTATTGCACATCCTCCCTCTCCCTCCGGGAGAGGGCCGGGGTGAGGGTATTGCACATCCTCCCTCTCCCTCCGGGAGAGGGCCGGGGTGAGGGTGCTTTCGTCGCCCCTTATTCCGTCCCAGCACCCTCACCCGGCCTGCGGCCGGCCTCTCCCAGAGGGAGAGGCGAAGTCGTCGGCAGGCAGTCCCGACCCACGAACAAACCCGCTCGCGGCTCCGTATGATCTGCGATCGCCGCTGCGCCCCGTCGAGGTACCCTCCGTGCATCGCCTCGCGTTGTCCATCGTGATTCCCAGCCTCGTCTGCGTGGCGGCCTGGGGTGACGCGGCCCTGGCAATCTCGCCGCAAAACCCCTACCGCTCCTTCAACCTCTCGGGCGTCAACTACGGCTCGATGCAGTGGGAGCGGGCCCAGCGCGAGGGAAAACGGGGGTGGCACTCCTCCCAGGCCCCGTCGCCCGCATCCCGTGTTGTGGCGCCCCAGCCGCGCCGCGGATTCCGTCACCGGCACCGGTAGGGCACGCCCGCCCGCACGTGGCCGATCGGACCGGTTGCCGTTGGCTACACTTCCCGCCATGTCTTCCGGCAGCCTGCCCCCGGGCCCGTGCCTCGTGACCGGGGCGACCGGGCTCGTGGGCAACAACGTTGTCCGCCTGCTCGTGGACCGCGGTGTCCCCGTCCGGGTGCTCGTCCGCCCGGGCGGCTCGCGCGACACCCGGATCTTCGCCGGCCTGCCGGTCGAACGGGTCGAGGCCGCGCTCGACGACGAGACGGCACTCGCCCGGGCGGCCGACGGCGTCGCCGCGGTCGTTCACTCGGCCGCGGTGGTGCACGTGGGCTGGCGGCACCGCGCCGAGATGCACGCGACCAACGTGGACGGCGCGCGCCTCGTGGCCCGTGCGGCCCGCCGCGCGGGCGCCCGGCTCGTGCACGTGTCGAGCGTGGACGCCCTCGGCCTGCGGGCCGACGGGGCGCCCGCCGACGAGGAGACGCCGCCCGGCGGCCTCCCCGAGTGCCCCTACGTGACGACGAAGCGCGAGGCCGAATCGGCGGTGCGTGCCGAGATCGATCAGGGCCTCGACGCGGTGATCGTGAATCCCGTCTACATGCTCGGGCCCTGGGACTGGAAGCCGTCGAGCGGCCGGATGCTGCTCGAGGTCGGGGGGGGCAAGGGGCTCCTCGCCCCCCCCGGCGCCAACGACTTCGTCGATGTCCGCGACGTCGCCACGGGCATCCTCGCGGCCCTCGCGCGGGGGCAACGCGGGCGGCGCTACATCCTCGGCGGCCACCCGCTCTCGTACCTCGACGCCTGGCGGATCTTCGCCCGCGCGGCCGGCCGGCGGCCGCCGCTCGGGGTCGCGCCCCGCGTCACGGTCCGGGCCGCGGGCCGGATCGGTGACGCCGTGAGCCTCGTCACGCGCCGCGAGCGGCCGGTCAACTCGGCGGCCACGGCGATGGCGATGGTCGCGCACAACTTCTCGTGCGCCCGCGCCCGCGCCGAGCTCGGCTACGCCTACCGGCCCCTCGACGCCACGGCCGCCGACGCCTGGGCGTGGTTCGTGGCGCACGGCTACGCCCGCGACCGGCGGCGAGCCGCCGAGGCCGCGACGTAGAATCCCACCTCGGTCCCGTCCCTCCGCCGGCCGTGCCATGCCCCACATCCTCGTCGTCGAGGACGAAGAGCACCTCGCCTACGGCATCAAGTTCAACCTCGAGAGCGAGGGCTACGCGGTGACGGCCGTGGGCGACGGCCAGGCGGCCCTCGAGCGGCTCGCGGCCGATCCGCCCGTGGACCTGGTCGTGCTCGACCTCATGCTCCCCGGCATGAGCGGCTACGCGGTCTGCGAGGCGCTGCGGGCCCGCGGCGGCACGGTGCCGGTCGTGATGCTCACCGCGCGGACGCTCGTGGAGGACCGGATCCGGGGCTTCGACGCCGGCACCGACGTCTACATGCAGAAGCCGTTCGACCTCGAGGAACTGCTGTCGGTCGTGCGCAACCTGCTCGCCCGCCGCGGCCGCACGGAGAAGCCGCCGGCCGAGGCGCCCCCGCGTGGAGCGATCTACCGCTTCGGCGAGTCGGAGGTGAACTTCGACACCTGGGAGGCGTCGGCGCGCGGCCGACCGGTGCGGCTCACGAGCCTCGAGATGAAGCTGCTCAAGTACCTCGTGGAACACGAGGGAAGCGTGGTCTCGCGGGAGGAACTGCTCAAGAACGTGTGGGGCATGACCCGCGCCCCGGCCACGCGCACGATCGACACCTTCATCTTCAACCTGCGGAAGTACTTCGAGGCCGACCCCTCGCGGCCGGTCCATTTCCTGTCGGTCCGTGGCACCGGCTACCGCTTCGTGGGCGACGCGGCCCGGGGGCCGTGACTGGGCCGACTCACGGCGCGTGAGTACCGCCCCGCTCCGTCACCGCCCCAGGAGCACCGCCGCGGCCTTCCCCGGGTCGGGCTGCACGAGCAGCGATTCGCCCACGAGCATCGCGCCGATCCCCGCCGCCGCAAGCCGCTCGACGTCGGCCCGCGTCTTGATGCCGCTCTCGGCCACGAGCACGACATCATCGGGCACCCGCTCCCGCAGCCGGAGCACATGGCCCAGGTCGGTGGTCATCGTCTTCAGGTTCCGGTTGTTGATCCCCACGAGCGAGGCGCCGAGATCGAGCACGCGAGGCAGGTTCTCCTCGTCGTGGAGCTCCACGAGCGGCGTCATGCCGAGGTCGAGGATCTCGCGGTACAGGCTCCGCAGGTGGCAGTCGTCGAGGCACTCGGCGATCAGGAGCACCGCGTCGGCCCCGTGGGCCCGCGCCTCGAGCACCTGGTAGCGGTCGATGACGAACTCCTTGCGAAGGATCGGCAGCGGCACCGCCACCCTCGCGCTCTCGAGATCGACGAGGCTGCCGCCGAAGCCGATTGCATCGGTGAGGATGGAGAGGCAACTCGCCCCGGCGGCCGCGTAGCCCCGCACCACCTCCTCCACGGTCGCCCCGGGCCGGATCTCGCCGGCCGACGGGCTCTTCCGCTTGAACTCGGCGATGAGCTTCACGCTTCC
Source organism: Planctomycetaceae bacterium (assembly GCA_046095965.1). Taxonomy (GTDB): domain Bacteria; phylum Planctomycetota; class Planctomycetia; order Pirellulales; family UBA1268; genus QWPN01. The sequence goes on from JBJTJO010000125.1 coordinate 5,761, forward strand.
GCCCGCCGCGAGCGGCGCTACCAAGTCGCCCCCCGCCGCCACCGTGGCCATCCGCGCCTCGAGCGCGAACGACGGCACCCGCTCGCGCGCGAGCGCCACTTCCTTCTTCTTCCGGGCGACGATGTCGTCGAGGATGGATGGCATGGGCATACGATACCAAGCCGGGCGTACGGATCGCAGGTTTGCTCCGCGTCTGTGCGCTCAACCCGGCTTGGGATTACCCGTACCATCTCGCCCGGACGTTCGCTGCGGACCAATCCGCTCGCGCGGATCGGTGCCCCCTGCCCTTCGCTCACTCGATGCTGTCTGCGCTCTCGCCATCCTGGCTTCGCCGACCAATCCGCCTGCGGCGGATCGGTGCCCGAGCAACGCCGGCTCGATGGCACGGGCAACCCCAAGCCTCGATCAATCGCAAGGAGGCAGGCGAGGGGCCGCTCATCCTTCGCCTCTCCCTCTGGGAGAGGCCGGCCGCAGGCCGGGTGAGGGTGCCTATGCCGTTGCGCAGATTCCCTGCACCCTCACCCCAACCCTCTCCCAGAGGGAGAGGGAGATACGGCAACCCTCGTGCCGAACAGGATTGCCAGGATGCCCGTAGCGAACGTCCGGCGACGGGGCATGGGCGGTCCCGAGCCGGGTTGGGCGCGTTGGGCGTCAGTGCCGGAAGTGCCGACGGGAAGTGAACGTCATCGCGATGCCCGCCGCGTCCGCGGCGGCGATCACTTCGGCGTCACGCTTCGAGCCCCCCGGCTGCACGATGGCCGCGATGCCCGCCTTCGCGATCAGGTCGATCGAGTCGGGGAACGGGAAGAAGGCGTCGCTCGCGAGCACGGCGCCCCGCGCCCGGCTCCCCGCCTTCTCGAGCGCGATCCTGACAGAGTCCACGCGGCTCGTCTGGCCGATGCCGGCGCCCGCGAGGCTCGTGCCGTGGCAAACTGCGATCGCGTTGCTTGTCAGCCGACGGACGACCGTGAAGGCGAAGTCAAGCGCCGGCACGAGGTGCGCGGCCGGGGCCGTCTTCGTGACCACCTGCCACGTCGCCGGATCGTCGCAGACGGCGTCGGGCCGCTGGGCGAGGATCGCGCCGGCCACGCTCCGCAGTTCGAGGCCGGACGTGGCCGCCCACGGGTCGCCCGCCGGCACCTCGACGAGCCGCACGTTGGCCTTCCAGGTGGGCTTCGTGGTGAGGAGCTCCACGGCCTCGCGGTCGAAGGCGGGGGCCGCGATCACTTCCACGAACAGGCCCGGCGCGAGGAGCACCTCGGCGCAGGCCCGGTCGAACGTGCGGTTCACCGCCACGATCGAGCCGAAGGCGCTCGTGGGGTCGGCGGCCATCGCCGTGGCGAGGGCCTCGGCGACGGTCGCGGCGCCCGCCGCACCGCAGGGGTTCGTGTGCTTGACGACGACGGCCGCGGGATCCTGGAGCAGGCCCGCGAGCCGTACGGCCGCGTCGAGGTCGAGGAGGTTGTTGTAGGAGAGCTCCTTGCCGTGCAGCTGCTCGAGGCCCGCGAGGCCGGAATGCGTGCCGGCCGGCGCAAACATCGCCGCCGACTGGTGCGGATTCTCGCCGTAGCGGAGCGCGAGCCGCCGCTCGAGGTCGAGCGTGACCCGCGCCGGCAGCGGCGGCTCACCGGAGTCGGCTTGGGCTGGAGCGGCACCGCCGGCGGTGAGACCAGCGTGGGCCGCCATCCAGCGGGCGATGACGGCGTCGTAGTGGGCCGTGTGCTCGAAGGCTCGGGCCGCCAGGAGCCGCCGCTCGGCGAGCGTCGTGCCGCCGCGGGCGAGGGCCGCGAGGAAGGACTCGTACTGCGCGGGCTCCGTCACGACCGCCGTGAAGGCGTGGTTCTTGGCGGCCGCGCGGACGAGGCTTGGGCCGCCCACGTCGATGAGCTCGATCGCCTCGGCGGGCGTGCAGTCGGGGCGGGCGATCACCCCCTCGAAGCCGTAGAGGTTCACGATCACCGCGTCGAACCGCTCGATGCCGTGCTCCGCGAGCACGGCGAGGTCGTCGTCGCGGTCGGCCCGGGCGAGCACGCCGGCGAAGATCGCCGGATGGAGCGTCTTCACGCGACCGTCGAGCACCTCGGGGAAGCCCGTGATCGCCGACACGTCCTCCACGGCCAGGCCGTGGGCGGCCAGCGCCGCGGCGGTGCCGCCGGTGCTCGCCACGCGAACGCCCGCGGCCTTCAAGCCCGCGGCGTGGCGGTCGATGCCCGCCTTGTCGAACAGGCTCACGAGGACGCGGCGAATCGGGACGACGTCGACGGCTGGCCCGGTGGGCCGGGGACTGGCGGGGGAGGATTTCATGGGGGCGATTTGAGTCCGCGCGGCACGAGGCAACAAGGGGCCGGACGTTCCGCCGCGACATGCGGACGCTGCTCCTCGCCGCCCAGGTCGGCGACGGCGACGACCGCGGCAGCTGGTTCGAGGGCGTCGATGGCCTGCATGGCAGGATGCTCGGCCGCCTCGGCTGCACGGCACTCGCGGCGATCATCCTCGAGATTCCGGTCGCCCCGCGGGCGCCGCGGCTGCTCTGACCGACGCGCGGCCTGGACGGTTTCGCGTTCCGATCGGCTTGACTCACCGTAAATATGGGAATACGGTTTCCCATATGAAGACCACGATCGAACTGCCGGACGACCTCTTCGTCGCCGCCAAGAGACGGGCCGCCGAACTCCGCGAGCCGCTGCGGGCCCTCGTCGAGCGGGGCCTGCGGGCCGAGCTGGGGCGCAGAACGCCCCGCCGCGTCGGGAAGCCGCGGACGGTGCGCTGGGTGACCGTGGCCGGCGGTCTGCCCGCCGGGCTCGACGTGGCCGACCGGGCCGCGATGCACGACTGGCTGCAGCGGCAACGATGATCGCGATCGACACGAACCTGCTGATCTACGCCCACCGCTCGGGCACCACCGAGCACGCCGCCGCCCGTCGTGCGATCGAGAAGGCGTGCAACGCGGCGGGCGGATGCGGCATCCCGCTGCCGGGCGTGGCGGAGTTCTTCAGCATCGTGACCCATCCGACCGCCAGTGGCCGGCCGTCGAGCCCCCGCGCTGCGGCCGACTTTCTCGCCGCCCTCGCCGAAGCCGGCATCGTGCCGCTCGCACCGGGGCCGTCGTTCGCGCCCCGGCTGCTCGAGACTGCCGCCGACCTCGACGTCACGGGGGCGCGGATCTTCGATCTCCAGATCGGCTTGTGCGCGCTCGATGCCGGCGCCACCCAACTCTGGACCCACGACCGGAAGTTCGTGAAGCTGCCCGGACTCGCGATCAAGCATCCCTTTTGATTCGCCCGGCCCACCGTCCCACACGCACCAGCCCGCCTGGTCTCACCAGAACGTGCGGCCGGAAACGAATCGGCCATGGCCGCCCGCATCACGGGGCCGCCCGGAGTTCCACCGCGAACACGGTGCCCGGCGGCGGCTGGCGGGCTGCGACCGTCACCGTCCCCCGCATCTGTCGCACGAGCGACTTCACGAGGTACAGGCCCAGCCCCGTGCCGGGCGCCGACCGCTCGAGTTCGCTGCCGAGCCGCTCGAACCGGCGAAAGATCCGCGCCCGGCCCGACCCGGGAATCCCGGGGCCGCGATCGGTGACGCGGACGACGATCCGGCCGCGCGGCGCGGGGGTCACGGTGACCTCCACGCGCGGGTCCGGCAGCGAATACTTCACCGCGTTGTCCACGAGGTTGCGGAACACGATCTCGAGGTCGGTCTCGCGGGCTCGCACCCGCGCGTTCGTCGCCCCGCTGCAGTCAAGCGCCACGCACCCGGGCTCCACACCGTGCCGCTGCACGGCCGCCTCACAGACCGCCCGCAGGACCGGCTCGAGCGTCGTCGCCTCCCCCGGCCGCCGCCGCCGCTGGAGCGTCTTCGCCGCGTCGAGCAGGTGGTCCACGAGCGCGTCGAGCCGCTCCACGTCGGCGAGCATGATCCCGTGAAACTCCGCCTGCCGCTCCGGGGCGACCGGCCGGCGGGCGAGGGTCTGGAGCGAAAGCTTGAGCGAGGCGAGCGGGCTCTTGAGC
>JBJTJO010000126.1:0-3879 GCA_046095965.1 Planctomycetaceae bacterium
ATTCTGAACGGTCTTTGCCCACCGTGAACCGGTCCCCCATGGCCTCCGGCGAATCCGAGAATCCCGCGACGGCACCGCCGGGCCCTGCGCCCGAGGTCCGGGAGGAACTGGCCCGCGCCAGCCGGGAACTCGAGGCCGCCGAGCCCCGGGAGATCGTCCGCTGGGCGGCCGACCGCTACGGCGGCCGGCTCACGATGGCGACGGCCTTCGGCCCCGAAGGCTGCCTCATCATCCACTGGATCGCCGCGGGCGCCCCGCGAACGCACGTCTTCAACCTCGAGACCGGCTACCAGTTTCGCGAGACGCGCGAGCGCCGGGCCCGGATCGCGCGGCGCTACGGCATCGAGGTGGCCCTGGAGCGGCCGGAGACCACCGTCGAGGACTACGAGCGGCTCCACGGCGGCCCGCTCTACCGCACCGATCCCGACCGCTGCTGCGGCGACCGGAAGATCGCGGTGATCAGGCGGGTGCTCGCTGATTTCGAAGCCTGGATGAGCGGCATCCGCCGCGACCAGAGTCCCGACCGGGCGGCGGCCCCGATCGTGGGCTGGGACCACAAGTTCGGCGTGGTGAAGATTTCGCCCCTGGCCAACTGGACGAAGGCCAAGGTCTGGGAAGCGATCGTGAAGGAGGACGTGCCCTACAACCCGCTGCACGACAAGGGCTACGTGAGCATCGGCTGCCAGCCGTGCACGCGCGCCATCGGCGCGGCCGAGGACGAGCGCGCCGGCCGCTGGAGCGGCACGGCCAAGACCGAGTGCGGCCTGCACTCGCGCGGGTGACGGACGTCGTCCATCGAGCCTCTCCCTCGGGGAGAGGCCTGCCGAAGGCCCTGTCCAATCACCCTCTCCCTCGGGGAGAGGGTGGCCGAAGGCCGGGTGAGGGTGCTGCAACCCGAGACACTCCAGCTGCGCCGGGGCCGACCGGGAAACCCTCCGTCGCCTCCGGATCGCTCACAGGATGCTCTTGGATGGTGGTGCGCCCTTTGGTTGTACGCGATGCTCCGGCTCCTCCGAGTTCCCCGGTCGCCCCCTCCGTCTGTCGCTGGTTCGAGGGTTGCAGGAACCCACGGGATTTCCTGACCGTGCGGCCTCGCGTTCGCCCCTGAGCGTCGAGTCCCTCGAGTCGCGGTTGGCGCTCTTTGCGACTCCGCTTGGCGGCAACGTCAACGCCCAACTCGTAGGCTCCACGCTCCTGCTCACGGGTGACGCGCTCGACAACCAGATCGCCGTGTTTTCGGCTGCGGGCGGCACGATCGCCGTCCTCGGCAACAACACGACGATCAATGGTGGCGTCACGCCCTTTGTCACGACCAGGCCGGTCACCACCATCGTCGCCAACCTGAACGCCGGCAACGACTACATCGCGTTCAGCAACGACGCCACCGGCCTCGGCAGCCAGCTCAGTTCGCTCGGCATCACGCTCACGCCCCCCTTCAATGCCGGCGCGCTGCAGTCGGCGATCGACAAGGTCAACGGTGGCGTCACGACCTTCTCGGTGCCGGGCAGCGTGACGGTGACGACAGGCGCAGGCGACGACGTCGTCAGCATCATCGGCACCGTGGGCGGCTCGGTCGCCGCGAACCTCGGCTCGGCGATCCCTGACTCGAAGAACGGCAATCGCTTCGCGATCGGGAACCCTTCCGCCCCGTCGGTCTCCAGTCGCGTTGGAGGCTCCATGTCGGTGGTGGGCGGCGATCAGATCGACGCCATCCTGGTGACCGGCACCGACGTCGGTGGCGTCGTGTCGGCGGCCCTGGGCAACGGCGAGAATCTCGCGCTGACCCGCGGCAACGGCTCGACGTTCGGCGGCTTTGCCTACACGGGTGGGAAGGGTGATGACTACGTATTCCTGGAAGATGCACCGACGATCCGCAATGGCGTCAGCGTGTACACCGGTGCACAGGGCGAGGATCGGGTCGAGGTCAGGGCGACTGCGATCGGCGGCGACATGGTCGTGAACACGGGCGCAGGAGCCGGCAACGACTACGTCGAAGTGGCTTCCGGCATCAGGGGCGGGCTGACCGTGATCACGGGCGCGGGCCAGGATCGCGTCAGCGTGGCGTCCGACATCGGGGGCGGCGTATCCGTGATCGCAGGTGACGGCGGCGACAGCGTTCGTGTCGAACCGCGCACCATCATCGGCGGTGGCCTGACGGTGAACTCCGGAGCCGGCGACGATTCCATCGGCTGCTTCACCACCACCGTCGCCCTCAACACGGTGATCGACGCCGGGATGGGCAATGATGCCGTCTCCTGCGAAGGCCTGACCACGCGATCCAACCTGTTCGTGTACCTCGGCCCGGGCAACGACCAGCTCGAACTCTACAACGTCCGTGCCTTCGCCGCGTTCCTCTACGGCGGCACGGGCACGAATTCGCTGACGACGAACGCGGCGACGCGGTCCGGCATCCGCACGCTCAAGTGCTTCCAGTTCCAGACGGTGAACAACGTCTGACCGGCACCTCCTTCTCTCCGCGGAGGCGGAGCGGATCGACGCCGCCGGCGTTGTAGCCGCAGATTGGCAATCTGCGGAATGCGGTAGGTCATCTCGTTCGGCCACCGCCGCGCCGTAGGCGTCGCCTCCGTGTGCAGACTGCCAGTCTGCACCTACTCCGCTTCGCGGAGGTGACGTCCGTCGCGTTCTACGCGTGCCCCAAGAGCCACGCGAGCAGGCCCTTCTGGACGTGCATCCGCGCGGCGGCCTCTTCCACCACCACGCTCTGCGGGCCGTCGATCACGGCATCCGTCACCTCCTCGCCGCGGCGGGCCGGGAGGCAGTGCATGAAGAGCGCGTCGGGGCAGTGGGCCATGAGCTTTTCATTCACCTGGTAGGGCCTGAAGGCCTCGAGCCGCGCGGCCCTCTCCTTCTCCTGGCCCATGCTCGTCCAGACGTCGGTATAGACCACCGCGGCCCCCTTCACGGCGGCCACCGGGTCGGTCGTCTCCTCGATCGACGCATCCGGCAGGGTCTTCTTCACGTGCTTCCGGAAGGCGGCGTCGAACTGGTAGGGCTTCGGCGCCGCGAGCACGAACCGCATGCCCAAGAGGCCGCAGACGACCGCCAGCGAACGGGCCACGTTGTTGCCGTCGCCCACGAACGCGAACGTGAGGCCCGCCACGCGGCCGACCCGCTGGCGGAGCGTGTAGACGTCGGCGAGCGCCTGGCAGGGGTGCGCGGAGTCGGAGAGCCCGTTGATCACCGGCACGCCGGCCACCTCGGCCAGCCGCTCGATCGTGGCGTGCGCGTTGGAGCGGCAGACGATCGCATCGACGTATTCCCCCAGCACGCGGCCGAAGTCGTCGATGCTCTCCCGCGACGAGGCGAAACCGGTGTCGGCGCCGAGGAACAGGCTCGTGCCGCCGAGGTGGGCCATCGCCGCCTCGAAGCTCACCCGCGTCCGCAGGCTCGGCTTCTCGAAGACGAGCGCGAGCACGCGGCCGGGCAGGAGGGCGTCGCGGCGGCCCGCCTCGAACTTCTCCTGGAGGTCGCGCGAGACCGCGAACACGGCCTCGATCTCGGCCGCCGAGAGATCCTCGGGAACGACAAGGTGACGCATGGCCCGGCTCACGACTTCCCGGCGACCTCGACGATCGCCTCGGCGAGGCGGTCGCAGCCGTCGTGGACCTCGGCCTCGGTGAGCGTCATCGCCGGCAGGAGCCGGATCACGCGGCCCTGCGTGCAGTTGACGAGCAGCCGCCGGTCGAGGGCAGCCTGCCCGAGGGGCGCCCCGTCGATCGCGAGCTCCACGCCGATCATCATCCCCATCCCGCGCCCGTCGCGGTGCGAGGCGGTCGCAGCCGTCGTGGACCTCGGCCTCGGTGAGCGTCATCGCCGGCAGGAGCCGGATCACGCGGCCCTGCGTGCAGTTGACGAGCA
>JBJTJO010000127.1:0-11957 GCA_046095965.1 Planctomycetaceae bacterium
GCCGCTTGCGCTCCGCATCGACGTGCGCCGTCCGCTCGGCGAGCAGTTTCTGGAGCCGCGTCTGGAGTTCCTTCCGCTCCTTCCGCTTCGCCTCGACGCGGGCCGCGAGTTCCTGCCGCGGCAGGCCGCGGAGGTCCTCCGGCAGCTCATCCGCCTTCACGTCCTCGAGCTTCACTTCGCCGCGATCGAGGCTGTCGAGCAATTCGCCGCCCCCCTGCACCACCCGACCCGTGGCGGAGTTGTAGCTGAGCCGGTCGGCCGCGGCGGCGGGGGCCGCGCGTTCCGAGGCCGCCTGCTTGGCGTAGACGGCGTCACGGGCGCCGGCAGCTCCGTAGCCGATCAGCGTGCCACCGATGTCGTGGTTGAGTTTCGCGATCTCCTCGTCCTGCGGCGCGTTGATCCGCACCATCCCGCCGGTCTGCACGAGCGGGATGTATTTTCCTTCCGCGAGCTTCGCGATCTCCTTCCAGACCCGCTCGGTGTTCCCGTCGGTCCCGCACTGAACCGCGTTGACGACGAGATCCCGCTTCATCGCGGCCTGGCAGACCTCCGGGTAGCGGACGTCCTGCTCGTAGTCCATGTGCGGCGGGGCGTCGCCCACGAGAAACACGATCTTGAGCACGCTCTTGTCGTCACTCCACGACACCTTCGTGACCGCCTCGTGGAGCGCCTGGTTGACCGATTCCGGGCCGTCGCCGCCGCCATTCGCCGTGAACTCCATGAGCTTCGCGTGAATCGCGTCGATGTCGGCGGTGAGGTCGGTGACCCGCGTGACGTACTCGTCGCCCCGGTCGCGGTAGCCGATGAGCGCGAGCTTCAGCTCGGGCGCGGGCTTCGCGGCGATCAGCTCGTTGGCGATCGCCCAGATTTTTTCCTTCGCCCCCTCGATCAGGCCGCCCATCGACCCCGTGGTGTCGAGCACGAAGCAGACCTCGACCCGCCGCCTGGCCGGCTTGCCCACGCCCACGGGGTCGGCGGCCCACGCGGCGAGCGCCGCCACCGACACGATGCACACCATCGCGATGCTCATGCGTTTCATCGTCATTCCTCCGGTCAGGACCATGGTTCCAGTGTTGGTTCAGGGCGCGCGGGTCAGTCCACCACCTCGTAGACCGTGTCGCCCACGAGCACGACGACGTTGCGGCCCTGGGAGAGCCACCGGGCGGCGGCCGGGTCCCGGTCGAGGAGCGCGAAATACGCGTCGGAGCCGAACGGCACCCGCTCGCGGCGGGCGTCCGGCCGGTCCTGCACGCGGGCGTCGATCCACTGGCCGGCGTTGTTGTAGAAGGTGCGACCCGACACGGTGCGGGCCTGCTGCCGCTCCACCGCCTGCTCGACCGCGGCGGCGTCGCCAGCCTTGCGGCCGGCCTGGCCCCGCCAGGTGCTCGCGTTGGCCGCGGCCGGCGCCGAGAGGCGGTCGGCCTTGCTGAGGACGTCGTAAGCCTGCGCGTCGCCGACGGCCCCGGCACCGCTGGCCTCGTCCTGCGCGGATGCGTAGATCCGCCCGGCCTCGGCCCGGGCCCGGCCGTCGGCGGCGAACTCCTGCAGCGTGCGGTCGCGGGTCGCCACGTTCCGCCGCCCCTCGTCCTCGAGGATCAGCCACGACGTGTAGGGCGTGACGATGCCCCAGCGGCGGGCGAGCGCGGCCGCCTCGTCGCGGAGCTCCTGCGACTCGCCGTGCAGCCGGATCTGGTCGAGCAGGAAGCCCACCCGCCGCACCGCCCAGAGCCGGGGCAGGAATTCTCTCGCGTCGTCCCGCTCCGGGAACGTCCGTGCGATCGTGAACCGCCGCTTTTCGCCCCCCACCATCCCGGTGAGCGTGAGCGTGGCCCGGCCCGTGCCCGTGAAGCGGCCGAGCACGACGAGCTGCTCCCCCTTGAAGAGGTCCGGCAGGGGCGCGGGGTGGAGTTTCGAGAGCCGCACGTCGCCCTCGGCCGCAAGCTCCAGGTTCGTGAGCACGGGGCTCGCGATCTTGCCATAGAAAGAGGAGAGCTTGAGCTCGAGATCCTCGCCGGGGAGAACGTACTGGCCGGCCGCGCGGGTGGCCTGCACGATCCGGTCGAGGAGGTGCGTGTTGACGTCGGTGCCCACGCCGAGGCAGAAGACGCGCACCGTCCGTTTCCCGATCGCGTCGGTCACGCCGGCGACGAGCTTCTCGACCTCGGTCGTGCCCACCGTGGGCAGGCCGTCGGTGAGGAAGACGACGAAGCAGGGGCGGTCGGCCGCCGGGGCCGACGTCGCGAGTTTCAGGCCGGCCGCGAGGGCGTCGGCGATCGCCGTGCCGCCGATCGGCTTGAAGCCCTTCACGAAGGCGATCGCCTTCTCGCGCGAGGCCTCGTCGGCGGGCGAGAGGTCCGTGGCGAACGGCTCGGCCTCGGTGGCGAAGCGGACCACGCCGAAGCGATCCCGCGGGTCGAGGTTCCGCAGGCAGAATTCGAGGGCCCGGCGGGCCTGGCCGATCTTGTCGCCGTCGGCCATCGAGCCCGAAGTGTCGAACACGAACACCACGTCCTTGGGCTGCGGCGCCGCCGCGACGGCGGCCGCGGAGGGCGCGGCGAACAGGGCGAACGTGCCCTCGTCCTCGCCGGCCGCGCGGTGCACGAGCAGGCCGAGGCCCACCGAGTCGGCGGGCTCGACGCCGTAGACGAGTTGGAAGTCGGTGTCGGGCCGGACATCCTTGGCCTCGAAGCCGACCGTGGCCCGGCGGTCGCCGTCCCGCTTCACCTCCACCGCGTGGCTCGGCGAGTGGATCGTGGCCAGGGGCTCGTCGGTCTCGATCCGCACCGTCACCGACACCGCCTCGATCGGCTTCGCCGAGAACTTTTCCGTGTTCAGCGGGTAGCGATACTCGACGAGCCCGCCGTCCGCGGTCAGCAGTTGCGTGTACGTCAGCTTCACCCGCTTCTCCCGGCGGGGTTCGATCGGGAAGATCCGCACCTTGAAGAGATCCTGGCCGGCGTACTCGAGGAGCGCGGGATCCTTCATCCGCCGCACGATGTCCTCGTAGATGCTCCGGGCCTTCGCGGCGTCGAGCAGTTCGGCCTCGGTGAGCTTCCCGTCGATGTCCATCGCGAAGGAGTCGATCTTCGCGCCGCGGGGCACCGGGAAGAGGTAGGTGCCCTCGAGCCGGACGTCGTTGGGATTGAAGAAGGCCTGGTCCACCTCGGTCGTGGCGACCTGGCCCTTGATCGTGACCGTGACGTGGTGACGGCGGACCTCGAGCGGCGCGAACGCGTGGGGCACGTGCGGCGGCGGCCGCCAGCCCGGGGGCAGCCGGTCGATCACGATCAGCCCGTCGGCGAGGGCGGCCGCGGGGGCGAGGGCGCACGCGAGGGCGACGAGCCCGTGGAGGCGACGCGAGGGCATGGGAAGGCCTCCCGGGAGTGGCGGGCCGGACGGCAACGCGTGCCGCCCGACAGAATAACGCCGCCGGAGGCCGGTCCGTTACACGGGTCGTGTGGAATACCGGCATCCCCGGTCGCGAGGCGACCCAGGCACGGCTACCGCAGGGGCAGGCCGGACAACGCCTCCGCTTCACCGGCCACCGGACGGTTCCGCCACCAGTTGGCGAGCACCGACGCGGAAGTGTTCATGAGCGGGCCGAAGATGATCGGGGCGAGGCCGAGCGTGGCCACCTTGCCGAGCGCGGCGGCCAGGCCCGACGCCAGCCCGCAGTTCTGCATGCCGACCTCGATGGCGACGGTGCGGGCGGTGAGCCGGTCCTGCCCGAGCACGCGGGACGCGAGGTAGCCGAGCAGGTAGCCCCCGAGGTTGTGCACGAGGCAGGCCACCAGCAAGAGCGGGCCGATCTCGAGGAGATTGTCGCGGCCCACGGCGACGGTGAGCACGGTCATCGCGATGATCCCCGCCATCGAGAGGGCCGGCAGGGCGGGCTCGATCCACCGCCGCCGCCCGGGCGCGAGGTGGTGGAACGCCAGGCCGAGGAGGATCGGCACGAGGACCATCTGTGCGACCTCGAGCATCATCGCCGGCGCGTCGATCGCGATCATCTCCCCCGCGAGGGCCTGCATGAGCAGCGGCGTGAGGAGCGGCGCGAGCAGCGACGCCGCCGCGGTGATCGTGACCGAGAGCGCCACGTTCGCCCGGGCGATGTAGCTCATGACGTTGGAGGCGAGCCCCGACGGCGCCACGCCCACGAGCACGATCCCGGCCGCCACCTCGGGCGGAAAGCGGAAGGAGGTGGCGATCGAGTAGCCGAGGAGCGGCATGATCGTGAACTGGCAGACGAGCCCCACCGCCACGGCCACCGGCATCCGCAGCACTCCGGCGAAGTCGCCGGCGCTCAACGTGGCCCCCATGCAGAACATGATCAGCATGAGGAGCGGCTTGAAGAGCGACGTGAACCGGAAGTCGCCCACGCCGATGAACCACTCCGGAAACGCGAGCCCCGTGGCCACGGCCGCGAGGATCGAGAGCGTGAACGACCAGGGGCGGAGCGCCGGCAGCAAGAGGCTCGCCACGGCCAGGCCGAGGACCGCGACGGCCGCCGCCGTGCCGAGCCACGGGCGACGGCCCGTCGGGGCGGAGGGGATCGCGACGGCCGGGCTGACCGGGCCGGCCGGTCCGACGGCGGCCCCCGCGGCCGCATCGAGCCGGGTGATCTCGCCGGGGGCGAGGGTCACGGAGCGCTCGGCGCCGAAGCCGCGGACGGACACCGTCCGCGGCTCGTCCACCAGGTTGGCCATGACGAGCCTGCGCCGGCCGTCGCGCTCGAGGGCGAGGCCCACCACGGCCGCAGGGTCGCTCGTGGTCACCGGCCGTACGCGGCCGCCGGCGAAGTCGCCGACGTCGCGGAGCACGTCGTGGATCGGGTAGACCTCGCCCGCCGCCATGATCCCCTTGGGGCCGAACGTCTCGAAGTAGGTGATCCGGCTGGCGCCCGCCGCGGCGAGCGACGCGATGCTCCCCAGGGTCCAGCCGCCGGCGAACGGCGAGGCCTGCCGCGGATCGACGTCTGCCGGCAAGTCGCCCGGCAGGGGTGTTTGATTCACCGCCTGCACCCGCAGCGTCACGGGACCGACGATGATCGGCACGTCGCCCACGAACTCCCGCGCCGTCCGCACGGTCTCCGCCTGGATCGGCAGCGTCTCCACGATCGAGGCCTCGTCGAACGCGTGGACCTGCGGGTTCATTCCGTAGGCCACGACGTCGAGCCCCGTCGTCGCCGGCCGGTTGCGGTTGAGTTCCGTGAAGTTGGTATCGCGGCCGACGCCGACAAGCGCGCCGGGAACGAGCGGCGCGAGCACCGCGCGGGCTCGGGCGAACGTGGCGTCGTCGGCATCGATCACGAGCCAGGCGACGACCGGCGGCCGCTCCGCCCGACACGCCGCCGCGACCGCCTCGAGGCCCGCGGCGACGTCTGCGCCGAAATGCAGGCCGACGACGAGCGACGCGTCGAGCCTGCGCGACAACGCGGCCGCCGCGCGCAGGCGGGCCGCGCAGCCGGCGTCCGCGGGCGCGAGATCCACCCGCAGGTGGTCGAGGTGCAGGGCCGCGAGCCGCGCGATGTCGTCGGCGGAGGGATCCTCGCCGCGGTCCGTCACCCGCACCCCGATGCCGGGCAGCGGCACCGCCTCGGGGCCGACGTCGAGCACGACGGGCCGGTCGCCGACGGGCTCGTCCGTCGCCGGCGGCACGGGCATCTCCCCGTCGAGAGTGAGCGTGATCCGCTGCCGCACCTTCGTGCCCGCCGACACCGCCACGGGATAGGGCCGGGCGAGCGGCGTGCAGTAGGTCTTGAACGAGGCGTCGGTCCAGTTCCGCTGGTCCTCCATCTCGAACACGTCCCCCTCGAACGCCACCGTCGCCCACCGGCCGGGGGCGAAACTGTGCGCCACCGCGCGGAGATCCCGGGCCGGCTGGTGCGGCGCGATCCGCTCGGGAAACCGCCCCTCCTCGGCGGCGCCGTCGGTGTGCTCGAGCCGCCACGGCCGGCCCGCGGCCGTCTCGCCGTGGAGCACGCAGAACCCGATCCGGTTCCGCTCGAAGTCGGCGAGCGCCTCGCCCTCGAACGTGTAGTCGAGCGACCCGTCGGGCTTCCCCACGAGCGTGCCGCGCCACAGGAAATCGACCTCCCGCTCGCGGCAGCGGACGTCGAAGGCCAGCGTGAACCGGTCGGCCCCGCGGTCAACTTCGACGATCCGCACCTGCGGTGGCACGGTGCCCCAGAACCGGTTCCGCACCGGCGCGCTGATGCCGCGGAGCACCTCGTCGGGGCCCACCCGGACGTGCCGCACGAGCGCGAGGTCGGGCTCGAACACGAGCGTGAGCGGCCCGGCGCGGAGCGGGATCGGCTCGGCGGCGCAGGCCGCCATCCCGCCCCGGATGCCGAGGAGCAGGGCCGCCACGCCGACCGCGAGCCGGCTACAGCGGCCGGACCACCGACAGGCCGCGGGTGTAGTCGAGGAACGCCTCGATGGAGAGCACTCCGCCGCCCATCCCGCTCTTCTTGATGCCGCCATACGGAACCCCCAGCGGAAACACGTTGTGCGCGTTGATCCAGGCATTGCCGGCGACCATCCGCTCCGCCACCCGCCGGGCCCGGTCGATGTCGGCCGACCAGACGCTGTTGGCCAGGCCGTAGTCGGTGTCGTTGGCCATGCCCACGGCCTGCTCCTCGTCGTCGAACGGGGCGAGGTAGGCCACCGGGCCGAAGATCTCCTCCCGCGCGGCCACGTTGTCGAGGCTCCCGGCCAGCAGCGCGGGCTTCACGTAGAAGCCGTCGCGGCCCGGCACGTCGGCCCGGCCCCCCGCCAGCACCAGCTTCGCCCCCTCGGCCCGGCCGCGCTCCAGGTAGCCGAGCACCCGCTCGCGCTGCTTCGCGTTCACGACCGGGCCCATCTGCGTGGCCGGGTCGAGCTGGTAGCCGATCCGCACCTGCTCCAGTCGCGCGACGCAGGAATCGACGAACCGGTCGTAGATCGACCGGTGGACGAGCCAGCGGGTGGCGTCGCAGCAGACCTGGCCCGTGTGGAAGGTGATCGCCTTGGCGAGCCTGTCGGCCGTGGCCTCGACGTCCACGTCGTCGAACACGACCGCCGCCCCCTTGCCGCCGAGCTCGAGCTTCACCGGCACGAGGTTCCGGCCGCAGGCCTCGGCCACGAGCCGCCCCACCTCGGGCGAGCCGGTGAACGACAGCCGCTTGAGTCCCGGATGGCCCGACAGCGCCGCCCCCGCCGACTCGCCGGTTCCCGTGACGACGTTGATCACGCCGTCGGGGATGCCGACGTCCTGCGCGACCCGGCCGAGCATCAGCGCCGAGAGCGGCGTGTCCTCGGCGGGCTTGATGACCACCGTGTTGCCGGCGACGAGCGCGGGCGAGATGCCCCAGCCGATGAGCAGGAAGGGAAAGTTCCAGGGGAAGATGAAGCCGCAGGCGCCCCAGGGCATCCGGACCGTCGCCGCCTCGTGGCCGCGGACCGCCAGCGGCGTCCGCCGCTGCACGTGGAGCGACATCTCGATGAAGTAGCGGAGGGTGTCAACGAGGTTCTGCACGTCCCCTTCGGCCTGCGCGAGGATCTTGCCGGCGTCGGCCGCCTCGACCCGTGCGATCGCGGGCTTCCGCCGCTCGACCTCGTCGGCGAGGCGGTGGAGCAGGGCGCCGCGCTCGGCGGCCGACATCGTCGCCCAGCCGGACGTGCGGAAGGCATGGTCGGCGGCCTGCACCGCACGATCGACGTCGCCCCGGCCCATCGCGGGCACCTTCGCGAGCGGCGCCCCCGTGCCCGGGTCGCGGGTGGTGAGCGTGGCGCGGTCCTCGGCCTCCACCCAGCGGCCGCCGACGAGGGCGGGCAACGCCGCGTTGGCGAGGTATCCGGCGGCGAAGTCGGCATCAGACATGGTGGGGCTGCTCCGGGCGTGGATTCGGGACGGGCTGGGAAGCGTGCCGCCCGCGCGGCACGTCGCCGCCGATCGCGGCGGCCCACTTGTCGAGGAATGCGGGCCGGTCGAAGAGCTCGGGATTGACCACGCCCCGCGGGCGGCGGCCGAGCGCGAGGTCGAGCATCGCCTGGCAGGCGGTGCGGCCGATGTCGCGGAAGAGATCGTGCGTCCAGCCGATCGAATGTGGCGCGAGCAGGAGGTTTTCGAGCCCCGCGAAGCGGTCGAGATCGATGGCCGGCTCGACCGCGAAGCAGTCGAGGGCGGCGCCGGCGATGCGGCGCTCCCGCAGCGCCGCAAGCAGCGCCGCCTCGTCCACGATCCCGCCGCGGGCCAGGTTGAGGAGGTAGGCCGTGGGCTTCATCCGCGCGATCTCCGCCGGCCCGACGAGGCCGCGGGTCTCCGCGGTGAGCGGGCAGTTGATCGACACGAAGTCGGCCGTCTCCAGGAGCTCCTCGAGCCCGACCGCCCGACCGCCTCCCGCGGCGATCGCCTCGAGCCCGACGAACGGGTCGAACACGACCGGCTCCCGCATGCGGAAGCCCGCCAGCATCGGCACGAGCGTGCGGCCGATGCCGCCGAAGCCGATGATCCCGAGCGTGCGATCCCGCAGCTCGCTCCCCATGAACGCGGGGCGGTCGTCCCAGCGGCCGGTCCGCACGAGGCGGTCCTTCGCCGTCACGTGGTGCGTGAGGGCGAGCATCCACGCGACCGTGGCCTCGGCCATCGAGTGGTTCACCGCGCCGGCGGTGATCATGGCCAGGACGTTGGCCGCGGTGCAGGCGGCCACGTCGACGCTGTCGTAGCCCACGCCGAAGCGGCCCACGGCCACGAGGCCGTCGGCGTCGCGGAGCGACGCCCGTGTCACCCGCGGCGTCATGACGATCACGCCGTGGGCCCCGCGGAGCTGGTCGGCCGCGATCTCGGGCTCGTGGCGGTCGAAGCGGCTCACTTCGACGTGCGGATGCCCGGCGAACGTGCCGAGGCCGCAGTCGGCGTATCGCGGGCTGCCGTCTGGGCCGTAGAAGTCGGCCGTCAGCGCCACGCGGAACGGCGTGCGGGGTGACGCGGTCATGCGGGAGGACTCCAGGGGTCGCCTGCCGGCGTCACGCACCGCTCGTCCACGACGATCCGCTCCGGCATCGGGCCGGCGTAGACCCAGATCATCTCCATCGCCGCGTCGGACTCGTTGACGAAGTAGTGCACGCGGCCCCGCGGCACCATCGCGGTGGCGCCGTCGCCGACGGCGTAGCCGCGGCCCTCCACGAGGCACCGTGCCGTGCCACTGGCGATGCAGATCGACTCGTCGAAGTCGTGCACGTGGGCCGGCAGGCGGCCGCCGGGCCGGAACCTGCCGTAGCCGCCGCTCATCTCCAGCCCCGGCACCAGTTCCGCGTTGAAGTAGTCCACGAACTCGGCGCCGGGCCCGACCGAGAACGACCGCTTCGCGGTGCGGATCCGCGTCACCCGCTCCATGCCGGGGAAGCCGGTCGAGTCGGCGGGCATCTCCTCCCGCGGAAACACCGTCGCCACGAGCTCCCGCTCCGGCACGGTGGCGGCGATCGCGACGTGGAGCCGCGCCGGCCGCGCGGGGTCGGGGTTGCGGGCCGCATGGGGCGCCCAGCGCGGGATCGTGATGTTGTCGAACGGCCCGAGCCGGTGGACGCGGCCCTCGACCGTGACCTCGGCCGCGCCGTCGAGGACCGTGATCGACTCGCTGGCGGGATGCGCGTGCTGGTCGAGCACGGCGGCCGGCGCGAAGGTGACGATGCCGGTCGTGAGGTTGCGGGCGGCGTTGAACTGGCCGACGAGCGCCTCGAAGACCACGCCCTGCTGGAGCGTGATCGTGGCCCCGGCCCCGGGGCGGGTGACCACCTCCGGCCGGTCGGGCCGCATCCGCTCCGGCGGCGCGGCGAGCACCGGCCGCACCCGGGCCGCGTCGCGCGGGTCGAGGCTCGCCGCGGGCGTGCGATCGCAGCCCGCCGCCTGCAGCATCTCGTGGGCGGCCCGGAGGAACAGGCCGGCGTCGGAGCCGAGGCTGAGCATCTGGAAGCCTTGGGAGCGCCGCAGCGCGAGATCCTCGGGGCCGCGGGCGAGCACCCCGCAGGCCTTGCCGGCGCGGCGGAGCACGTCCTTCATCTCCAGGATCTGCCCGGCCACGCCGGGGCCCTCCCACTGGCCGCGGTGGCCGGCGGTCGCGGAAAAGTCGTTGGGCCCGAAGAAAAACACCTCCGTGCCGGGGACCGCCGCCATCGCGGGAACCTGCCCGACCGCCCCCACCGACTCGATGAGCGGCACCACGAGCACGTGGTCGTTCGCCTCGGCCGTGTGCTCGGCGATCGCCTGGCCCCAGGCCGTGGCCCGCTCGCCGCCGATGCCGCGGCGGCCCTCGGGGGGATAGCGGCAGTCGCGGAGCGCCTCCTCCACCTGCTCGGCGGTCTCCATCATCGGCACGACGATGCCGTCGGCGCCGAGGTCGAGCGCCCGCTTCGCCAGCACCGTGCTTCGCTCGGCGATCCGCACGAGGGCCACGGTGTCGCTGCGGACCGTGGCCCGGAGGTGCTCGAGGATCTGGCTCCAGTCGAGCTGCCCGTGCTCGGCGTCGATCACGATCCAGTCGAGGCCCAGGGCCACGGCCAGCTCGGTGACGCTCGCCGAGTCGAGCGTGATCCAGAGGCCGTGGACGGGCTGGCCGGCGGCCAGCCGGCGGCGGAACTTCTCGAGCGCGCGGGTCTTCATGGGGTGCCGATGAACAGCGAGGTGAGACGAATTCCGCAGAGTACCACTCTGCGGCTACTCCAGGGCAGGGTCAGTCGAGTCGCCATGCCCATTAACGGCCCCTGCTCAGCAAGTGGGTGCAGACTGGCAGTCTGCACATGACGACACCAGATCATGACAGGACCGCGTGGACGACGTTGCCTTCCACGTCGGTCAGCCGGAAGTCGCGGCCCGCATGCCGAAACGTGAGCCGCTTGTGGTCGAATCCGAGCAGGTGCAGGATCGTGGCGTGGAAGTCGTGGACGTGGACCGGATCCTTGACCACCTTCCAGCCATGGTCGTCGGTCTCGCCGTACACGATGCCCGGCTTGACGCCGGCGCCCGCCAGCCAGCAGGAAAACGCCCAGGCGTGGTGCTCGCGGCCGCCGTTGTCGGCGTCCTTGCTGAAGGGTGTGCGACCGAATTCCGTGGCCCACACCACGCGCGGATCGGACCACTGGCCGCGGTACTTGAGATCCTTGAGGAGTCCGGCGACCGGACGGTCGGTGTCCTTCGCCCGCGGGCCGTGCTTGGCCATGGTGTCATGCTGGTCCCAGTTGACTTCCGAGCCGCCGTCGATCAACTCCACGAACCGCACGCCCCGCTCCACGAGCCGGCGGGCCGCGAGGCACTGCCATGCGAAGCCGGTGGTCTGGCCGCGCTCGAGCCCGTACATCGCCAGGGTGTCGTCGCTCTCCCGCGACAAGTCGAAGGCCTCGGGGGCCTCCATCTGCATGCCGAAGGCCGTCTCGAACGACTTCAGGCGGGCGGCGAGGAGCGGGTCGCCGGCGCGGGCGGCGAGGTGCTCCCGATTCCACTCTTGCAGGGCCGCCAGCTCCAGCGCCTGCACCTGCTCGCTGCGGCCGCGGCGGGCGAGATTGGGGATCGGCTCGCCGCCGGGGACCACACGCGTGCCCTGGTGGCAGGCCGGCAGGAAGTCGGAAGCCCAGACCTGCGAACCGGCGTAGGGCGACTCCGGGGCGAGCACGACGTACGACGGCAGGTTCGCGTTCTCGGTGCCGAGGCCGTAACTCACCCACGCCCCCATGCTCGGCCGGGCGAACTGGAACGAGCCGGTGTGGATGCCGAGGGTGGCGTTGTAGTGGTTCTGGTGCGAGGTGTGCATCGAGCGGATGAGGGCGATGTCGTCCACGCACCCGCCGATGTGCGGGAACAGGTCGCTGACCTCGATGCCGCTCTCGCCCCGCTTGCGGAACTCCCACAGCGGCCGCTTCACGACGCCATTCGTGTAGGCACCGATCGCCGCGGCCTGCGGGTCGTCCACCTGCATCGGCTTGCCG
>JBJTJO010000128.1:0-3467 GCA_046095965.1 Planctomycetaceae bacterium
TCGGGCTGGCGCCGGGACGTCGCGGCCCGCGCCCTCGGCATCAACCGCACGACGCTCTACAAGAAGCTCAAGCGGCTCGGCATCCACCTCGCCGCGCTCGAGCCCGCGGGGTGACGCGCCCCCGTCACTCGGCGGGCGGCAGGACCAGCGTGGCCTCGACCGGAAAGTGGTCGGAGCCGACGTCGGGGCCGACGGCGCGGCGAAGCACCGCGATGTCGGGCGACGCGAAGACGTGGTCGAGGGGGATCCGCGGGGCCGGGAGGCGTGCGTTCCACGTGGGCTGCACGCCCCGCCCAAGCGCCGTGTCACGGAGGCCGCTGCGGGCCGCGAATCGCCGGTAGGGCTGCGACCAGGGCGTGGAGTTGAAGTCGCCGGCGACGATGCAGGGCTGCGGCGTGGCGGCCGCCGCCGCGGCCACGGCGTCGAGTTGCGCCCGGAGCGCCAGGTCGTGAACGGCGGACAGCGGCGGGTGCGGGTGGATGGCGAACAGCCGCAGGTCGCGTCCTGGGCCGGCCACCGTCGCGACGATGGCCGGGTAGGGCGTGCCACCGAAGGTGGTCACCTGCCGGTCCGTGAGCGGCCACCGTGAGAGCACCGCGATACCGAAGGTGCCCTCCCGCGCCTCGACGATGCGGTGCGGGTAGGTCTCGTCGAGGCTGGAGAGACTCGCCGCCCACGCCGCGTCGATTTCCAGGAGCACGGCGATGTCGGGCCGCCGGTCGCGGAGGTAGGCCACGGCGCTCGACCGGTCGGGGTTCCGGCAGTGGAGGTTGGCCATGACGAGATCGATGACCGGGGCCGCGTCCGGCCCGGCGGCCGCGGCCGCCGGCAGCAGGGACGGCGCCGGGAGCCAGAAGGGCAGCATGGCCCAGGCGTTGCCCACGAGCGCGAGCGCGCAGCAGGCGAACGCCACCGACGCGGGACGCCGCCCGCCGAGCACGGCGCCCACGGCGGCGGCCATGAGCCCGTAGCCGCGGAAGTGGCTCGCGAGGTCGAGCAGCCAGTGCCACGCGCCGCACGACCCGGCGACGGTGAACGCGAGCAGGAGCGCGGCGCCGACGGCGAACAGGGTTTGGAAGCGTGTTTGCATGCTGGACGATTGTACGTGAGTCACCTTGACCCTCTCCCTTGGGGAGAGGGTGGCCGAAGGCCGGGTGAGGGTGCAAGGGCGTCGCAGTCGGCTGCGAAGGCACCCTCAACCCGACCCTCTCCCGGAGGGAGAGGGAGAAAATCGGAGATGGCCCTCTCCCTTTGGGAGAGAGAATCGAAGATGGCCCTCTCCTCGTGGGAGAGGGAGAATCGAAGATGCCCCTACCCCGCGAAGAGTTCCTCCACGGCCTTCCCGCCGTCCACGAGCTTGATCGGCCGGCCCGAGGACGCGGTGTTCTCCACCGTCGGGTCGATGCCGAGGCTGCGGCAGAACGTGGCGAACAGGTCGGGCACCGTCACCGGCCGGTCGGCCACCTCGACACCCGCCTTGTCGGTGCGGCCGATCACGCGGCCGCCACCGACGCCGCCGCCGGCGAGCACCGCGTTGAAGCTCCGCGGGAAGTGGTCGCGGCCGCCGCGGGGGTTCACCTGCGGCGTGCGGCCGAACTCGCCCATCCAGATCACGAGCGTGTCGTCGATGAGTCCGCGGCTCTCGAGGTCGCGGACGAGCGCCGCCATGGGGCGGTCCACCTGCCCCGCGAGTTCGGCCACCTTCTCGAAGTTGTCCTGGTGGGTGTCCCAGCCGTTCGAGACGACCTCCACGAACGACACCCCATGCTCGACGAGCCGCCGCGCGAGGAGGCATCCGGAGGCAAAGGCACCCGGGCCGTACGCGGCGCGGACACCCTCCGGCTCGGCGTCGAGGTCGAAGGCCCGCATGTCGGCGCTCATGATCATCCGCGTGGCCCGGCGGTAGAGGTCGCGGTGGTCCCGGGCCTCGCGAGGGAGCTGCTTCGCGAAGTCGCCGGAGAGCGCGTCCATGAGGTCGAGCCTGCGGAGATGACGGTCGGCCGGCACCTGCGGCTTCGTGTTCACGGGGTTCTGCTCGGGATCCCGCATCTCGAACGGCTCCCACTGCATGCCGAGCAGGCCGGCGCCCGAGTCGTTGCGGCCGCGGCCGCCGATCCGCACCACCGGCGGCAGGTCGCCGGTCTCGCCGCCGTGGCCGGCCGCCGCCTGGCTGGCGACGATCGAGCCGAGCGTCGGATGGCGGGCGCTGGGGTTCGGGAGGTAGCCGGTGTGGAGCAGGTACGAGGCCCGCGGATGGCTGCCCTCCTTGCTCGTCATCGAGCGGATGACGGCCAGCCGGTCGGCCACCTGCGCCGCCTCGGGCCAGTGCTCCGCGAAGCGCATGCCGGCGACGCTCGTGGCGATCGCCTTCGTGCCGCCACCGTTTGTGTGCCCCTCGAGCGGGCTGAACGTCTCGAACTGCGACGGGCCGCCCTGCATCCAGAGGAGGATGCAGGCCTTGCCGCGCCGGCGGATCGCCGGCGCATGGGCCGACACCACGTCGCCCCAACCGAGGACGCCCGCGGCGAGGCCGCCGGCAGGCAGGAGACGCAGCAGGTCGCGACGCGAGGGCATGGCGGGACTCACTTGCGGTGGATGAACTCGGGGCCGTTCAGGAGCGCCCAGAAGACGTCCTCGAAACCCGCGGCGCGGTCGCCCGCCGCGGCCACATGGTCGAGGCAGGTCCGCACCTCGTGCGGCGCCGGGTGCCGGGCGAGGACCCGGAGGTAGATCGCGTCGGTGGCGTCGCGGTCTTCGGGGTGGTCCGCGAGCAGCCGGCCCAGCCCCGTCCGCGGCCGGTCGCCGTCGATCGCCCGGGAGAGCAGCTGGCCGTTCATGAGCAGGAGGGCCTGCGGGATCGATCCCACGATCTCCTCGCGGGGCAGGCTCGGGTCGTAGCCGAAGACCTGCGTGAACAGGACCCGCGGCCCGCCGAGCGCGGGTCGCTTGGCCCCAGCGCGGGCGGCGGCATCGCCGACGCGGCCCTCCTCGACGTCGAGGGCCGCGAGCACCTGCGTGAAGAGCTGATCGGAGCGGAGTCGCTGCGGGCAGCTGGCCGTCGCGACGGCGGCCTCCTCCGTGCCCCGCGAGTGGCTCTCGGACTGGTAGGCGGGCGTGGCCACGATCGCGCGGAAGAGCGCCCGGAGATCGTGCCGCGCGGCGACGAACTCGCGGCACAGGCGGTCGAGCGTCTCGGCCTCCTGCGGCTCGCGGTCGGGGCCGAGGTCGTCGATGCCCGCGTAGAAGCCCGTGCCCACGAGCTCCGCCCAGAGGCGGTTCACGATCGCCCGCGCGAACCACGGGTTGTCGGGGGCGGTGATGGCGCGGGCCACGGCGTGCCGCCGCTCCTGGTCGGGAGTTCCCAGCGGCACGCCGCTGCCCGCGAGGAAGAACTGCGGCCGCATGACCGTGCCCGGCTTCGACGGGTCGTCCTTGTCGGGCATCTCGTGCTCGAGGTCGCCGCGCCG
>JBJTJO010000129.1:0-5722 GCA_046095965.1 Planctomycetaceae bacterium
CTCGCGATCAGCGGCACGACCGCGCTGCCGGGCTGGAACACGCCGGGCCGGCTCGCGGTGGCGAGCGGCGCCGGGGTCGTCGTGGGCAATGCGGTGGACGACGCGAGCGTGGCCACCCTGTTGTCGACCGGCGGCAGCTTCCTGGCCGGCTCGGCGATCGGCTTCGACACCAGCGCTGGCGACCGCACCTATTCGGCGGCGCTGGGCGACACGGCCCAGGGTGCCCTCGGGCTGCGGAAGGCCGGCACCGGCATGCTCACGCTCACGGGCTCGAACACGTTCTCCGGCCCCACCCGTGTGGCCGCGGGGCGGCTCAATGTGTCCGAGGCATCGGCCATCCGGAACTCGACGCTCGACATGAACGCCGCCGACTCCGGCACGGTCGCCTTCGGCCAGAACTCCACGCTCGGCGGCCTCACCGGCTCGCGCAACCTCGACCTCGGCGGGTTCACCGTCTCGGTGGGCAACAACGGCACGAGCACGACCTACTCGGGCGCGGTCACGGGCGGGGCCCTGACGAAGGTCGGCGCGGGCCGGCTCACGCTCACGGGCAATAACACCTACGCCGGGGTGACGACCGTCTCCGGCGGCACGCTCGCGATCGGCGACGGCGACACGACGGGCTCGATCGCGGGCAACGTCGTCAACGACGCCGCCCTCGTCTTCAACCGCTCCGACGCGGTCACCTTTTCCGGCACGATCTCCGGGGCGGGCGGCCTCGTGAAGCAGGGCGCGGGCGCGCTCACGCTCTCGGGCTCGAGCAGTTACTCGGGCGGCACGCTCATCACCGGCGGACAGGTCATCGCGACGAACAACGCCTCGCTCGGCACGGGCCCCGTGACGCTCGCCGGCGGCAGGCTGCAGGTGAACGAGGGGGTGGCACTCTCCGCACCGTTCATGCTCGACGCCGCGAACAGCGAACTGAGTGCCGATCCCGGGCCGCCGCTCTTCGTCGAGTACCTCGTGGTCGGCGGCGGCGGCGCCGGCGGAAACAATCGTGGCGGCGGTGGCGGCGGCGGCGGCTTCCTGACGAGTTCGACGAGCGTGGCGCGGTCGTCTTCGTTCGACGTCGTCGTGGGCGCAGGCGGGGTCGGCTCGAACGGAGGGGCCTCCACGTTCGGGCCGGTCACGGCCCTCGGGGGCGGCAAGGGCGGCATGACGTTTGAAGCCGGTGCCAACGGCGCATCGGGCGGCGGCGGCGGCATTTTCCAGCAGCTTGAATATGGGATGCCGGGCGGCAGCGGGACGACGCCCCAGGGTTTCGGCGGCGGCAGAGGCGGCGTGCAATCCGGCGGCGGCGGCGGCGGAGCGGGCGTTTCCGGCACAGCGGCGTCTGGAACACTGGGCGGCGGTGCGGGGGGAGCCGGCCTGTCGAGTTCGATCACGGGCTCGGCGGTATGGTATGCAGGCGGCGGCGGCGGCGGTGGATTCGCCACCACCGGAGTTGGAGGCGACAACGGCGGTGCCGGGGGTCAGGGCGGCGGCGGCAGGGGTGCGAGTGGCCAATCAGGCACGACGATCGCGAATGCGCCAGGATCTCCCAACACGGGCGGCGGCGGCGGCGGCGGCTCCGATCCGGTGAATATCTTGGGCGCTGCGGGCGGCTCGGGCATCGTGATCGTGCGATACCTCACGAACTCCGGCTCGGCCACCGGCGGCACGGTGACCGACGGCTCCGGCTCGGCTGCCGGCTACACGCTCCATTCGTTCACGACGGGCACCGACACGTTCACCGCCCTGCGCAACAGTCCGGCGACGATCTCCGGCAACATCTCCGGCACCGGCGGCATCCTCAAGACTTCCGCCATCACGCTCGTCCTCTCCGGGTCGAACACGTTCACCGGCACCACGACCGTATCGGCGGGCCAGTTGACGCTCTCCAACACGTTCGCCCTCGGCAGGAGCATGTTCGCCGGCGGCGCGGGCGCGCTCTCCTTCGGCGGGCTCTCGGCCGCCACGTTCGGCGGCCTCGCGGGCAGTTCGGCCCTGGCGCTCTCCAACACGGCCGCGGGCGCGGTCGCCCTGTCCGTCGGTGCCAACGACCAGACCTCGACCTACTCCGGCATCCTGTCGGGCGCCGGGTCGCTGACGAAGATCGGCGCCGGCATGCTTTCGCTCTCCGGGTCGAACACGTTCTCCGGCCCGACGACCGTGACCGGCGGCCTCCTGGCCGTGGACGGCCGGCTGGCGAGCGGCGTGACCGTGCAGGCGGGCGGCGTGCTCGGCGGCTCGGGCCGGGTGGCGAGCGCGCTCGCCGGTGCGGGCCTCGTGGCCCCGGGCAACTCCCCCGGCATCCTCACGGCGGATTCGTTCGATCCGACCGGCGGCCTCGACCTGGCGTTCGAGTTCTCCGGCACGGGGGCACCGAACTATGCGAACGCGACGAGCAGCGTCAACGATGTCCTGCGGCTGACGGGCACGGCACCGTTCGCGGCGAGCCTGTCGCCGAGCATCAACACCGTGAGCCTCTACCTGCCGGCGACCGCGGCCACGGGCGGCACGTTCGAGGGCGGGTTCTTCACCGACCTGAACTCGACGACGTTCGCCAACTTCGCCACGTGGGCGACGAGCGGGAGCATCGTGGCGTATTACCAGAGCAATAGCGGCACGCATGCCTACAACGGCCAGACCTACGCGCTGCTCGCGGACATGGGCGGCTCCATGACGCCGGGCGCGATGACGGTGTCCTCGGCGAGCTTCGGTGACGGCACGGTCACGAACGGCCAGGTGACGACGTTCACGGTCGTGGTGCCCGAGCCGGGCACGCTCGCCCTCGCCGCCCTCGGCCTCGGCCTGGCGGGCCACGCCCTCCGCCGCCGGAGCCGCCGCCGCGGATGAGCATGCCTGATCACGGTCTGCAGGGCCGCTTCCGCCGGCCGGCGGCGGCGCGTCCCACGATGGCCGGGTGCATCCGCCGTCGTGGCCTGACGCTCGTCGAACTGCTCGTCGTGATCGCGATCATCGGCCTGCTCATGGCCCTGCTGCTGCCGACCTTGCAGGGCGCGAGAGAGTCGAGCCGGCTCACCGTCTGCGCCAACAACCTCCGGCAGCATGGCGTGGCGATCCAGTCGTACCACGCCCTGCAGGGCCGGTTTCCGCCGCACTCCACCGCCACGCCGCCCGAGCTGCGCTGCGGGTTCAACGCCGTGGTGATCAACTGGCCGATGCTCATCCTGCCCTTGATGGATGAGGACATCGTGGCCCAGGGCTTCCGGCCCGAGGTCGGCTTCCGACCGGTCGACTCTCCGGCCGTCAACCGCTCGTTCTTCGAGCGCCGCTTCCCCGTTTCGCAATGCCCGTCCGACATGCCCGGATGGTTCAACGGCATCGCCGCCAACGGGGGCGAGGACTGGGGGTACAACCTGCCGCGGATGAACTACGTCGCCTGCATGAGCCCCGACGGCACGCACGCGCCGCGCACGACCCGCAGCGGATTCGTGGACATGACCTGCGGCCTGGACTACGTGTCCCCCGCGAACAACCCGCCCGGCCCGCCGCCGGCGGGCAAGCGGGCGCTCTTCGAGTTCGACGTCTCCAGAGCCGCCGCGCACGTCAAGGACGGCCTCTCGAACACGATCGCCTTCGCGGAACTCATCCAGGGCAGCCGGACGCCGACCAAGGATTTGCGCGGAATGTGGGCCGGCGATCTCGGGTGCGGCTACAGCCACCGGCAGACCCCCAACTCCTCGGTCCCCGACCAGGCCGTCCCGTTCAACGGCTACACCTCCAACGAGAAGGTGCCGAGCGTGCAGACCGCCGCCTGCTGGAGCACGTCGGCCTTCGCCGCCCGCAGCCTCCACGCGGCGCGGGGGGTGAACACGACCTTTGCCGATGGATCCACCCGGTTCGTGTCCGACCTCGTCGACGTCGCAATCTGGCAGGGTATGGCGAGCATCGACTCCAGGGATTCCGGGAGCATCGAACCGTGACGACGGCGCCGGCGGCCCGCACGCATCCCGACCGCCGCCAGGCGGCGTCGCACGCCGCGACCGGCCTGGCGCTGCTGCTGGCGGCGGGCTGCTCCGGTCTCGACGGCCGCTGCGGGGCGGAGGGCCGCGTCACGTTCGATGGCCGGCCCGTGGAGGAGGGCGTGATCGTCCTGGTGCCGGCCGCCGGTGCGGCGGGGCCGACGGCGGGGGCCGAGATCCGCGGCGGCCGCTACGCGATCCCGGCGGCCTGCGGGCCGCTTGCCGGGCGGCCCCATCGCGTCGAGATCACCGGCTACCGCAAGACCGGCCGCCGGCTCCCCGAGGTGCCGGGCGGGCCGCCGGCCTACGACGAGAAGGTCAACTTCATCCCCGGGTGGTACAACGTGGCCTCCACGCTCGTGGTCACCCCCGCGGCCACGCATGGCGTCGCAGCGCTCGATTTCGACCTCACGGCGCCGCGGCCGAACGGGCCCGCCGGGCGGTGAGGCCCGCCCTCCCCGATCCTCACGACCATGCGCATCGCCCTCGTCTGCACGCCCCACGTCGCAGCCACGCTCCGCCTCGCCGCCCAGATGGGGGCAAGCGACCTGGTGGCCCGCTACCCCGCCCATCTCGGCCGCACGCTTGACGACCTGGTCGCCGAGGCCCGGTCCCACGGCCTCCGGCTCTCGATCGTGGAGGGCTTCATCCCGCACGATGAGATCACCCATGGCCGTGCGGGCCGCGAGGCCCAGCTCGCCGGCTTCGTCGACCTCGTCCGCGACATGGCCCGGCTCGGCGTCGAGATCCTCTGCTACAACTTCATGCCCGACGACGACTGGACCCGCACCACGACCACGGCCCCCGAGCGGGGCGGCGCGGTCGTGACCGCCTTCGACGCAGCCGACCTCGACCCGGCCCCGGGCCGCGGCGGGCCGATCACGGCCGACCGGCTGTGGGACAACCTGGCCTGGTTCCTCGACCGGATCGTGCCGGTCGCCGAGCGGGAGGGGGTGAAACTCGCCCTCCACCCCGACGACCCGCCGATGTCGCCGCTGAAGCACCAGGACCGGATCCTGGTCTCGCCGGAGGCGTTCGCGCGGGTGTTCCGGCTCAACGACAGCCCGGCCAACGGCCTGTGCTTCTGCCAGGGTTCGTTCGCCTCGATGGGCGACCACGACATCCCCGCCCTCGTCCGTCGCTTCGGCAGCCGGATCCACTACGTGCATTTCCGCGACGTCCAGGGGGCCGTGCCGCGGTTCCGCGAGACGTTCCACGACAACGGCAAGACCGACATGGCCGCCTGCATCCGTGCCTACCGGGCCATCGGCTTCACGGGCCCGATGCGGCCCGACCACGTGCCCACGCTGGAGGGCGAGTCGAACGAGTTGGCCGGCTATCACATGCTCGGCCGGCTGTTCGCCGTCGGCTACATCCGCGGCCTGCTCGACGCCACCGCCTGAACGCCCTCCGCCCTACAACTCGCCCTTCACGGCCAGTTCGTGGAAGTAGTGGCCCACCTTCTTCTGGTTCTTGAGCAGCCAGTCGATCGAGGGCTCGTTGTTCATCGCCTTGGCGATCGCCTTCGCCGTGGCCTCGCGGTGGGTGCGGAACAGCACCTCGTGGTCGATCTTCGTCTTCGCGTCGCCGGCCGAGGGGTCGAGCCACACCGCCACGATGATCCCGATGTCGTTGACCTTCGCCTTGGGGATGTGCCCCGCGCGGACGCTGTCGAGCACGGCGTGGGCGATCGCCGCCTGCACGGTGCCCATGAGGACGTTCGTGTAGCGGGCGTTGGGCGCCGTGTACTTGCT
>JBJTJO010000130.1:0-8147 GCA_046095965.1 Planctomycetaceae bacterium
GGCGTGAGGGGGAGGGGCGACGATGGATTTCTACGACGGCAAGCGGGTGCTGGGGGTGGGGGGCAGTCGGGGCAGCGGGCGGGCGTTGGCCCTGCTCCTGGCCCGCCGCGGGGCCCGGGTGTGCGTGGCGGCCCGCGGGGCGGCCGACCTCGAGCGGGCCGTGGCCGAGCTGCCGGCCGTGGCGGCCGGGCCGCACGGGCTGGCCGCGTTCGACACCGCCGACGGTGACGCGGTGGCCCGGGCCCGCGACGGGGTGCTCGCGGCCCTCGGCGGGCTCGACGTGGTCGTCTGCGGCTCGGGTTCGGCCCGGGCAGCGGCGGTGTTCGACGCGCCGGCCGACGACTACCGACGCATGCTCGAGATCAACTACCTCGGCCACGTCAACGTGGTCCGCGCCTTCGGTCCCGAGCTCGTGGCCCGGCGCGGCGGCGCGATCTGCCTCGTCTCGTCGCTCGCGGCGCTGATGCCGATCTACGGCTACGCGGCCTACGCGGCGAGCAAGGCGGCGCTCGCGGCCTTCGCCGAGTCGCTGCGGCAGGAGATGAAGCTCCACGGCGTGAACGTCGTCGTGCACTACCCGCCGACCACCGACACCCCGGGCCTCGTCGAGGAGAACCGCACGAAGCCGCCGGCGGTCTGGAAGATCGAGAGCCAGAGCGGCTGGAGCAGGATCCACACGGCGGAGAGCGTGGCCGCGTCGATCGCGACGGCCATCGAGCGGGGCCGCCCGCAGGCCCTGACGGGCTTCGACAGCCGCCTCCTGGCGACCGTGCTGCGGCTGGCCCCGGGCATCTTCCGGCGGCTCACCGACGCCGAGGTCCGCAAGGCGGTCGCGGCCACCCGCGAGGCATCGTGACTCAAAAGAGCCGCGCCTGAGGGCCCGTCTTCGGCGGCGTGCCGAGGTGCTCGTCACCCTTCGCCGTGAGCCGGCGGCCGCGGGGCGTGCGGATCACGAGCTCGCACCGCAGGAGGTAGGGCTCGACATCGTCCTCGAGCGTGTCGGCGGCCGTGCTCATCGTGTGGGCGATCGCCTCGACGCCCACCGGCCCGCCCTGGAACGTCCGCTGGATCGTCTCGAGATATTTGCGGTCGAAGCCATCGAGCCCCAGTTCGTCGATGCCCTGCATCTCGAGCGCCGACCGGGCGATCTCCACGTCCACGCGGCTCTCGGCCCGGCTGGTGGAGAAGTCGCGGATCCAGCGGAGGCGGTTGTTCGCCAGCCGCGGCGTGCCCCGGCTGCGGCGGGCCACCTCGTCGGCCGTGGCGTCGTCCATCGGCATCGTGAGCTTGCCCGCGGACCGGTGCACGATCTCCGCCAGCTCCGGCACCGAGTAGTAGTCGAGGTGCTCGCGGATCACGAACCGGTCGCGGAGCGGCGCCGAGATCAGTCCGGCCCGCGTCGTCGCCCCGATGAGCGTGAACGGCCGCAGCGGCATGTTGATCGTGCGGGCCGCCACGCCGTCGCCGAGCGTGATGTCCACGCGGAAATCCTCCATCGCGGGATAGAGGAACTCCTCGACCGCGATCGGGAGCCGGTGGATCTCGTCGATGAACAGCACCGAGCCCTCGGCGGCGTTGGTGAGGTAGGGGAGCAGGTCCTTGGGCGCGGCGAGGGCGGCCCCGCTCGCGATCTGGAGCGACGTCCCGAGTTCCCGCGGGATGCAGGTGGCGAACGTCGTCTTGCCGAGCCCCGGCGGGCCATCGAGCAGGATGTGGCCGAGCGTCTCGGCCCGCTTCCGCGCCGCGTCGATGGCGATCGAGAGCCGCTCGTGCACGGCCCGCTGGCCGATCATCTCCCCCATCCGCTGCGGCCGCAGCGCACGGTCGTCCGTCACCGTCTCGTCGGCGGCCTGCACGCTGGGTTGGCGGAATGATTCCATGCGGTTTACCGGGGCATCAGGCTAGCAAAAACGGCCCGGGCGGGTTGGTTTTGTTCATGCCATCGAGTCTGTACGCCCAACCCGGCTTCGGGGACCCCCATGCCCTCTCGCTGGACGTTCGCCTCAGCCATCCAGGCTTCGGCTCACTGCATGTCCGCTTCGCTTCGCCATCCTGGCTGCGCTCGCTTCCATAGCTCGCTCGAGGGCACGGGCATCCCCTCGCCTGGCCCGTCATGATCGAGGAAGGCTCGGGGCTGCCCATCCCCTTGAGACGGCGTAGACGGCCAGCGCAGACAGGATGTCGGAGCGCAGACGTCTCCGAGCGAGTGAAGCCCAGGATGGGCGCAGCGAGCGTCCGGCGAGAGGGTGTGGGCAGTCCCGAGCCGGTTGGGCGAGTAAGCGTGAACCGGATTCATGCGCAAGCCGGTTCGACGCATACCTCGGGCAGCCGCGCGTCACCGCGGCCGGTGGACCTGGCGGTAGACCGCCTCGAGGGCTTCCTGCACGTCCTTCGGCTTTTTCTTCTCGGTCCGCAGGGCGTCCACGAGGCGGCGGGCGTCGGTGTCGGAGTGGCCGAGCGAGCGGAGCACGTCGAACGTCTCGGCGAGCACGTCGGCGGCGCCGCCCGCCTCGCCCGGGGCTTCGCGGGCCACGAGGAGCGCGAACTTCGGCATCCGGCGACGGAGCTTGGCGATCATGCGCTCGGCGGTGGCCGCGCCGATGCCGGGGAGCGTGGAGAGGGCCTTCGTGTCCTGCTCCTCGATGGCGGTGGCGATCTCGCCCACGGGACGGATGATGGCGCGGAGGGCCTTGCGGACGCCCACGCCGTCCACCTCGCAGATGAGCTCGAAGAACTCCCGCTCGACCTCGGAGAGAAAGCCCACGAGCCGGGGCACGAGGTTGCCGCGGGTCGGGTTGCCCTCGAGGTATTCGAGCGTGTGGAGCACGATCGGCTGGCCGATCTTCTGCTGCAGCCCGCGGCGGACGAGCTCGGTGACGAGCACCTCGTGGACGACCGGGCCGATCAAGACCTCCACCGAGTTGCCCGTGGGATCGACGCGGTCGAGAGTGCCCGAGACGCGGGTGATCATGCGCGGCTGCTCCGCACCCGGGCCACGCCCGTGCCGAAGAGCAGGGGGCGCAGACGCAGGTGCCAGTCGGCGAGTGCGACGGCCAGCGCGTCGGCCGCGTCGGCCGGTTCGGGCCGCTCCGCGAGGCCCAGTTCCCGCTGCACGGCCGCCTGCATCTGCTCCTTGCCGGCATGCCCGGATCCCGTGAGCGTGCCCTTTACGCGGTTCGGCAGGTAGTGGTGCACGGCGAGGCCCGCCTGGATGCCGGCGAGGCAGATCACGCCGCGGGCGTGGCCCAGCAGGATCGCGGCCTTGGGGAACCTCGCGTGGGCGAAGACCTGCTCGATCGCCATTGCGGTGGGCTGCAGCGCGTCGAGGACCTCGCGGACGCCGGCGTGGATCGTGTGGAGCCGCTCCTCGAGCGACTCGCCGCGGGACCGCACCGTGCCGGCCTCGACGAGCCTCACGCTCGCGCCGTGGCATTCGACGACGCCGTAGCCCGTGACGTTGAGGCCGGGGTCGAAGCCGACGACCCGGTGGGGCGCGGCGGTCATGGTGGACGGGCGTTCCATGCCCGGAAGCCTAGCGGGCGACTGGCGAACGCCCCAAGGCCAGTCTCACGGCGGCCAATACACCCGGAAGGGCTCGAACCTTCAACCTTCGGTTCCGTAGACCGATGCTCTATCCAATTGAGCTACGGGTGCGCAGATGCGAAAGGATACCGCGAGGCGTTCCTGAAACCAAGCCATTCAGGCGAGGACGCGCCGCACGGACGGGGCGAACCGTCCCTCGGCCGCTCCGGGCCGACGCACGCGTCGGGTTTTCCGCGGGGGGCGACTGGGCTTTCTCCGGGCGACGGATAAGCCCCCCTACTTCACAGGGGTTTTGTTGAAGTTTTCGCAGGGGACTCGCCGAGAACAACACGAGAAGGCGGGGTCGCGTCACCCCGTTCCACTGCTGGGCCTGATCCGCATGCCCGACCTCGCCTCGCGGCCGCTCATCATCGGCGGGATGCACCGCTCCGGCACGTCGCTCACGGCCTCGCTGCTCGCGAGCGCCGGGATCGACCTCGGCCCGGAACTACTCGGCGCGAGCCCTTCGAATCCGCTCGGTCACTTCGAGGACGTCGGGTTCTACGAATTCCACCGCCGCGCGCTCGTGGCCCAGGGCATCGTCAGCGAGGGCTACACGGCGACCTCCCGGGGATCGGTGCCGGCCGCGCTCGAGGCGGAGGCCCGCGGGCTCGTGGCGGCCCGGCAACTGCGGGGCGTGGCCTGGGGCTGGAAGGAGCCGCGCACGACCCTGTTCCTCGACTTCTGGAAGTCAGCCCTTCCGGACGCACGGTGCGTGTTCGTCTTCCGTCGCCCCTGGGAGGTTGCCGACTCCCTGTTTCGACGCGGTGACCAGGCGTTCGGACTCGACCCGTGCTTCGCCTTCGACGTCTGGACCCACTACAACCGTCTGATTCTCGACTTCGCGCGCCGTCATCCGACGACGTCGGTGGTCTTCGAGATTTCGCAGATCATCGCCGACCCCGACGCCGCCATCGAAGCCGTGCGTTCGCGCCTCGACGTGCCGCTCGAGAGCCCCGGTCCGCAGTACCGCGAGGCGTTGTTCACGAGCCGGACTGGAGCGGCGCATGCGGATCTGGTGCGGTCGATCGCGCCGGAGGCCTGGCGCACGTATCTCGACCTGCGCGATCTCGCCGGGGCCGTTGATGCACTGCCGACGCAACGCGGTCGGTCGGTTTCCGGCGGGCCAGGCGCGGTCGCCGCGTGGGCCCGGTCGAGCCGCCCCGGCGTCGGCCCGGCGCACCAGGTCGATGCGGGCCCGTCTCCACACGTCGTCGGGCCGGCGCAACGAGTCGAATCGGGGGATGGACGCCGACGCGGATCGCGAGGCGAGCCGACCAGGACGGTGAACCGCGCGTCGATCCGGGTGTTCGACGGAATCGTGGCGGCCGCGAGGCGCTTGCGGCTCGGGCGGCTTCCCGTCGCGTCCGCGACGCCGCCCGACGTGCGGCCATTCGTCCGCGCCGCCGAGACGCGGGCTGCCTGATGCGGCGGCCGGTGCCGGCTCACGGCCCGTCCGGCGGGTGTGCCGGTCGGGCCCGCGGCGGTATTCACCGTGTCGCGCGGCCCTGCGCCCCGGCCTCCGTGTCGCCGGGCACGAGAAAGCCCTCGTCATCGATGCGGCAGGTGTCGGCGAGCGGCACGGCCCCGGGGACGGCGCGGTCGGCGCCGGGGCCGCGCGGCAGCGTGGCGCCGATGACGAGCGACCGCGGGGAGTCGTCCGGCACGCCCGCCGCGGCGAGCGACTCGAGGCCGAGACGGATTCGCAGGGCGGCCTCGGGCCAGACGGCCACGCCGTTCACCACGCGGCCCAGCGTGTCGGGCCTGCACGTCACCTCGTGATCGACCCCGGCTCGGGCCGGCGGCGTGTTCATCGCCACGAGGCCGCCCGCCTCGCGGGGGGCGTAGGCCACCACGGGCTCGACGCCCGCGGCCGCGAGGAACGCCGTCGCCGCGGCGCGGGCGGGCGCGAGTTCGCCGACCGAAGCGATCGGCATCACGACGGCGGATACGTGGGAGCCGAGCGCCGCGGCGCCGGGTTCGGCGGCCAGCGCCGCGACCTGTCCGACCCGCGCGATCCACACGGTCGCCCGCTCCGCGGCGAGCAGCCGCGCGAGCTCGCCGGCGGCCGTGGCCGCATCGACGACCCGCGCGGTGCCCACGAGCATGCCGAGCGCGGCCGGGGTGCCCAGCGCGGCATGCAGGGGATCACCGGGGGCGAGCGACGCGACGATCCGGTCGCCGCGCCGCAGCAGGCAGCAGCCGTCGAAGGCCTCGAGCGTCGCGGCCACGGCGACCGGATCGACGCCGTCGGTGGCGGCGGGCGCGGCCTCCGCGAGGCGGCGGCGGATCGCGGTCGCGGAGAGTTCCTGGAGGGCGAGCCGGGCCGCGGCGGGGGGCGTGCCGGCGGCCAGGAGCGGGCCGTAGGTGAGCGTCACGGTGCGGCGGAGGCCGCGCGGGCCGCCGCTGCGGAACCGGCGCGGACGCTTCCCGAAGAACTGGCCGCCCGCGAACGACAGCGTGCTGCCCCAGAGGCCGTCGATGTGCACGGGCTCCAGCGGCGAGGCGACCTTGTCCAGGATCCGCTCGAGTCCCCGCTTGAACCCGAGCACCTGCCCGTGCCGCGAGATGCCCCCCTCGCAGAAGATGCCGATCACGTCGCCTTCCGCCAGGCCGTGCTGCATCGCGTGGAGCGCGTTGGCGACGGACTTGGGCCACGGGTTGAAGTAGATGAACCGCCACTGGTCGGCGAGACCCCGGAGAAATTTTCCGGGGATGTTGGGGGCGTAGACCACCATGCGGACGAGGCGATGGCAGGTCATCGGCATGAGAAAGCCGTCGAGATAGGAGACGTGGTTGGCGATCATCACGACCGGGCCGGCGGTGGGCACGCGGGCCTCGTCGCGAACCTGGAGCCGCCAGATCGAGTTGACGATCGCGCTGACGAGGAGTCGCAGCGCGGGGCGCGGTGCCGCCCATACCGCCACGAAGGCCGCCGCGAGTGACAGCGCCGCGAAGATGCCGAACACGCCGCGGGCGGAGACGAGCGGGGACGCGGCGGCGGACACC
This sequence comes from Planctomycetaceae bacterium, assembly GCA_046095965.1. Taxonomy (GTDB): domain Bacteria; phylum Planctomycetota; class Planctomycetia; order Pirellulales; family UBA1268; genus QWPN01. The sequence goes on from JBJTJO010000130.1 coordinate 6,592, forward strand.
GTCGCGTCGGGCGGCGGCTGGTCGGCGAGCCAGTTGCCGGCCGCCATGCCGGCGAGCGTGGCCGCGAGCGTCACCATGGCGAAGGTGCCGTTGGCGTCGGCCAGCCGCCGCGGCGGCACCGCCTCGGCGATCGACCCGATCAGCGCGGGGGCGAGCAGCGCCGCCTGGCAGCCGATCAGGATCACCGTGCCGAGGAGGAGCCAGAGGGCCGGCGGCAGCGGTGCGGTGGGCTGGTCGGCGGGGGCGCGGAGGAGGCCGTAGGCGAGCGACGCGCCGAGCATCCCCGTGAAGGTGAGCAGGTTGAGCGCGGCGAGCAGGGCGCCGCGGCGGGCCGGCGGCGCGACCGCCTGGAAGTGGGCCTCGAGCGGCACGTCGAAGATGCCCGCGCCGAACCCGAGCGCGCCGAGCGCGGCCGCCGTCGCCCACCACGCGCCCGCAAGCGGCTCGCCGTCGGCGAAGATCGCGCGCGGTCCGACCGCGAGCGCGAGCGACGAGCCGGCCATGACGAGGGCGCCGAGCGGCACGAGGCCGAGGTCGGCGCCGCGCGACGAGATCCGGCCCGCGACGACGCTGCCGACCGCGATCCCGACGACGAGCGCGAGGAGCATCGGGACCGCCTGCGACTGGGCGGTGGCGCCTCCCTCGGCGACGAGTTGATCGACGTTGAGTTGGGCCACGGCACCGAGCGCCCAGAAGAAGACGATGCCCGCGGCGGTGGCGAGCAGCGCGGGGGAGCGGCGGATGTCCGCGAGGTCCGCCAGCGTGCGCGACAGCGCGTTGAACGGGGGCGGAGCGGCCGGGTCGGCCGCCAGCCGTCGCGGCATGCCCAGGCTCGCGATCCAGCCCGCTCCCGCGATCCCGAGGAGCGCCGCCGCGGCCGCGCCGAGCCGACTCCAGCCGGCGAACGCACCGCCGGGCCGGCCGCCCCACCAGAGGACGGCCAGTGCCGCCGCGACGATGAGCACCTCGGCGAACTTGCACCACGCCACGACCGACCGCTTCGAGTGCCGGTCGGCGAGCCAGCCGGCCAGCCAGGCCAGCGCCACGAACGGCAGCACGAAGCCGGCCGTGCCGACCGTGAGCACGAGCGCCGTGCCCGCCGCCCCGGCGGCATGCTTGCCGAGGCCGATCGCCAGCCAGCGGAGCAGGTTGTCATCGACCACCGTGAGGGCCCGGACGGCCAGCAGGGCGGCGAAGCCGCCACCCGTGGCCCCGGGGGGCGTGGAGTCGGCGCTGGCGGCCGGCGGACCGACGGCGTCGCTGGCGTGGTCGTGCAAGGTGTCGCCTGGGGAGAACTGGCGGAGGGGGTGCGGGCCGGCCCGCAAACGGCCCCCACAACGCCCGCCGGCTGCCCAGGTTGCCGGGCGAAATGGCGGACTTTGACGGGCGTTTGCAGGAGGCCGCAGATCGGAACTATTCTTCTCTGGTCAGGCTCGTCACCACAAGGCCGGTCGGCGGCGACGCCTCGTTCGACCTCATTGCAGCCGGGAAGTTTGCAGGAACCCTCGCCATGAACCGTTTCATCGCCCGTCACGCCGTGCCGGCCATTCTCGCCC
>JBJTJO010000131.1:0-12217 GCA_046095965.1 Planctomycetaceae bacterium
CTGCGGCGGATCATCGCCGCGGCCGGCGCCGTCCGAGGGGGGGCCGAGGGGGCGGGATCGTAGGGAACCTGCGGCGGCAAGCCAAGGCCGCGGCGGCAATGGAGTTCGTCACGAAATCCGCAGCTCGATGGGAACGGTGCCCCATCTCGCCTCTCCCTCTGGGAGAGGCCGGCCGCAGGCCGGGTGAGGGTGCTCATGAAGCTGCGCAAATTCCCTGCACCCTCACCCCGGCCCTCTCCCCGAGGGAGAGGGTGTGAATGGAAACTCGACGTGGTGAGTTGGGCAAGGACAGGGTCACCCCTGCTTCGCGCGGCGAATGCGCCCGGGAAATCACTGGGCCGCACTCGCGGCGGCAGCCGAAAATCCACGTGGTTCGACTGCCAGGGGGGAAGCATGAACGCGCTCGCTGCACGGCTCAGGTCATGGTTTCGCACGCCTGGAGGCGTGCGCCACGGGTGGCCTGCCCGGTGTGTGGCAACCCTGGCACTCGCGCTCACCATGGCCGCCTCGGCTGCGGCCGGCACGCCGGTCGATCCGGGCACCTCGGCGCGCGAGATCCGCCGCCAGGCGGAGGCCGCGCTGCCGCTCGCCCGCATGCCCGAGGAGACCCGCGCGGTCGTGGAGCGGCAGCTGCGGGGGACCGCGCTCTACCGCCGGCTGCCGGTCGAGGCCGTGGCCTCGAGCCCCGAGCTCCTCGACTTCCTCCTCACACGGCCCGAGACGCTCGTGGATCTGTGGCGGGTGCTCGGCATCAGCCGGCTCGCGCTCGATCCGGCCGGTCCCGGCCGGTGGCGGCTCTCGGACGGCTGGGGCACGGTCGGCGCGGTGCGGCTGTTGCACCATGAGCGGCAGGGCGCCGGCGGGCTGTTCGTCTTCCACGGCACCGGGGGCTACACCGGCTCGCTGTCACCCCGCGACCTCTCCGGGTCGTGCCTCGTCGTGGTCCGGCACTGGCCGCTCGCGGCCGATGCCGCCGGCTCGCCGCGGCAGGCGGTGCAGGTCGATGCCTTCCTCGACGTGGACGGCCTCGGCCTCGAGATCGTGACCCGGGCCCTGCAGCCGCTCATCGTCCACTCGGCCGCGTCGAACCTCCACGAGATCTCGCTGTTCGTCTCGCAGTTTTCCCGCGCCGCCACGCGGAATCCCGCCGGCGTCGCCCGGCTCACGGAGCGCATGCCGCGGACCGCCGCCACCGACCGCCGCGCGCTGGCCACGCTCGCCGCGGGCGGCCGGCCCGACACCGACGACGGCGGCGACGCGGACGAGATGCACGCGGAACTCGCGTCCCGCTGGCTGCCGGCCGACGAGCTCGAAGCCGCCCGGCCGCGCTGAACGCGGCTCACTGCACGCGTTCGTTCGCCGCGGGTGGCGTCGCCGCGAGCCGCGGCCGCGCCTCGGCGGCCACGAGGTAGGGCCGCTTGTACTCGGGCATGAAGCCCTTGGCGCCGCGGACGGTCACCTGCTGGCCCACCATCGGCGCGAGGTTCACGCCCGCCTGCGGCGTGATGAACACGATCACGTTGTTCTGGTCGTCCACGAGCGCCCAGCGCGGCGCCTCCGGTCGTCGCGAGATCACCGTCGCGAGCCGCCCGGTGGTCTCCCCCTGGTCCGGCGGCGTCCATGTCGGCTGCCCTCCCGCCGGCGCGCCGCCGGGCAGGACTCCCGGCCGGATCGGCCGCGACCCGAGCGCCGCGAGGCTCGACCACATGCCGCCGATCCGCACCGGCTCGGCCGCGGCCGGCGTTCCCTGCGCGAGCGCCTGCTGCCCGGCCTGGATCGACTCGAATCGCGCGAGCCGGGCGTCGATCGCCTGCGCCCGCGAGCGCTCGGCCGGCGCACTGGCCCGCGCCGCCGCGAGCCGCAGCCGCTCGCGCAGCGGCGCGAGATTCCAGTCGCTGCTCGAGCCCGTGACGGCCAGCGACAGCGCGAGGTCGATGTCGGCGAGCTCGTCGGCCGGCACCGCCACGGCCCCGGCTCCCACCGCGGTCGGCGCGGCCGCGGGGGGTGGATCAAAGACGTTCGTGCCCCGTGGCAGCCAGCCGGCGACGAGCCGGGTCCAGGTGCTGCCGCCGGGCAGGAGCCCCGGCTGCCCGGTCGCGTCGGGACCGACGGGGGCGACCTCCAGCTCGGCCACCGCCCGCGACACGGCCGTGCCCGCCGCACGGATCGAGTTCACCGCCTCGCCGACGGCGGCGATGCCGTCGGCCGCGGGCCGCTCGACCTCGACGGCGAGTCCCTCGGGCAGCGCGAGATCCTCGCCCGCCACCCAGCGAAACTCCCCCGACGGCGGCTCGATGCGGACCCACGTGCCGGCGTGCCGTCCCGCGGCGACCGTGACCTCCTCGCGCACCCGCACCCGCTCCCCGGCCTCGAGCGCCACCTGCGTCACGTGCCGCAGGTCGTTGAGTTGCGAACCCACCCGGGCCACCGCGCCGTCGGTGACGACCACGCCGGAGAAGCCGCCGCCGCCGTCGGCCGCCGCGTCGCGCTCCTGCCGCTCGACGTCGTCCGCGCGCAGCCAGCTGAAGCTGCCCGCAACCGGCCGCACCGCGCACCAGCCCGCGGCGTCGATCGCCCAGACCTCGACCTCGGCGCCGCGCACGAGCCGCTCGGTGGGATAGTAGTCGGCGCCGGGACCGCTCCGCAGGTAGGCATGGGCCGCGGCGAGGCCGCACGTGACCGGCAGGCTCGCGGCCGGCGGCGCGTCCGCGGCGCACGCGGTGCACCACGCGACGGCGAGGATCGTCGAGGTCAGCGCGCTTCGCGCCGCTGCAAGTCTCATGTTCGGCTGATCCGTCCGTGGATGCGTGCCGCGCGGGCGTCGGGGCCGCCCTCCAAAAAAGCGCGTAGACGAGGCTTGGGCGTCCTCGTCTACGCGCTCCGTCCGGGCCACCGAGGCGACCCTTCCGAGCCCCTTGTAGACCAGCCGGCCGGGCCGCTCAAGTCGCGATTTTTCGCGCCCCGGCCCGGTCGGAAAACCCGCGTTTCGACCCGGAAACAGCCCCCTTCCGCCGGGGGAATTCGGCCCGACGGGGCCGACCTGGCAGGCTGGGATCGCGCCAGCACGCCCGCGCCAGCAGGCGGTGCCGGCACGCGCTCACCAGCGCTCGACGGGCCGGTCGAGCACCTCGCGCACGATCACGAGCCGCCGCAGCGTGACGGGATCGCGGAGGAGCGCCGCGATGCCCGCCGCGGCGGCCGGCGCCGCGGGTGACGCGACCGTCGGCGCCTGCCTCTCGGCGGCAGCGCCCGCGGACAGGTGCGCGACCTCGTGCGCGAATGCGCCGTCCACGTGCCGGGACACGTCGGCCGCGTGGCCGCCGAGCGAGCCCAGCGCCGCCGGGGATGGTTGTGGCGACGGCGGCCCCGCCGCGCCGCGCTGGTCGCGGGCCGCCGGCCGCGCCGGCGTGCCGGGGCGCGGCGGCACCTGCCGCGGCGCGGCGTCCCCGCGCCGCCGGCGCTCGGCCGCGGACTCGACGGGGCGCACCACCTCGCGGCGCGGGACTGCCGGCTGTGGCGCCGCGCGGTCGCCCGAGCCACGGCGGATCATCTCGTCGATCTGCCGCGCGAGCTCCCGGTGCCGCTCGGCATCGTCGCCCCGCGGCCGCACGGGACCGTCCGGTGCGTTGCGGCCGGCGTTGCCGAACAGGTTGCGGACCTGCGCCACGATCCAGAACAGGACGGCCAGGACGGCGAGCAGCCCCTCGATCCCGTCGATGCCGGCCGCGAGCGGAAGCGGGGCTGTCATGGGCGTGAGGCTCAGGTGGCCGGGGCCGCGACGGCCGTGTGCGCGCCGCCGGCGATCGACCGCCGCATGTCGGTGTCGGCCTGGAGGTTCCGCAGCTTGTAGTAGTCGAAGATCCCGAGCTGGCCGGAGGCCAGCGAGTCGGCCACCGCCCGCGGCACCTCGGCCTCCGCCTCGACGAGGCCCGCGCGGCTCTCCTCGATGCCGGCGATCATCTCCTGCTCGCGGGCCACGGCCATGGCCCGCCGGCCCTCGGCGTTGGCCCGGGCCACGCGGGTGTCGGCCTCGGCCTGGTCGGCCTGCAGCCGGGCGCCGATGTTGGCCCCCACGTCGATGTCGGCGATGTCGATGGAGACGATCTCGAAGGCCGTGTTGGCGTCGAGCCGCCGGGCGAGCACCGTCTTCGAGATCACGTCCGGATTCTCGAGCACGTCGCTGTGCCGCTCCGCCGAGCCGATGGCCGACACGATGCCCTCGCCCACGCGGGCGACGATGGTCTCCTCGGTGGCGCCGCCGATGAGCTGGTTGAGGTTCGTGCGCACCGTGACGCGGGCCTTCACCTTGAGCTGGATGCCGTTCTTGGCGACGGCGTCGAGCGACTCGCGGCCGCTGTTCCTGCCCGGGCAGTCGATGACCTTCGGGTAGACGCTCGTCTGCACCGCCTCGCGCACGTCGCGGCCGGCGAGGTCGATCGCCGCGGCGAGCTTGAAGTCGAGCTCCGTGATCTTCGCCTTGGCGGCCGCGATCAGCGCCTGCACGACCAGCGGCACGCGGCCGCCGGCGAGGTAGTGGGCCTCGAGGGCCTGCCGCGTGACGCCGCTGGAGTCGCCGAGGCCGGCCTGCACCGCCATGATCTTGCTCCGCACGATGACGGTGGGATTGATCTTCTTGAAGCTCATCGCCACGAGGTCGAACAGGCCGATGCCGGCGTTCGACGCGTAGGACTGCACCCACAGCCGCAGGTAGCGGGCGAGCAGCGCGAACACGACGAGGGCCGCGAACAGTCCCAGGCCGAGGAGGATCAGGGTCGGCATGCGAGGCGCTCCGGGGGGCGGGCGGCACGGGCGGGGCCCGGGCCGATCCCTTCAACAGTGGTTCCGCGGCGGCGGCCGGTCAAGCGGCCGGTGGCTCGAGACCGTCGAAATCGAACTCCTCGAGCGTCCGCGAACGCCCGTCGGCGGCGGGCTGCTCCGGCTGTTCCGTGCGTGACGCCCCGGGACGGTCGGGGCGGCCCGGGGCGCGGGTCACCGTCACCGGCCTGACGACGAGCGCGGCGGCGTCGAGGCCCACGACCTCGACCTCGACGCCGGGCGGGATCGGGCCGGCCTCGCTCACGGCCTCGCAGGCATCCCCCTCGACCTCCACGGTGCCCCATGGCACGAGCTCGCCGACCGCGCGGCCGCGCCGGCCGACGAGCGTTTCGAGCCGGCGCCGCCGCGCCGCGCCGGGCCGCACGTCGTCGGCCCCCGGCGGCGGCGGCAGCACGCGGCGGCCGAGCGGCGTCTCGGGAAAGACGCGGAACGCCGCGGCGAGCACCGCCGGCACGGCGAGGAACGACACGCCCAACACGGCCAGCCCCCAGGCCATGCCCCCGGCGACGAAGGCCTCGCCGATCGCCGCGCCGATCGCGACCACGCTCAGGAACCCGAGCACGCCCCCGGAGGGCACGAACACCTCGAGGACCAGCACGGCCAGGCCCACGAGGAACAAGGCGACGATCCAGACGAGCGCCGTCATGAGCGGGCCGGCCGCACGTACACGCGGCCGCCACGGATCTCCACGACCTGCACCGCCGTGCCGGGCTCGACGAGATCCCCCTCCGTCGTGACGTCGCGCACGACCCCGGCCACGAGGGCCTTGCCATAGGGGGCCAGACGCGTGGTCGTCGTGCCCTCGGCGCCGACGAGTCCCGCCGCCCGGTCGTCGTCTCCGGCGACCTCGGCCGGCGGCGGCTCGAGGAGCACGTGCCGCAGCACCGGCGTGCTCGGCAGCCAGCGCTTCAGGATCATGCCGAGCGCCGCGACCCCGACCACCGCCCCGAGGATCCCCAGGAGCGACCCCTGCATCTGCCGGATCTGCCAGTCGTTGGTCGGCAGCACGAACGACTGGCTCGCCAGCACGAGCGACGCGATCACGAGCAGGCCGCCGCCGAGGCCGAGCACGCCGAAGCCGGGCAGCACGAGGATCTCGGCCGCCAGGCAGACCACGCCGGCGAGGAAGAGCATCACCTCGAGCCAGCCGCTCGTGCCGTGGAGGTGCTGGCTCCAGAAGTAGACGATGAACGCCACCATCGCCACGAAGCCGCCGAACCCGAAGCCGGGCGTCTTGAGTTCCACGTACAGCCCGGCCCCGCCGATGAGCAGGAGCAGCCAGGCGAGGCTCGGGCTCGCGAGCGCCGCGAGCAGTTCCTCGGCCCAGCCCGGCTGTGGCAGGGCGACTGCCGCGTCGATGCCGTAGGCCTTCCGCAGGCCATCGAGGCCGTCCACGACGTGGGCCGCGACGCCGAGCTCCTCAGCCCGCCGTGCGTCGAGCCGCACCGGGGAGGCGCCGAGCGCCGCCCCCAGCTCCCAGCCGTCGCGATCCGCGCGGGCCGCGAGCTCCTCCGGCGACAGGAAGTCCCCGCGCCCGCTCGCCCGGTGCGTGGCCCGGTGCACCGCGATCCCGGGGAGCGCGAGCGCCAAGGGGAGCGACCACGACCGCTCCCGCGGCCGGGCCACGCCCGCCCGCCACGCCGCCGTCACGCTCTCGGCCTGCCGCTCGCCGAGCGTCGCGGCCCCCTCGCCGCCGAGCGTCGCGGCCGGCCCCATCACGACCTCGTCGCAGGCCATGGCCACGAGCGCCGCGTCGCCGCGCGCCTCGCGGGTCACCCAGGCCACGGTCCGCACCTCCGCCGGATCGAGCCCCGCGAGCCACGTGGCGAGGACGAGGCTCTGCTCCGGCGCGCCCCCCGGCGAGTCGATCCGGAGCACGAGCAGGTTGGCGCCGTCGGTCACGGCCCGGTCGAGCCGCGCGCGCACCCGGCTTACCGTCTCGGCCGTGATCGCGCCGTCGAGCGTCGCCAGCGCGGGCCGCCAGCCACCCTCCCGCGAGGGATCCGCCGCGAGCGCCGCGGGATCGACGTCGAGACCCCGCGCGAGTTCCGGAACGCTTCCCGCCAGCAGCCGCACGAAGCCGAACTCGCGGCCGCGGCGGCCGGTGAGTTCGAGCGGCGCTGGCTCCAGGTCCTCGACGCTGATCACGGCCGTGGACTCGCGGATCCGCGCCACGTCGCCCGGCGCCACGAAGGTCTCTCCCGCCTCGGTCGAAACCCGCGCCACCCGCGCCGCCGGATCGACGAGGGCCACGGCCACCGCCGGCGGCACGGTGCGTCGGCGGGCGGCGATCTGCGCGTAGGCCGCCCGCGTGGCCTCGTCGATCACCGGCTCGGCGCCGACGGCGGGACCGAGCACGGCGTCGGCCGGCATCACGATCTCGTCGCAGGCGAGGGCCGCGAGGACGGCGTGCCCCGTCGCACCCTCGGGCAGGAAGGCCACGGTCTTCACGCCCGCGAGCCGCCCGCCGGAGAGAAACCGCGCGAGTTCGAGGGACCGGCCGAAGTCGCTCTCGGCCGCGGCGCCGGCGGCGTCGGCGGTGAACTCGAGCACGAGCACGCCGCGGCGGGTCGGATCGGCCTGGAGCCGGTCGAGTTGCCGGAGGACCGCCGCGGCCACCTGCGTGTCGCGGGTGCCGGTGATCGGCAGCCGAACGGGAACGAGGACCGCCGGCACCTGGGCCGCGAGGGCGGTGTCGGCCGCGAGGATGAGCGCGAGGAATGCAGGCCACCGAATCCGTCGCAAACCGGCCGCCGCCGCGTCGCGCCGCATCGCAGGGCCCCGGATGCGGAGATTCTGCCGTGGTTTTCGGGAAAACACGCTCTCTCCCTCTCCCTTTGGGAGAGGGCCGGGGCGAGGGTGCTTCGCGGCTCCACCACGCATCCGGCACCCTCACCCGGCCTGCGGCCGGCCTCTCCCCGAGGGAGAGGCAAGGAAGAACACTCGTGGAGGCACGACAACCGAAAATCTTACGACTCTCTCCCCTCGAGTCAAAAAGCGGACCGCATCCTTCTATACTGCCGCACCCCCGATGAGGCTTTCATGAGCACCGCCCCCGCGTCCCCGTTGCTCCGCGAACTCGTCGATCTGATCGCCACCCGGGCCCTCAAGCGCGGCACGTTTCGCCTGGCCTCGGGCCGCGAGGCGAGCTTCTACCTCGACGCCAAGCAGGTCGTGCTCGAGGCCCGCGGCTCGATGCTCGTGGGTCGGGCGATCCTCGAGCGGCTCGAGGCCCTCGGGCCCCTGCCCGACGCCGTCGGCGGCATGTCGATCGGCGCCGATCCGATCACGAGCGCCGTCGTCACGATGGCCGGCGTCGAGAACCTCCCGCTCAAGGGCTTCATGGTCCGCAAGGAGCCCAAGGACCACGGTACGAAGCGCTACGTCGAGGGCCCCGTGGAGCCGGGCCAGCGGGTCGTGATCGTGGAGGACGTCGTGACCACGGCGGGCTCGTCGCTCGTGGCGATCGACCGGGCACGGGACTTCGGCCTCGTGGTAGAGCGGGTGGTGGTCGTCATCGACCGGCTCGCCGGCGGCCGCGAGGCGCTCGCCGCGCGGGGCATTCCGCTGGAATCGCTCGTGACGATCCGCGACCTCGGCATCGAGCCCGACGCCTGACGGCCCCCTCACATGACCACGTCCTCCTCGCCGCACCACGTCGCGGTCGGTGACACGCGGCTCGCGGTCCACACGGCCGGCAGCGGCCTGCCGCTCCTCCTGCTCCACGCCTTTCCCCTCGACCACGCCATGTGGGCCGCGCAGGAGCCGCTCGCGGAGCATGGGCGGCTCGTCGTTCCCGACCAGCGGGGCTTCGGGGCGAGCGCGGGCCCCGGGCCGGCGAGCATCGAGCAGCTCGCCGACGACGCGGCGGCCGTCCTCGCCGCGCTCCACTGCGGCCCCGCGGTTGTCTGCGGCCTGTCGATGGGGGGCTACGTCGCGCAGCATCTCACCGTCCGCCATCCCGACCGCGTGGCCGCGCTCGTGCTCGCCGACACGCGGCTCGAGGCCGACACGCCCGAGGCCCGCGTTGCGCGGGTCGATCTCGCCGCGAAGGTGGGACGGCTCGGCCAGCGGATCGTCGCCGACGCGATGGTGCCGCGGCTGCTCGGATCGTCGCCCGAGGCGCGCGGCGCGGCCGGCCGCGCGGCACTCGAGGCCGACCTGCACGCCGCGATCCTCCGCCAGCCCGTGGCCACGATCCAGGCGGCGCTCGCCGCCCTCGGCGCGCGGCCCGACATGACGGCCGCCATGCACCAGGTCCGCGTGCCCACGCTCCTCATCGTCGGCGCCGAGGACGCGATCACGCCGCCGGCCTGCCTGGAGGCGGCGCTCGGGGTCATGCCCCACGCGCGACTGCTCGTCGTGCCGCAGGCGGGCCACATGACGCCGCTCGAGACGCCGGACGTGTTCAACCGGGCGGTGACGGAGTTTCTGGCGGAGGAGCGGGTCGGTCGGGCCTGACGGGCCGCGGGGGCCCGTCGCGAGGCGGGCCTTCGGTGGACCGACCCTCGCGCGGCGGGCCATCACGACCCGGACCGTCGCGCGGCGGCTGGGGCCGACGGTAGCGGCCATCGAAGCCGCGGGGGCCCTCGCCCCCGGGCGGCCAGCGACCCGGGGGTCGGTCGGGCGGGGCACGATCCGGCTGCCCCGCGCGGCCCCGCCCCTCGGCACGGGCCGCATACCAGTCGATCCACTCGAGCCGCTTGTCGGTGTGCGAGGCGATGATGTCGTCGCGGTCCTCGGGGCGGCTCGCCGCCAGCCAGCGGTGCCAGTCGCGGGCGGCGTCGCGGAGCGGCTCGCGGTCCGGATCGACGAGCGCGTCGGCCACGGCGGCGAGCGTCTTGCGCTCGGCCGTCGAGAGCGCGGTGAAGTCGCGACCGGCGCGCTCGAGCTCGGCCCGCTCCTCGTCCGCCAGGCCGGCCACGAACGCCCGTCGCGCCGCGGCGTCGGCCCGCATCAGCCGGCCGAGCGAGTCGAGCTTCGCGTTGAACGCCGTGACGGACTGGCGCGCCGCCTCCGGCCCCTGCCGCAGCACGAGCAACAGCGGCGGCCCGCCGCGGCCCGCCGCCGCCTCGAGGAACGTGACCGATCCGGCCTCCAGCAGCACGTCGAGGTGCCGCACGAGCGGCAGGTTCCCGATCAGCATGCGGTCGGGATCGGGCGCGGTGAGCCGGCCGGCCACCACGCCGCCGACGAGCGCGAGGGCCACGACGGCGGCGGGCCGGAGCCACGCCCGGGCCGCCGCGGCCGGCCGGCCGGTCGTGCCGCCGCGGGTGCCGCCCGCGACCGCCACGGCCGCCATCTCGATCGTCGTCGCCGTGAGCGCGGCCGAAGGGGCCGCCCGCGGCAGCTCGTCGAGCAGCACCCAGACGTCGGAGAGCGCCTGCTCGGGCGCCGCGTCGGGGCCGGCGGCACCGGCACGCAGGTCGGGAGCCGAGCCGCTCATGGCCGCTCCCCTTCCGCGTAGCCGGCGAGCGCGGCCTTGAGCTGGTCACGGGCGCGGAACAGGAGCGACTTCACCGCCGGCACGGTGAGCTGCATGGCCGCGGCGATCTCCTCGTAGGAGCAGTGCTCGAACTTGGCGAGCAGCAGGGCCATCCGCTGCCGCTCGCCGAGGGCGGCGATGGCCTCCTGCACGACGGACCGCAGCTCGCCGCGGACGGCCTGCCGCGCGGGCATCATCCCGCTGGCGGCGACGGCGAGCTGGTCGAGCCCGATCGCGCTCGACGACGCGGCCGCGCTCACCGGCACGCCCTTCTCGCGGCGGCGGTACGACCGCTGCGCGAGGTCGCTGGCGACGTTGTTGGCGATGGTGTGGATCCAGGTCGTGAACTTCGCCGTGGGCTCGTAGCGCTCCCGCGCCCGGTACACCCGCAAAAACACCTCCTGCGCAAGGTCCTCGGCGGTGGCGTGGTCGCCGGTGTGGTTGAGGAACAGCGTGACGAGCCGCTCCTGCCACATCCCCACGAGCCGCTCGAACGCCCCCGCATCCCCCGCGCGCACGCGCACCATGAGCGCCGTCGATGGATCGGCAGTCGCCGCACTCCCCTCCATTATCTCGGGTGCGGCCATGGTACGCGGGTCTCCTCGCAGCAACCCGCGTTGTCCGCTCCGCGTGGGCTCGATCGTTCCGCCGTCGCGGCGGAACGTCGAGCCGCCGCCGCTCCGCGGCGGCCACGCGAGCCCGGAGGTGCGAGCGCCCGCCCGTCCGGGCACACCTTGGCTGTGCCCGCGACGGGCAAGGGCTGCAGGGGCCATGGATGGCCCTGCAGCCCTAAAAATGGAGCGGAGGAGGATCGAACTCCCAACCTCGGCATTGCGAACGCCGCGCTCTCCCAGTTGAGCTACCGCCCCGTCCGGGCCCGGCCGCGAACGACCGAAACCCGCAGGATTTTCGATGGTACGGCACCGGGAAGGGGCTGTCCAGCACGGGCCGCCCCCGCTGCCCCGGAAGCGCTACAATCGTGCCGGACCCGCCGCCACGTCGATCCCGCATCACGCGCCGCTTCGCCCCATGCACGCTCCCCCGATCGTCGTCCGCGGAGCGCGGGAGCACAACCTTCGCGACGTCACGGTCGGCCTGCCGCGGGGCCGTCTCGTCTGCCTCTCGGGCGTGAGCGGCTCCGGCAAGTCGAGCCTCGCCTTCGACACGCTCTACGCCGAGGGCCAGCGCCGCTACGTCGAGAGCCTCTCCACGTTCGCGCGGCAGTTCCTCGGGCAACTGCCGCGGCCCGACGTGGACGCCGTCACGGGGCTCTCGCCGTCGATCTCGATCGCGCAGAAGTCGGCCGGCACGAACCCGCGATCCACCGTCGCCACGATGACGGAGATCCACGACTTCCTCCGCGTGCTCTTCGCCCGCGTGGGCACGGCGCATTGCCCGGAGTGCGACGCCGTGCTCGAGGCCCAGCCCCGCGACCAGATCGTGGAGCGGATCCTCGCGGCCCGCGCCGGCACGCGCGTGCTGATCCTCGCCCCGCTCGTCCGCGACGCGAAGGGGGAGCACCGCGACCTGTTCGCCGACCTCGTCCGCCAGGGTTTTACGCGCGCCCGCGTGGATGGGACCGTCTGCCGCGTCGAGGAGCCGCCGGCGCTCGCGAAGCTGCTCAAGCACACGATCGACGTGGTCGTGGACCGGCTGGTCCCGTCCGCCGACACGCGAAGCCGGCTGACCGAGGCGGTGGAACTCGCGCTCCGCACCGGTGGCGGCCGGGTGATCGTGGCGGAGGAGGCGCAATCGCCTCTCCCTCGGGGAGAGGCCGGCCGCATATCGGGTGAGGGCGAGTTGCAATCACCCTCGCCCCGTGGGGAGAGGGTGGCCGCAGGCCGGGTGAGGGTGCAGGGATCCGGGTTCGCTGGCGAAGCACCCTCACCCCGGCCC
>JBJTJO010000132.1:0-13749 GCA_046095965.1 Planctomycetaceae bacterium
CCGACGGTGGCCCAGGCAGGGCCGAAAGCCCTCAGCCTCGCGTGCCCGTAGAAACCCATGAGGATGACCGCCGCGACCGACAGCAGCGCGAGCAGCACGCGGCCCTGGACGAGCCCGCCCGGCTCGAAGAACGCCGCGAACGTCGGAAACGCATACGGCGGGTAGACCGTGAACCGCGGCGCCGGGCCGGCCTGCGGCTCATCCACGAGGCGGTTCGGGTAGTCACCGAGGCGAAACGACGCGTACTCGACGACACGTTCCTGCATGTCGCCGTCGTAGTTCCGGGCCCACGCCAGCCCCAGCCCGATGCCGAGCCCGCCCGCGGCCGCCACGACCAGCCCGGCGGCCAACAGCCAGGGGGCGATGTTCCCCAACCGTCGCGCGGGCGTCACGCCGGATCCCCCGCGGTTTGCCGACGCCGCGCCGGCCGGGCGCGGGCCTGCGCCAGCACGACGAGCCCGAAGGTGATCGACGAGTAGACGAAGAACAGCACGTGCAGCGCGAAGGCGCCGATGGCGAAGAACGGCCCCCGCTTCCGCAGGCAGAGCCGGTAGAAGCCCCGGTGGCAGATCACGATCGCCAGGCCGCAGGCCGCCGCGACGACCCACGCATGCGGGACGAACTTCGCGGCGGCGAGCGCCACGACGAGCGCGACGGCGAGCACGCCGCAGGCCCGGTTCGTCCAGTCGATGGTGAGCGTGGTCGGCAGCTCGTGGCGGGCGACGAGCATCCGCGTCCACGGCACGGCCCGCTGGAAGACGTCCGTGCGGATCATCGACCCGAGCGTCCAGCGCTTGAGATGCTTGCACCGCAAGCCGGGATCGAGCGCGATCCGCCCGCCTGCGGACGTGACCCGCATCCCCAGGTCGATGTCCTCCACGCTCGGAGAGCCGAAGCCCGTGTCGAATCCGCCCACGTCGAGGAAGTTCGCCGTGCGGATCGCGCCGCACCCCGTCCAGAACGTGGTCGCGTCGCCGGGATGGGAGAGGTGCGTGTGGTGGTGGAGCAGGTTGCGGAACTGGCTCACGAGGCCGGGAGCGGCCGGCTCGTCGTCGTACGCGCCGAACACGCCGACGAGGTCGGACTCGGCGGCGAACGCGGCCAGCGCCCGCTCCAGGGCGTCGGGCGCGAGTTCCACGTCGGCATCGACGAAGAACAGGATGCCCCCCCGGGCGGCCTCGACCGCCGTGTTACGGGCCGCCGCGGGACCGGACCGCGCGCCCGTCGCCACGAGCGTCACGTCCGGTCGGTCGAGCCACGCGGGCGGTTCGGCGGCCGGACCATCGACGACGACGACGAACTCGGCCGCGAAGCCGCCCCGGTCGATGCTCTCGAGCACACGCCGGGCCGCGGCGGCGAAATCCCCGTCGAGCCCGACCGTCGGCATGACGACCGTGACGTCGAGGACGTGGGGTTCACGACGCCGTCCAACCGCCGCGGTCCGCCGATCCGGACCCACGTCGGGCAGCGTCGCCGGCTCCGGGGCGAGAGCCGGTTGCAACACGGGGTCGGCCATGCGGGATCCACTTCCTTGCGGGCACGGAACCCAAAAGTATACCCCGTCCGGCAAGGGCGGCACCGCCATGACGCCCCTTCCGCTGCGGGGGTCGGGCGGCCGTCAGCCCCGGGCCTGCAACCAGAACCACTCCATGCGGCAGGGCCGCAGCTCGTCGGCGAGCGTGAGTCGCTCGGACGGCGAAAATCCCCCGACGGCGGGCACGTCGGCCGCCCGCCGCGGCCGCGTCGCGATCCGCTCGATCGTGTGCGTGTGCCGAAACCGCCGCTCGAGCGCGGCGCCGGTGGCCGGATCGATGAAGTCGTGAATCTCGACCAGCATGTCGATGCCCGCGAGACGCGGGATCGCGATCGGGTCGAGAATCTCGCGCTCGGCCCCCTCGGCGTCGCAGACGACGAGATCGGGGCGGAACGCCTCGACCGTGGCCGCGAGTTCGGCCACGCCGCAGTGCCCGCGGATGTCGAGCCGGTCGGCGACACCGTTGGCGAGCGCCATGTCGCGGAGCAGGGCCCGGCCGCCGGCCGTGGACTCGAACGCCACGCCCCGCGCCGCCGGAAGCCGCGTCAACAGGCCGACGGCGTACCAGCCCTCGGCGGCCCCGACGTCGATGATCCGGCCGCGCCCGGCGGCGACGATCCGCTCGACGACCGGCGCGAGTTCGCGCTCGTAGGTGCCGAGGAGTTTCGGGCCGAGGGTCCCGCACGTGGAGTCCGTGCCGTACCGCATGCCGGCGAACGGGCCGGTCAGCACCCGGCCACCCACGGCCCCGTGGAGCCGCACCGCGAGCGCGAGTCGCTCCGCCTCCGCCCGCCTGGCACGATCCACGCGGATGCGGTGGACGAACCTGGGCGTCAGGGCCCGGAGGATCGATCGAAACACTGGCGACATGAGCACACCAGTCCGGCCACCGCGATGCAGGTCACGTGCCGCCGTCGATCGTGAACACTTGGCCGGTGATGAAGGACGCCGCCGGGCTCGTGAGGAAGTCGATCGCGCCCACGATGTCGGCCGGGGTGCCGAGGCGGCCGAGCGCCGTGCGCCGGGCGATGCGGCCGCGGTTCTCCGCGGACAGCGTGGCCGAGAGGTCGGTTTCCAGGAAGCCCGGCGCGACGGCGTTCACCCGGATGCCGCGGGGCCCGAGTTCGCGGGCCAGGCTCCGCGCGAAGCCCTCGAGGCCCGCCTTCGTGGCGGCGTAGACCGCGAGCCCCGGCGACCCGCGCGACGCCACGATCGACGAGATCACGACGACCGACGGCACGCCCGGCACGGGCTGCTGCACGAGCATCTGCCGGACGCACTCGCGGACGAGCACGATCGAGCCCCGGAGATTCACCGCGAGCAGGGCGTCGATCTCGGCGTCGGGCGTGGTCGCCAGCACGCCCTCGTGGGCGACGGCGGCGTTCGCCACGCAGTGGTCGATCCGGCCGAAGCGGGCGCTCGCCCGGTCCACGAAGCCGCGGACGGCCACCGCGTCGGCGGCGTCGAGCCGGTCGTGGAGCAGCCGGTCCGGGTGCGCGGCCGCGAGCGCGTCGATCCCGGCCGATCCCGACCGGGAGAACGTGGCGACGCGATCGCCGCGGGCGAGGAGCATCTCCACGACGGCCAGGCCCAGCCCGCGGGAACCGCCCGAGACGAATGAGCTGGCGGGCATGGATGCATCGCAATGCGTGGGGTGATCAGGCGTAGAGAAGCCGGCCGCGCGGGACAGGGATAGGCCTGCCCAGCGAGCGAGCAGTTTCGATCCACTCGCGGATCACGATTTCCACGTTTTCCAAGGCCTCGCGGTACGTTGCCCCGTCGGCCGCACAGCCCGGCAGTTCGGGCACTTCGGCAATCATCGCCTGGTCATGCTCACTCCAGAAGAGAATGACCTCGTAGCGTGGTTCCTCTGTCATGTGTCTTGCTCCTCTCCAGCGTCCGCGGGCACGAGCCCGTAGGAAGTGATGACCCGCCTCACTTGCTTGACCTGGTAAGGCTTCGCCTGGCCGTCCCGAGGCTGAAGGTTCAGGATTTCCGCGACGCCTTCTCAGCTGAAGATGTGGTGATCACCCCGCACACGTTCCCCGAATCCCAGGCGTTTGAGGATTGCCACCATATCGTCGAACCTGATGCCGGCATCGGCGTTGCCGCGGAGAAACCTTTCCAAAATTTTATCACGACGCGTCATGACCGCGTCGCCGCCTGCGCCGCCGTTCGCGGCGTCTTGCCCGCCGCCGTGGTGGCGATCCGCTTCACGATGTCGAGGATCCGCGGGACGGCGTGGGGGTCGAGGCTCGTGCGGCACGCTGCGAGGGCCGCGGCACGGATGCTCTCGGGGGAGGCGGCCGCTGGAAGCGGGTCCGCGAGGACGATTTCCGCGGCCACCAGTTCGCCCGTGATCGCGCTCGGCAGACCGCGGACGCGGGCCTCGACGACGCCCGGCACGCCGCGGAGGAGCTCCTCGATCCGCTTGGGATACGCCTTCGCGCCTCCCACCACGATCACGTCGGTTCGCCGGCCCACGAACTCGCAGCGGTCCCCCCGCCGCTCCACGAGGTCGCCCGTGGCCACCTCCGCGGTGTCGCGCGAGAGCTGCACGAGCAGCTCGCCGTCGCGGCGGGTCGAGAGCCGCACGCCGCCGGGCAGCGCCCTGCCCAGCCACGCCGCCGGGAAACCCGTCCGACCGTCGGCCACGCGGAACACCTCGCCGAGCTCGGTCGTCGCGTAGACCTGCGTGATCTTCGCGCCGGGGAAGAGCTCCTGCGTCTGCCGCAGCAGGTCGGCGTCGGTGGCCTCGCCCCCGAGCGTGATCCGCTCGACCCGCGCGCGGGCCAGCACCGACCGGTCGGCCGACGACACGAGCCGCCGCAGGAGCGTCGGCGTCGCGGGCAGGATGGCGACCGTCTCGTCGGCGATGGCGCGGGCCACGACGTCGGGATCGCGCGACGCCGGCACCACGAGGCGGCCGCCCGTGAGCAGGGCCTGCGCCCACACCTGGATGCCGGCCCAACGCGAGGCGTCGTAGACGAGCAACCAGCCGAGGCCGTGCCACTGGCCGGCGAGCCGGGCCGCGGCGAGGACCGAGTCCCACGCATGGTCCACGAGCTTCGGCGGGCCGCTCGTGCCCGACGTCGCCACGATCACCGGCGGCGGCACGGAGTCACGGTCGCGGCGGGCCGGGATGCCGGCCGGCAGCACGAGCGCGTCGTCCACGGTCACCCAGCCGTGGAGCTCCGTGACGAGAAACGACGAGTCGGCCGTGACGAACGCCAGGGGCACCCGCTGGCGACCACAGGCCGCGGCGATCGCCACGAGCGACTCGGGCCGCGCGGACTTCGCGACCACGCCCACCGGACGGGCCACGGCCAGGGCCTGCTCGAGCCGCGCGATCCCGCCGGCGAGCGTCGCATAGTCGATCACGCGGCGGGCCGCGCCGCCGGCATCCACCACGAGCGCGGCGCGGTCGGGGCACTCCCGGGCGATCCCATCGATCGCGAAGGCCAGCCGCTCCGTGGCGGGGACGTCGGACACCGATTGCACGAGCGTTTCGAGGGAGGTTGTCGCTGCTGGCATGGAATCACTCATGGTGCGGGGCGGGCGGCTTCGTAGAGGGCGACGAGGTCGGCGACGGTGCGCAGCGGGGGACGGGGTGCGTGCGGGGCGGCGGCGCGAAACGGGTCCACGCCGAGCGACCGCTCCAGGAGCACGATCGCCTGGGCGAGGTCGAGCGAGTCGAGGCCGACGTCGGCCGCGAGGAGCATGGCGGGCTCGAGCGGCCCGGCCGCGCGGCCCGTGTCCCGCAGCACGGTGTGGATGGCTTCGGTGACGGCGGCGGTGATGGTGGGAGCAGGCTTCACGGGTGGATTGTGTCTTCAGGGAGACAATTTTTCTCCCTCTCCCTTTGGGAGAGGGTTGGTCAATTATTCCTCGCCCTCTCCCTTTGGGAGAGGGTTGGGGTGAGGGTGCCCTGCCCTGGCTTCGGCGTCGGCTCCGGTCGCACCACAAAACTCCTCCATCGTGACGGACCCCGGGGCCGCCACGCCCCGCCCGGTGAACGCCTGGCCGATCACTTGAAACACGGTGACCACCACGATCCAGAGGTCCACGAGCGGGGCGACCGGCCGCCGCAGCAGGTCCACGTACCGGGCATCGTATTCCAGCCGCTCCGGCCAGGCGACCGCGTTGCGGCCGTGAATCTGCGCCCAGCCCGTCAGGCCCGGGCGGACGAGGAGCCGCGTGGCCTGCCTGGCCGAATAGCGGGGGACGTAGCGCTCCGGCAGCGGCCGGGGCCCCACGAGGGTCATGTCGCCCCTCGCGATGCTGAACAGCTGCGGAAGCTCGTCGAGGCTCGTCCGCCGCAGGAGCCGGCCGAAGGAGCCGAGGCGCACGGCGTCGGGCAGGGGCCGGCCATCGGGCCCGGTCGCCTCGCGCATGGACCGGAACTTCGCGACGCGGATCGGCCGCCCGAGCAGGCCCGCCCGCACCTCGCGGTGCAGCGTCGGCGCGCCGAGCGCGATCCGCACGGCGAGCCACACGAGCGCCATGACCGGGAGCAGAAGCGCGATCAGGACGGCTGCCACGACGGCGTCGATCGCCCGCTTGACGACGGTGGCGTAGAGCCCGTGCGGTGGCTCAGGTCCGGCAACGCCCCGGGCGGCGGCGGCGGCGGTGACGACCGGCATCGCGTGCCTCCCGCGCTCAGTTCGGGTCCGCAGTGGACGTGGTCGTGGTCGTGGCCGTGGTGGTGATCCGGGCCGCGGCCGCTTCCCGGCCGGCGGCGGAAGCGGCGAAGGTCCGCTCGGTGGTCCATGCCAACCAGCCCGCGAGCACGACCGCCGCGAGCGGCGCACCCGACCGCACGATCTCGGGCACGGCCGGCACCAGCATGAGCGCGCCCGCGATTCCGCCGACCGCCGCGAGCATGCCGTAGAGGAGCGCGACCGTGGCGTGCGTCGTGCCGCTGCGGACGAGCCGGTGGAAGAAGAACTCGCGGTGCGGCACGAGCGGGTTGGCCCCCGAGGCGATCCGCCGGATCACGGTCACGAAGGGGTCGAAGATCGCCGGCCACAGGCAGAGCACCGCGGGCACGAGCACCATCGGCCGCTTCAACTCGGGAAACACCAGCGGAATCGCGGCCAGGAACGTGCCGAGGAACGCGCTGCCCACGTCGCCCATGAAGATCCGGGCCGGCTGCCAGTTGAACACGAGGAACCCGCCGGCTGCCGCCCCCGCGAAGGCCGCGAGCAGCAGCGGCATGTTGCAGCCGGTGACGAGGCCGAGGGTCGCGAGGCCGACGCCCCCCACGACCGCCGCCGTGGCGGCCATCCCGTCGGAGCCGTCCATGAAGTTGAAGGCGTTGGTCATGCCGACGATCCAGAGGATCGTGAGCGGCCAGCCGGCCGGTCCGAGGTGGAATGTCGGCAGGCCGGGCACCTCGATCGACCCGATCGGCCCGAGCACGGCGGTCATCACGACCGCCACGGCGATCTGGATGGCCAGCCGCAGCTTCGCGTCGAGGGGCCGCACGTCGTCGGCGATGCCGACGCCGGCGATCGCCAGGCTCGGGATGCACACCCCGCAGACGACCTTCAGCGCGTCGGGAGGCCAGCGCAGGATCACCGCGACCGCCGCCAGCACGGTCATGCCCACGATCGCGACCCCGCCGCCGCGGGCCGTCGGCAGGGCGTGCGCGCTGCGGCGATTGGGGAGGTCCACGAGCCGCCAGCGGGCGGCCAGCACGATCATCGTGTCCACGAGGACCGCCGTGAGCACGAACACGGCGAGGGCCACGCCCGGCCAGATCACCGTCTCGAGCGCGTCGAACGACGGGAACAGCGGCTGGGCGGTCGGTGCGGTCGGGTCCGGCGGGGCTTGCATCGTGCGTCCGGGCGTCAGGCGTCGGGCTCGTGGGCGCCCGATGCTACCCGCGCGACGGCCGCCGCGCGGATCTCCGCGGCCACGGCCCGGGCCACGTCGGGCGTGACGTGGACCCCCATCGGCAGGGCGACCAGCGTGGCGGCGACCCGGTCGGTGACCGGCAGCCGTTGTCCGGTCCGGAGAAATCCCCGGAAGGCCTCCATGTCGTGCGCGGCCGGCGAGTAGTAGGCCCGCGTCTCGATGCCCCGCTCCCCGAGCCGCGCCCGCAGG
Source organism: Planctomycetaceae bacterium (assembly GCA_046095965.1). Classification (GTDB taxonomy): domain Bacteria; phylum Planctomycetota; class Planctomycetia; order Pirellulales; family UBA1268; genus QWPN01. Next base: position 7,643 of record JBJTJO010000132.1, read on the forward strand.
GTGTCGCGGTCGCAGCCAAACCGCACCGGATCGACCCCCACGACGAAGTCCTTCCACGAGCTCGCGGCGCCCGCGGGAATCCGCTGGAACGAGAGCCCGGGCACGTCGGCGAGCGCCTCGCGGTAGGCCGCCGCCGCGGCCCGGCGCCGCCCGGCGACGTCGTCGAGGCGGGCCAGCGACGCGCGGGCGAGGATCGCGGAGATCTCCGGGAGCCGGGCGTTGAGGCCGGGAGCGGAGCAGCCGTAGGCGCCGTCGTTGCCATACTCGCGTGCCGTGCGCACCGCGTCGGCCAGGCAATCGCAGTCCGTCGCGACCAGCCCCCCCTCGCCCGCGACCACGAGCTTCGTCGGCGAGAGGCTGAAGACCTGCGCGAGGCCGCCGCCGCCGACGGGCCTGCCGGCCACCGTCGTGCCGAGGCCGTGCGCGGCATCGATGACGAGCGGCACGCCGGTCTCGGCCGAGATGCGCTCGAGCGCGGCGACGTCGCACGGGCAGCCGAACGTGTGGCAGCCGAGGATCGCGGCCGTGCGCGGCGTCACGGCCGCGGCCACCGCGGCGGGATCGACCGTGAACGTGTCCGGATCGATCTCGACGAACACCGGCCGCAGCTTCGCCCACACGATCGCGGCGGGTGCGGCGAGGAAGATGAAGCTCGGCACGATCACATCGGCCGCGCCGGCCGGGCCGGGTCGCCGGGCGGCCGCGGGCAGCGGACAGGTGGCCGCCGCCGGACACGCCGCCGCGGCGGCGCGATCGCGGACCGCGGCGAGGGAATCGAGCACGAGCGCGAGCCCGAGCGTGCAGCTGCCCACGCCGACCACGTGCCGCACGCCGAGGAACCGCGCCGCCTCCGTCTCGAGCCGCGCGAGAGCCGGACCCTTCGTGAGCATCCCGCCCGCGACGGCGGTCTCGATCTCCGCCGTGACCTCGGCGAACGCCGGCACGTCGGGCCGGACGAGTGGCACCCGCCAGCCCCCGGGCGGCGCCGGCACGTGCGCCGGCCCGCTCATGCCCGCTGCTCCGCGAGCGGCTGCGGAGCCGCCTCGTGGGGCGCGGCCGCCTCGGGAGGCTCGGCCACCGGCACGAGGCCCGCGCAGTCGGCGGCGACGATGTCCATGATCGCGTGAAAGGCGGCGTCGGACGGCCCGGCGGCGGCGCTCTTGAGCTCGCCGAGCCACTGGCGGACCTCCTCGAGCGGACGCGCCGGCCGGCTCACGCGGATCACGAGCGGATGGCTCGTGGCATCGCGCCGCTCGTCCTCGTAGAAGAGCTCCTCGTCGATCTTCTCCCCCGGCCGCAGGCCGCAGAACCGGATCCGCACCTGTCCGGGCGGCACGCGCATCACGAACGCGATGCTCGACACGAGTTCGACGATCGGGATCGACTCGCCCATCTCCAGCACGCACGCGCCGCCGCGGCCGGGCAGGGCCCCGGCGAGGAGCACGAGCTGCGCGGCCTCGGTGATCGTCATGAAGTAGCGACGCACCCGCTCGTCGGTCACCGTGATCGGCCGGCGGTTCCGCAGCTGCGCCTCGAAGATCGGCACGGCGCTGCCGCTCGAGCCGATCACGTTGCCGAACCGGACCGCCACGAACCGCGTGGCGGACGTCGCCCCGAAGGCCTGCAGGAACCGTTCGGCCACCAGCTTCGAGGCCCCCATGACGCTCGAGGGGTGGACCGCCTTGTCGGTGGACAGGGCCACGAACGCCTCGACGCGGTGCGCGTCGGCGATCTCCGCCAGCGTGGCGGTGGCCAGCGTGTTGTTCTCGATGGCCTCGACCGGGTGCGACTCCATCAGCGGCACGTGCTTGTAGGCCGCGGCGTGGATCACGATCCGCGGCCGGTGCTCGGCGAACATGCGGTCGACCCGCTCGGCGTGGGTGATGTCGCAGAGCACCGGCACGAGCTCGATGTCGGCCGCCTCCGGCAGGTCCGCGAGCTCGCGATGGATGGAGAACAGGCCGCACTCCGACCGCTCCACGAGCACGAGCCGCTCCGGCTCGAACCGCAGGAGCTGCCGGCAGATCTCGGAGCCGATCGAGCCGCCGGCACCGGTGACGAGGACGACCTTGCCACGGATGAAGGGGAGCACCCGCTCGTCCTGGTTGTCGAGCCGGGCCTCGGGCCGCGACAGGAGGTCGCGGAGCTCGACGTCGCGGATGACGGGCAGCGCCGCGCCCCAGTGCCGCGAGCCGGCCGCGTCATCGGGCTGGGCGCGCTCGGCGATCATGACGCGGACCCCGAGCGCCGCGCAGGCGTCGCACAGGGCGCGGAGCCTCGCGCCAAACAGCCGTCCGGAGCAGACGACGATCTCGGCGGCCCGCAGCCGGTGGGCGCAGGTCGCGGCCGAGTCGATGCCGCCGAGCACCCGCGCCCGGCCGACGTCGGTGGCGTAGAGGGCGGGATCGTCGTCGAGGAGGCCGGCCACGTGGTAGCCGGCCGATCGCATGGACTCGAGTGCCCGCGCCACCTCGCGGCCGGCCGGGGAGGCGTCGATGACGAGCACCGTCTTCTGGTTGCCCGCCGACGTGACGGGAACGATCTCCTCGTAGATGCTGCGGGCGATCGCCTGCATCCCGCCCACGCCGAGGAGCGTGAACACCCAGTCGAGGAGCAGCACCGACCGCGGGATCGGCACCCAGCCGCTGGCGTAGGAGCCGAAGTGGTTGACCGCGATGAACACGAGCAGGCAGAGCGTGGCCGCCCGCAGCAGCCGGTTGAGGTCGGCGAACCGCGCGGCCCGCCAGGGTCGATGGCAGAGGCCGCGGGAGTAGAAGACCACGAGCTTGACGCCCACGACGAGGAGGATCGTGCGCAGGATGATGTCGGCGTCGGAGGTCTTGAAGAGCAGCTCGGACCGCACGTAGTAGGACGCCAGGTAGGCGGCCTGAAAGATGAGCGCCAGCAGCGCGACCACGACGATCGCCTCGCGCGTGGGCTTGCGGGTGGTCCACCAGGTGGTGGCCTTCGCGGCGACGGCGGCGGCAAGACGGGAAGGCATCCTGATGCGTGCTCGGAAAGGCGGTGCGTGCTCGGAAAGGTCGTGCGTCAGATGGGCTCGAGATCCACGTCCTCGAGTTCGATCGACGCTCCCTGGTTGAGGAACCGGACCGCGACGACGAGCCGTTCCGTGCCACGTCGCCTGACCACCGTGCCCTCGAGCCCGATGAGGGGGCCGCTGCGGACGCGGACGGCCTGGCCGGGATCGAGCCTGGCCTCCGGCGAGAGCGGCTGGTCGGTGTCGATGAGCCGCTTGATCGACCGGAGGTCGTCCACAAGCATTCGCTCGTCCGGCACCGAAATCCAGCGCGAGACGCAGTTGGTCGCCAGGGCCGCCCGCCGCTGCTCCTCGTCGGCGCGCGAAAAAACCTAGCCGGGGAATAGCGGGACGAACGAACAGCGGGTCCGGCCGCCCGCCGACTTCAGCCGCCTGCGGATCATGGGGGCGTAGAAGGGCACGTCGGCGGCTTCGAGCCGGCGCATGAGGTCCTTCTCGCGGCGCGAGAGGGTGTAGAGGGCCAGCCAGCGGCCGCCTGGGCCCGACGCGATCGCCGGGTCGTCGAGCAGGTCGCCCGGAAAGATGTCGCGCTGTTTAGGCAGAATGGGCATACCGGGTGCTCGAAGTTTACGCCCTCTCCCACCCCGTGTCGCCGGGCTGAGCCCCATTTTTACGTGATTTTCACGCTGCCGTGCCCGCCGGGAGACCAGGGCAAAGTTTGCGGGCCGCGGGCGCCGATAAATCCGGAGAAAGCGACTTTTCCGGTCGTGTGGAGTATGCCATGCACGGCGGTGGAAACGAAACGAACGGGAGCCCGGCGGCCCGCCTCGCGGTGCTGGCCACCCTCCTGCCGACGATCCTGGCCGTGACGGCCGGGTGCCAGATCTACGGCCGCCCCCAGCGGTCCACCACCCAGCAGGTGATGGCCGACGCCACCTGTCCTAGCGATCCGGAGCGGATGCCCGGCAAGGAGCTCGCCAAGGTCGCACTTCCGGCCTATGTGATCGAGCCGCCGGACATCCTCCTCGTGGACGCGCTCCGCGTGGTGCCCAAGCCGCCGTTCCGGATCCAGTCGTTCGACACGCTCCAGGTGATCGTCGAGGGCACGCTCCTCGAGCAGCCGATCAACGGGCTGTACGTCGTGGAGCCGGGCGGCATGCTCGACCTCGGGCCCTCCTACGGCAAGGTGCTCGTGGCCAATCAGTCGCTCGAGGAGGCGCAGGACAGCATCTTCCGGCATCTCAAGCGGATCCTGCGGGAGCCGCAGGTGTCGATCACGCTCGCGCAGGCCGCCGGCCAGCAGCAGGTCGCCGGTGAGCATCTCGTCGGCCCGGACGGCACGATCAACCTGGGCACCTACGGGTCCGTCTACGTCACCGGCATGACCATCAACGAGGCCAAGGCCGCGATCGAGAAGCACCTCGCCCAGCACCTCGACGCGCCGCTCGTGAGCGTGGACGTCTTCTCCTACAACTCGAAGGTCTACTACGTGATCACGGAGGGGGCCGGCTTCGGCGACAACATCGCCCGCTTCCCGGTCACCGGGAACGAGACCGTGCTCGACGCGATCGCCCAGATCAACGGCCTGTCGCGGCTTTCGAGCAAGGATGTCTGGATCGCCCGGCCGGCACCGTCGCAGGTGGGCTGCGACCAGGTCCTGCCCGTGGACATCGACGCGATCATGAAGGGGGCCTCGACGGCCACCAACTACCAGATCATGCCGGGCGACCGGGTGTTCATCGCCCAGGACCAGTGGATCGCCTTCGACAGCATCGTGGGCAAGGTCACGGCCCCGTTCGAGCGGATCATGGGCTTCTCGCTGCTCGGTGCCCAGACCGTCCGCACCTTCCTCACGCCGTTCACGACCTTCTTCGGGTTCTGCTGGGTGGCCCGCGAGGTCTACGGCGAGGACGATCCCCGCTGGATGGAGTTCCGGGCCTGGATGCTCACGGAAGCCCCCGACTGGCTGCGTGACGCCTACGCGGTCCACGGCGAGGAATTCGCCGCCTGGCTGCACGACAAGCCCGTGGCCAAGGCCGCCGTCCGGGCCCTCATGGATCGCGTGATCGAGAACTACGAGTTGCCGGAGTGAGGCCCGGTGACGCCCGGGCGTGGCCCGGACGCCGGGGCCCGTGTAGAATTCGAGAGTTGGTCGAACACCGGAGGAGTTTCAGCCATGTCAGGTCACCGGCGCGTGTGGACGATGGGAGTCGCGGTGCTGGTCGCCGGGTTCGCGGCCTGCGAGGCCCGGGCCCAGAACAACGCCCCGTTCTCGCAGACCTACCGGCGGCCTGCGGTGAGCCCCTACACGATGCTCGCGACGAGCAGCGGCGTCGGGGCCACCTCGGGCGGGGCCATGGCCGGCGGCTTCAACCCGCTCGTCTACCAGCAGCTCGTCCAGCCCCGCGAGGAGCAGGAGCGGAGCATGGTGTACCAGATGCAGCAGACGCGGCAGATCAACAGCCTGCAGAACCGCGTGCAGCAGATCCAACGCGACACGACCGCCCGGCAGGTCAACGAGCAGATCCGGGCGACGGGCCACATGGCGACATACCAAAACCTGTCGCACTTCTATCCCGGCCGGTGAGGTGGCAGGCCTGCCTGAGCGCTCCGGCCCGGCGGGTCATGTCCGCACGGCGAACTCGCCGGCGGCGAGGCTCGGGAGGTTCGTCTGGCCCATGAGCCAGAGGTCCACCGACCGGGCCGCCTCGCGGCCCTCGTGGATCGCCCACACGACGAGCGACTGGCCGCGGCGCAGGTCCCCCGCGGCGAACACGCCCTCCTGGCTCGTCATGTAGTCCGCGCCGGTCTTCACGTTGCCCCGGGGGTCGAGCTCGAGGCCGAGGTCGGCGATCGGCCCCTGCTTCTCCGGTCCCACGAAGCCCATCGCGAGGAGCGCGAGTTGGCAGGGCCACTCCTCTTCCGTGCCGGGCAGTTCCTTGAACTTCTGCTGGCCACTCGCCGGATCCTGGTACCACTCGATCCGCACGGTCTTGAGCCCGCGGAGCCTGCCCGCCTCGTCACCAAGGAACTCCTTCGTGAGGATGCCGAACTCGCGGCGGCAGCCCTCCTCGTGCGACGAGCTCGTCCGCAGCATCTGCGTCCAGAG
>JBJTJO010000133.1:0-11904 GCA_046095965.1 Planctomycetaceae bacterium
CGGTATTCTTCGCAACGGGGGGTAGACCCGATACTGGTGAGTGAAACGGGTGTGGGGTACGGTTCGGATTCTCCATCCATCGCGCCGCGAGGAGGCGGCCCCGACGCATGACACCTGCCGCGATCGCCAGTCGGCCCCCCGAGCGGTCCCGGTGCCTGTCGTGCCTGGTCGTGGAGGACCACACGATGTTCCTCCAGTTGCTCGTGGGGATGCTGCGCACGATCCCGGGCATTTTCGTGCGGTCCACCGCCACGACGGTGGCCGACGCGGTCGCGCTGGTGCGGGCCGAGTCGTGCGACCTCCTGATCCTCGACCTCAAGCTCCCCGACGGCGATGGGCTCGACGTGCTGCGCGCCGCGGCCGCCGCGAATCCCGCCGTGGACTGCATCGTGCTCTCGAGCGCGGCGGGTGAATTCACCTGTCCCCAGGGGCTCCTCGGCAATCTCCGGGCCCTCGTGGACAAGACGCAGGCCTACGAGCACCTGCAGGGGGCCATCGCGGCGATCGTGCGGGCCCGCGGGATCGACGTGCCGGGGGGCGAGGGGGGCGATCTGCTCGCGCTCCTGCGGCCGCGCGAGGTGGAGGTCTTCCGGCTCATCGGGCAGGGGCTCAAGACGAGCGACATCAGCGAGCGGCTCGGCATCTCCCGCAACACGGTGGAGACGCACCGCAAGAGCATCGCGGCCAAGCTCGGGGCCAGCGGCGCGGAACTCGTCCGCCTGGCCACGCTCCACAACCAGACGTCGCTCCCCGAGTGACCCGCCGCGGCCGCACGCGATGATGTGGTCGTGGTATGCTTCGGGAGGAACTGCCGCGGGGCTGATGCATGACCGAGTACGACGGGCTCACGGCGCTCGACCGGCTGGAGCGGGCCGTGGAGAAGGTGCGGGACAGGTTGCTGCGGTCCACGGCGGCCCTCGAGGCCGCGGATGTGCCCTACGCCGTGATCGGCGGCAACGCGGTCATGGCCTGGGTGGAGCAGGTGGACGAGGCGGCCGTGCGATTCACGCAGGACGTCGATCTCGTGCTCCGGCGGGAGGATCTCGACCGGGCCACCGAGGCCCTGGCCAAGGCGGGCTTCGTGCATCGACGGTCCGCTGGGATCGAGATGTTTCTCGACGGCCCCGGGGCGAAGGCCCGCGACGCGGTGCACGTGATCTTCTCGGGCGAGAAGGTTCGCCCCGAGTACGTCGCGGCGGTGCCGGACGTGGCCGAGGCGGTATCGTTCAAGTCGTATCGCGTGCTCGCGCTCGAGGCGGTGGTGCGGATGAAGCTCACGTCGTATCGCGACAAGGACAAAATGCACGTCCGCGACATGATCGGTGTCGGACTCATCGACGCCACGTGGCCGGCCCGCTACCCGCCGGAGTTGGCCTCCCGCCTGCAGCACCTCCTCGACACGCCCGACGGCTGACGGCGCGGGCCGCCGGGGGCGGGGCGAGCGCGATGCGTCGGTGACGGCGGGTATCCTGTGAGCCCATGAGTCCCCACCCCCCCCATGCGGAGATCGATCGCCGCGGCGACACCGCGGGCCTGCACCGTACGGCCTACGAGATCACCGAGAGCATCCCGGTGGGCACCTACACGATGGTGCTGCCGCCGGGGGATGGCATGGGCCGCTTCTCGTTCATGAGCACGCGGTTTCTCGAGCTCACCGGGCTCGACCGGGAGACGGTCGTGGCCGACCCGTTCCAGGCGTTCGCCTGCGTTCACCCGGACGACCGCGCCGAGTGGGTGCGGAAGAATGCCGAGGTCTTCGCCGCCAAGACGCCTTTTTTCGGCGAGTGTCGCATCATCGTTCGGGGCGAGGTGCGCTGGATCACCGCCGAGTCCTCGCCCCGCGATCTGCCCGACGGCTCGACCGTGTGGGAGGGCGTGCTCATCGACGTGACCGACCGCAAGCGGGCGGAGGCGGCGCTCGTGTCGGCGAACCGCAACATGCGGCTCGCGGCCGAGGCGGCCGGTCTCGGCTTCTGGGAATACGACGTGGCGACCGGCATCGACACGTGGGACGACCGGATGCTCGCGATCCACGGCGTGTCGCGGGAGGCGTTCGACGGCCGCTGGGACTCCTTCCTCCATCCCGATGACCGCGACCGCGTGATGCGGGCGACGGAGGCGATCCTCGGGGCGGAAACGGCGTTCGCCCTCGACTACCGGATCGTGCGGCCCAACGGGGCGATCCGCCACGTGCACCAGCATGGGACGGTGATCCGCGACGCCGCGGCCGGGGCCGTGCGCGTGGCCGGCGTGCTCGAGGACGTCACCGAGACGGTGGCGGCGGAGGAGCGCCGACGCGAGTCGGAGGCGGCACACCGCCGCGAACTCGAGGAGAAGCTGCGGGCCAGCCTCGCCGCCGCGGCGATCGCCCACGAGATCGAGCAGCCCCTGGCGACGATCCTGCTGCAGGCCAAGATGGCACGCCGCGACGGCCAGGCCACCGGATCGCTCGAGGTCGTGGCGGCGGAGGCCGCGCGGGTGGTGACCACGATCGACCACATGAAGATGCTGCTGCGGAGCGTGCAGACCGAGCACGTCGCCGTCGATCTCGGATTGGTGGTGCAAACCGCGATCCTCGCGGCGGACGAGGCCGTGCAGGCGGCGGGCGCCGTGCTCACGACCGCGGGGCTCGACCGGCCGGCCATGATGTCGGGGGACGCCGTGCAGCTGCAGATCGCCGTGGGAAACCTGCTCCGCAACGCCGTCGAGGCGGTGTGCGAGGCGGACTCGGGCGGCCGCCGCATCGCGGTGGAGGTCGTCGAGTCACCGGACGCGGTCGAGGTCGTGGTGGGCGACTCGGGACCCGGCTTCACCGGCCCGATGCGGGCGATCAGGCCCTTGACGACGACGAAGCCGGGCGGAACCGGGGTCGGCCTGTTCGTGGTCCGCACGGTGGTCGAGAACCATGGCGGTTCCGTCGCGTTCGGCACCTCTCCCCTCGGCGGCGCGGAGGTCCGCTGCCGTCTGTCCCGCGGCGCGCCGACGGTCACCGGACACGGCTAGGCGGTTCCCGCCGGCCCGACGCGCCCCTACAATTCCCGGCTCGCCGCGGCCGGACGATCGGCCGGCTTCCGCACCCGTTCACTCATTCGGAGACCGCACGCATGGGACTGCTCAAGGAATTCCGCGACTTCGCCATGAAGGGCAACGTGATCGACCTCGCCGTCGGCGTGGTCATCGGGGCCGCCTTCGGCAAGATCATCGGCTCGCTCGTGTCGAACATCATCATGCCGCCGCTCAACCTGCTCACCGCCAGGTTCGGCGTGAACTTCACCGATCTCGCGTGGAAGCTGCCGCTCAACGCGCCGAAGCTCAATCCCGACGGCACGATGGTGATGGAGAACAACCAGCCGGTGATGGTGCTGCAGAACTACCCCATCATCAACTACGGCCCCTTCATTCAGTCCGTCGTGGACTTCCTGCTCGTGGCCGCGGCCCTGTTCTTCGTGATCAAGATCATGAACACGGCGAAGGCCAAGTTCGAGGAGAAGAAGGACGAGGCCCCGGCGGGCCCGCCCGAGGACGTCGTCCTGCTCCGCGAGATCCGCGACGCCCTGAAGCGCTGAGCGGGGAGGCGTGATGCGCGGGATCGTCGTCATCGCGGGAGTGCTCGCAGGCTGCATGGCGACGGCCGGCGCCGCGGATCGGCCCAACATCCTGCTCGTCTTTTCCGACGACCATGCCGAGCAGGCGGTGTCGGCCTGCGGGTCGAAGGTGAACGTGACGCCGCACCTCGACCGGCTGGCCGCGGGCGGGGCGCGGTTCGCCAACTCGTTCGTCACCAACTCGATCTGCACGCCGAGCCGGGCGACGCTGCTCACGGGCCAGTATTCCCACGTCAACGGCGTGCCCGTCTTCAATCACTTCGACGGCGGCCGGGAGCACGTGGCGAAGCTCCTCCAGCGGGCCGGCTACCACACCGGCATGGTCGGCAAGTGGCACCTCGGCACCGACCCCACCGGGTTCGACCGCTGGATCGTGCTGCCGGGGCAGGGGGGCTACCGCGACCCGCAGTTCCTCGTGCCCGGCCGCACGCTCACCGTGAAGGGGCACGCGAGCGCCGTGATCACGGACCTCGGCATCGAGTTCCTCGAGTCCCGGCCGCGTGACAAGCCCTTCTTTCTCATGCTCCACCACAAGGCACCCCACCGCAACTGGGTGCCCGACGAGCGGAACGCCGCGAAGTTCGCGGACGCCCGAGTCCCCGAGCCGCCCACGCTCCGCGACGACTACGCGACGCGGCCGGCGGCCCTGCCCGGGACCCGGCAGACGATCGCCCGGGACCTGACCCGCAAGGACCTCAAGCAGGATCCGCCCGAGGGGCTCGGCGACGACGCATTGCTCGCGTGGAAGTACCGTCGCTACATGCAGGACTACCTCGCCTGCGTGCAGGGCGTGGACGACTCGGTCGGCCGGATGCTCGACCACCTCGACGCAGCCGGGCTCGCGGAGAGCACGGTCGTGATCTACACGACCGACAACGGCTGGTACATGGGCGAGCACGGCCTCTACGACAAGCGGTTCATGTACGAGCCGGGGCTGCGGGTGCCGCTCGTGGCCCGTGGGCCGGGCGTGAAGCCGGGCGTCGTGCCGCCGCAGTTCGTGGCCAACATCGACCTCGCCCCCACGTTCCTCGACCTCGCGGGCGTTGCGGTGCCGGAGTGGATGCAGGGGCGGAGCCTCGTGCCGCTCCTGCGCGGTGCGGCCCCGGCCGACTGGCGGACGAGCGTCTACTACCGCTACTACCACGACCCAGGGCATCACGACACCCGGGCCCACTACGGCGTCCGCACGGCGACCCACAAGCTCATCCACTACTGGCGGCAGGACGCATGGGAGCTGTACGACCTCGGGGCCGACCCGCACGAGCTCCACAACCTGCTCTTCGATCCGGCCGAGGCGGCGCGGCCGGAGGTCGCGGCGACGTTCGCGGAACTGAAGGCCGAGATCGCGCGGCTGCAGCGGCACTACGCCGACGATGGCCGGTTCGCCGACCCGGCCACGCTGCCCGCGGACGACGTGGACGGGCCGTTCCCCGGCCGGCGGCCGCTCGGCGAGGTGACCGTCGCCGAGGCGATCGCCGCGGCGGGCTCCGCCGGACCGTGACGGCCCCGCCTCACGCGTGCACCACCGGGCCGCCGGCGGCGCGGGTGAGGAACCCCGTGGTCTCGATGCCGCTCGCGGCCCGATAGCGGTCGAGCAGGGTTGCGAGCGCCGCGGCGGCTCGGGCTGGCTCCGCAAGCGCGACGACGCAGCCGCCGAAGCCTCCGCCGGTCATCCGGCAGCCGAAGAGGCCGGCCACCCCGGCGGCCGACTCGACGAGCAGGTCGAGCTCGGGGCACGAGACCTCGTAGTCGCGGTGGAGCGACTCGTGGCTCTCCCCCATGATGCGGCCCGCGGTCGGCCAGTCGCGGGCCTCGAGCGCGGCCGTGAACCGGTGGACGCGGGCGTTCTCCGAGACGACGTGGGCGGCCCGCCGCCGCAGCGGGTCGGGCAGGTCACAGCCGCGGTCGTGCCAGAGTTCCGCGGAGACGTCGCGGAGCGACGCGACCCCGAGGGCCCGGGACGCCGCTTCGCACTCGGCGCGGCGCCTCGCATACTCGCCGTCGGCAAGCGCGTGCTTCACGCCGCTGTCGGCCACGAGCACGGCCACGTCGCCGCAGGGCACGTGGCGGATCTCGCGGCTGCGGCAGTCGAGGAGCAACGCGTGGCCTACCCGGCCGCACGTGACCGCGAATTGGTCCATGATCCCGCAGGGCACGCCGGCGAACTCGTGCTCCGCCCGCTGGCAGAGCAGGGCCTTGTCGTGCGCGGGCAGGGCCCGGCCGCAGAGGGTCTCGATGACGGTGGCGGTGGCCACCTCGAGCGCGGCCGAACTGCTCAGGCCGCCGCCGGCCGGCAGGTCGGCGGAGATCTCGGCCGTGAAGCCCGGTACGGTGAAGCCGCGATCCGCGTAGCCGGCGATCACGCCGAGCGGATAGCGGGCCCAGTCGCGACGGCCCGGCACGAGCGGCCGCGCGAGGTCGATCTCCACCGGGTCGGGCTCTCGGGTCGAGCGGAGCACGGCGTAGCGGTCGGCCCGCGGGGTGACGACGATCCTGACGCCGCGCTCGATCGCCATCGGCAGCACGAAGCCGTCGTTGTAGTCGGTGTGCTCGCCGATCAGGTTCACCCGCCCCGGCGCGGTGACGACGAATGGCCGCGGGGCGTGGTGGTGATCGCGCATGATCGTCGTCGCCCGTGCTTCGCGACCCGAACCGCGGCCATGACGGCGACACCACGCGGTGGATTGGAGTGACGGCCCGACGAAGAGTGTAGCAATCAATGCCGAAGCCGCCGTATCGACTCCGCCAGGGCACTGCCGACCGCGCTCGGGGTGGAGTCGGCCGCCGTCGCGGTGCCAGCGGGGCCGTGAACCGCATCGCGGCGATGTCGCCGGCGCGTGTGGTCCTGGGCGATGGCGAGGCGGCTCACTCCCCGATGATCTTCACGAGCACCCGCTTGGGGCGGCGGCCGTCGAACTCGCCGTAGAAGATCTGCTCCCACGGCCCGAAGTCGAGCGCGCCCTTCGTGATCGCCACCACCACCTCGCGGCCCATCACCTGCCGCTTCATGTGGGCGTCGGCGTTGTCCTCGCCGGTGCGGTTGTGGCGGTAGACCTTCGGGTCGGCGTCGAACGGGGCGAGCTTCTCGAGCCACCGGGCATAGTCGTCGTGGAGCCCCGACTCGTCGTCGTTGATGAACACGCTGGCCGTGATGTGCATCGCGTTGACGAGGCACAGCCCCTCCTGCACGCCGGAGCGATCCACCGCCTCCTCGACCTGCGGCGTGATGTTCACGAACCCCATTCGGGCGGGCACGTTGAACGCGAGGTGCTCGGTGAGGGATTTCATGACCGCGAGTGTAGCGGCCCTCACATTTCCGCCGCGAGTTCCGGGTGGGGGCGGTCCTGCTTGTCGTCGCGGACCTCGGTGAGGGTGGCTTCGGTAAGGAGCAGGGTGCCGGCGACGCTGACCGCGTTTTCGAGGGCGGTCCGCACGACCTTCGTGGGGTCGATGATGCCGGCCTCGACGAGGTCGCAGGTCACGCCGCGGGCGGCGTCGAAGCCGATCGAGCCGGTGCTCCGCTTCAGGTCGCCCACCACCACGCCCCCGTCGGCCGCGGAGTTCTCCGCGATCGTCCGCGCGGGAATCTCGAGCGCCTGCCGGAGGATGCGGAGGCCCGTCCGCTCGTCGCCGTCGCACTGGCGTTCCTCCTCCTCGATCGCGGCGGTGGCCCGGATGAGCGAGAGACCGCCGCCCGGCACGATGCCCTCGGCGATGGCCGCCCGCGTGGCGGCGATCGCGTCGTCGAGGGCCTCCTTGCGGCGCTTGAGCTCGGCCTCCGTGGGCGCGCCCACGCGGATGATCGCCACGCCCCCGGCGAGCTTCGCCAGCCGCTCCTCGAGCTTCTCGCGGTCGTAGTCGCTCTTCGTGTCGGCGATCTGGCGGCGGATCTCGGCGCAGCGGGCCGCGATCGCCTGCCGGTCCCCCTTGCCGCCGATGATCGTGGTCGTGTCGCGGTCCACCGTCACCTTCGCCGCCGAGCCGAGGTCGGCCGGTTTCACGGCCTCGAGCGTGATCCCGAGGTCGGCCGCGATGAACTTTCCGCCCGTGAGGATCGCCATGTCCTGCATCAAATCCCTGCGGCGGTCGCCGTAGCCCGGCGCCTTGACGGCCACGCACTCGAGGATGCCGCGGAGCCGGTTGACGACGAGCGTGGCGAGGGCCTCGGCCTCGACGCTCTCCGCGATCACGACGAGCGGCCGCCGCACCGCGAGCATGCCCTCGAGGAACGGCAGGAACTCCTTCAGGCTCGCGATCTTGGCCTCGTGGAGGAGGATCACCGGGTTCTCGAGCACCGCCTGCTGCCGCTCGGGGTCGGTGACGAAGTAGGGGGAGAGCAGGCCGCGGTCGATCTGCATGCCGTCCACGACCTCGATCGAGGTCTCGGTCCCCTTGGCCTCCTCGACCGTCACCACGCCCTCGCCCCCGACCCGCTCCATCGCCTCCGCGACGAAGTCGCCGAGGGCCGGGTCGTTGTGCGCGGAGATCGCCGCGACCTGCGCCTTCTCCCGGCGACTGGCCACCGGCCGCGAGAGGCCGCGGATGACCGCCACGGCCGCCTTGAGGCCGCGGTCGAGGCCCCGCTTCAGGTCCACGGCGCTCGCGCCGGCGGCGAGGTTCCGCAGGCCCGCCGCGAAGATCGCGTGGGCGAGCAGCGTGGCGGTGGTGGTGCCGTCGCCCACGACGTCGGCCGTGCGTTCCGCCGCCTCGCGGAGCACGTGGGCCCCGAGGTTCTCCTCGGGATCCTCGAGCTCGATCTCCTTGACGATCGTCACGCCGTCGTTGCAGACGAGCGGCTGGCCCCACTTCCGCTCGATGAGCACGCACTTGCTCTTGGGGCCGAGCGTCACGCGAACGGCGTCGGCGAGCGTGGTCGCCCCCTTGAGGACCCGCTCGCGGGCCTCGGAGCGGAAGAGGATGCGCTTGTGGGGCACGGCCGGACTCCGCGGGAGTGCGGCGGCCGTGCCGGGAGAGAGACCCGCCGGAATGATACGGCGGCGGTCAAGCGGCCGGCGCGAGCCGGCAGCATCATGAAAGCGCCGTGTGGAGCAGGGCGACGCTCTCGCATCCACGTCAGTGACGGGTGCGACCTGCTCGCGGTCGGGCAGGTTTTCGGGTCGGCGCGCCGCTTTTGATCCGGTCTCAGGAGCGAGTCGTGGAGATCGGTGAGGCATCGAGTCCGGGCTCGTCATAGCCACAGCCTTCGGGCACACGACCAGCGGTGAACCGATGCAGGCCTTTCCCCGGTGGCGTACGCCTCCGTGTGGCGTACGCCTCCGTGTGGCGCGCGCCTCCCTGTGGCGTACGCCTCCAGGCGTGCGAATGTGCGTCCCACTCCAACAGATTTGGACCCCTACCGCACCAGCCTGCACCCGCCTGCTCTTGGAGATTCCTGCTCAACTCATGCCCGATCCTGGTTCGCACGCCTGGAGGCGTACGCCACGGGGGGCAGCCTGGAGGCGTGCGCCACGGGGGGCACGCCTGGAGGCGCGCGCCACGGGGCAGCCTGGAGGCGTGTAGACGGCGTCGGCCGGCCCGTCGGCCGCGACGCATGCTCGCGCCACCATGCTCCACACCACCGCCGCACACAACGTCCGCATCGAAACCTCCGTTTTGCATGTCCGGATTCCGGTTTGTGAGACGTGGGTGTCGATGATCAGGGGGGTCGGCGGCGTGTGTTTTCGGACACAACGCTTGACGCTTTCGTCGAGCGGCTATTCTTGACGACCCCGGTCCGGCTGTCACCTCATGCCGGCCTCCGGTCGTCGCCACAGGAAACCCGTTCCATCATGAACCGACTCGCGATTCTCCTCGCCTGCCTCGCTCTCGCGCCCGTCGCCGCCACCGCGGCCGACCGTCCCAACATCCTCGTGATCTGGGGCGACGACATCGGCACCTGGAACGTCAGCCACAACAGCCGTGGCATGATGGGCTACCGCACGCCGAACATCGACCGCATCGCCCGCGAGGGCGTGTCGTTCACCGACTACTACGGCCAGCAGAGCTGCACCGCCGGCCGGGCCGCGTTTCTCGGCGGCAACTGCCCGGTCCGCACCGGGATGACGAAGGTCGGCCTGCCCGGGGCGAAGGAGGGCTGGCAGAAGACCGACGTCACGATCGCCACCGTGCTCAAGGCACAGGGCTACGCCACGGGCCAGTTCGGCAAGAATCACCAGGGCGACCGCGACGAGCACCTGCCCACGATGCACGGCTTCGACGAGTTCTTCGGCAACCTCTATCACCTGAACGCCGAGGAGGAACCCGAGCACCGCGACTATCCGGGCGACATGAAACTCGCGAACGGCAAGACCTTCCGCGAGACCTACGGTCCGCGCGGCGTGCTGAAGTGCAAGGCCGACGGCAAGGGGGGGCAGACGATCGAGAACACCGGGCCGCTCACGAAGAAGCGGATGGAGACGATCGACGAGGAGACGCTCGCGGCGGCGAAGGATTACATCCAGCGCCAGGCCAGGGCGGGCAAGCCCTTCTTCTGCTGGTGGAACGCCACGCGGATGCACTTCCGCACCCACATCAAGGCCGAGAGCCTCGGGAAGAGCGGCCAGGACGAGTATTCCGACGGCATGGTCGAGCACGACCGGCACGTGGGAGTCCTGCTCGCGGCGCTCGAGGAGTTGGGCATCGCCAACGACACGATCGTGCTCTACTCCACCGACAACGGGCCGCACTACAACACGTGGCCCGACGCCGGCACGACGCCGTTCCGCAGCGAGAAGAACTCGAACTGGGAGGGGGCCTACCGCGTGCCGGCCTTCGTCCGCTGGCCGGGGAAGTTTCCCGCGGGCACGACGCTCAACGGGATCGTGTCGCACGAGGACTGGCTGCCGACGTTCGCCGCCGCGGCCGGCGAGCCGGCGATCAAGCAGAAGCTCGCCGAGGGCGTGACGCTCGGGGACCGGAAGTACCGCAACTACATCGACGGGTACGACCTCTCCGCCTACCTCTCCGGCAAGGCGGAGGCGTCGCCGCGGAGCGAGTTCTTCTACGTCAACGACGACGGCCAGATCGTGGCCATCCGCTACTCCGACTGGAAGACGGTGTTCCTGGAGAACCGCGGCGAGGCCTTCGAGGTCTGGCGCGAGCCGTTCACGGAGCTCCGCGTGCCGCTGCTCTTCAACCTCCGCCGCGACCCGTTCGAGCGGGCCCAGCACAACGCCACGGTCTACAACGACTGGTTCCTCGACCACGCCTTCGTGGCGGTGCCGCTGCAGCAGATCGCGGGACGGTTCCTGCTGACGATGAAGGACGTTCCGCCGAGCCAGTCGCCGGGCTCCTTCAACCTCGCCAAGATCCAGAAGCAGCTCGAGGCCGCGGCGGGCGCCCGCTGACGGCGGCCCGCGGCCTCTATCGACCGGCGTCGTCACGCGGCGGCGGGCCGGCATGCGCCGCCGGCTCACCGGTCTGCTCGTCGGCGAACACCAGCGTCCAGTCGCGGCGCATGTCCACGACGATCCAGCCGCGCCGCGGCGCCTCGGCGAGCGCCTCGACGAGCCTGCCCGTGGCGGGGGGGCGGGCGTCGTAGGCGTATTCGCGGTCGGCGTCGGTGTGGTGCACGATCACGCCGAGCGTCGGCCGCGGATTGCCGACGGTCGTGTACTGCAGCATCGCGAGGTCGCCATCGCTGTTGCCGAAGCAGGCGATCGGCCGGCGGCCGATGAATTGGTGGATCGCCACGGGCTTGCCCCCCTTGTCGTCGACGAACAGGTGGTCGAGCGTCTTGACGAGCACCGGACCGTCGGCCCGCATCTCGAACGTCGGCCGGGCCGTCGAGCCCACCACCTGCTCGGGCGGGATGCCGTACACCCGCTCCGACCAGGCCCGCATGAAATCGGCTCCGCCTCCCGACACGATCCAGGTCTTGAAGCCCCGGGTGCGGAGGAGCGCGAGCACCTCCTGCATGGGGTGGAACGTGAGGGCGTCGTAGGGGCGGCCGAACCGCGGGTGCCGCGCGCTCGCCATCCAGTCGGTGACGGCCGCGCGGAATTCCTCCGTCGTGAGGCCCGCGTGCGTGAGCGCCACCACGTGGAGCAGCCCTTCGTGGTGGTCGCCCGCCAGCAGCGGCGCGAGGTCGCCCGCGAACAGCGCCCGCACCATCGGATCGTCTCCGAGCGGCGGCTCGGCGGCCACGCGCAGCCGCAGGCGATCGACCGCGAACGCGGCCTGGAACGTCAGCGGGCATTCCGGCCAGAGCCAGCCGTCGTTTTCGAACACGGCGATCCGAACGGCGACGGGAACGGGGTCCGGCTAGCCCTCGACGATCACGCGCGACACGAAGTCGAGG
>JBJTJO010000134.1:0-8859 GCA_046095965.1 Planctomycetaceae bacterium
CACGCCTGGCCGCCCATCAGCAGCGAGCGCACGCCATTCCGCCGGATCGTGGAAAGGACTCTGACTATCGGGCTCGGGGTCAAGCGAACCTCCCAGCGCGAGATACGTCTGCCAGAGCCGGGCGGACTCCTCGAACCGCTCGGCGGGAGTCAGGGCATACCACTCGGCCCATTCGTCACCGACGAGCGAACGCATGTCGATCATCGCGGCATCTCCAGCGACGATCGTAACGTCGCCCGGAACCCGCCGGCAAATGGGGGCCCGGAGGCGGTTTGCCTCGCAACGGGATTGCAGGCCGGATTCCCGGTCGCGAGGCGACCGGGCTACGGGTGGCGACCGGGCTACGGGTGGCGACCGGGCTACGGCGAACCGGCTGCGAAACTGCGCAAGGTGCGGGCGATCGTCGCGGCGGCGACGCGCGGCCGTCAATCGAAAGCCCGCGCGGGCCGATGTCGAGGGGGTCTTGCCACCCGCCGGTGGCCCTCCCGCAAGAAAGGCGGCTCCGCATGCCCGCCCCGTCATCCGCACTCCGCCCGGCCGTCGCGGCCGCGGCCCTGGCGGCCTGCGCAGCCCTCACCGCCCGGGCGGGCGATCTGCGGCCGCTCGCCCGAGGGCTCGCCGCGCCCTTCCGCGCCCTGCACCGCGAGAAGCCGCCGACCCACATCGACTGCGACGTGGAGCGGCTCGCCGCCCGGATCGACTGGCTCCAGCACCAGCTGGATGCCGACGGCTCGATCGTCGCCAAGGAGCCCGACGTCTGGGGGCAGAGCCGCCTCATGCGGCATCGCTATGAATACGAGGAGCAGATGCGGCGGCAGCTCGGGGCCTTCACCGAGCGGTCGAGCGCCGCCATCCGCCGCAGCGACCAGGCGTTTTTGGGGATGGCGCTCGCCGTGCAGTCGGCCTCCGGCCGCCGCCGCGGGCCGAACGACGTGGCCGTGCCCGACGCCACCGGCTCCGCGAGCGTCGTCAACTCGATCCAGGGGCTCCTGCCCACGACGAACGAGGCCGTCGGCCGCTCGGACCCGGTGATCATCGCGCGGACCGCCCCCTTCGCGGTCCCGGAGGCGCCGCCCGGATTCCGGTTCGCCGACCAGCCGCTCGGGCTCGAGCCCACCGTGCACCTCGACCACCTCTCGCGCTACCTGCACCACCTCGCCGAACTGCGCAGGGTCAACGAGGGGGACGACTCGGCCGACGCGCCGGGCTACGCGCTCAACCTCGTGCGGATCCCCGTCTCCGTCACGCCCGGCGGGCGGACCTGCACCGGGCACGGCGCCGAGATCACGATCCGCGTCGAGCCCGTGCTCGGGCCCGACCTCCTGCCCGCGACGTTCCGCAACCTCGTGATCAACGACCTGGTGGACGTGATCGCGCCGGCGCTGACGTGGTGCGTCAACGACCCCGAGAGCGCGGCCTGGGCCGAGACGATCGCGACCGACGGCGGTGCGGGGGCGGCGGAGCCGGCCCGGCGGCAGGGCGTCCTCGCAGCGATGGACGGACTCGCCGCGCGGCTTCCGGTGCCCACGCCGGCCGCGGCGCCGGCCGTGAAGGTGCGGCGGGCCCGGCTGCCGCTGCCGGTCACGCAGCTCGCCGACGTGGCCGGCATCGGGCCAATCGCGATCCTCGTCCGCGACACACGGGCGGCGCTCGCCAACCATCCGGCCAACCGGCCGTGCATCGACTACCTCGACGTCCGCGGCCACCTCGCCGAGGAACTCGAGGCCGCCTACGACCTGCTCTGCCAGCCCGAGCACCGCGACGTGTGGGCCGAGCTCGCCGGCTGGAACCTCGCGGCGCTCGTCCGCGGCCGCCGGCTCGACGAGATCGCGGCGCTCCGCTGCCGGTTTCTCGCGGGCCTCGGTGCGGTGACCGCGGCAGTCGCGGATTCCGGCGAACTGCTCCTGCCCGGCGCCGACGTCTGCTGCGGCCCCGCGCGGCCGAACCCGCCGCTGTGCCGCACGACCACGGCGGTGCTCGCGTGGGGCATCCTGGTCGAGTCGGCGCTCCTCGACGACCGGCTCGCGGAGGACATCCGCGAGACCGCGGCCGCGCGCGGCGGTGTCGCGGTCGGGCGCTGCACCGCCCCGGCCTTCGGTCCCGACCCGCCCCCGGAGGCGCGGGAAGCCTTCGCGGCCTACGTGCGGGCCCGCTGGCCGGTGCGGGTGTTCGCGCTCGATCCCGTCCGCGAGGAGCAGAACGTGGACGACACCTACGCGCGGCGACGCGAGCTGCAGATCGCGATGGCGACGGCCGCCGCGACCGGCCGGCTCAACGCGCAGGCGATGGCCCGGTTCACGCGGCGGCTGGAGACCGACATGGCCGTCGTGGCCCTGAACCAGACCGCCGTCGGATTCACGCACGGGTCGGACACGTTCGGGTGGCGGTTCTACCCGCGGGTGCAGACGCCCCCCACGCGCGGCACGCTGGCCACGATGGCGGAGACGTTCTGCGGTCCGGCGTCGGAGTGCGACCTCGCCGCCCGGAAGCTCGAGCCCGGGCCGCGGGAGTGCACGGCGCTCGTCGTGATGCCCTCGTTCGTGCCGGCGCTCACGTTCGACGTCCGCTCGACGTGGTTCTCGCTCGCGCACCCCGGCCGGACCGACCAGACGATGCGGCACACGATGGAGCTGTCGCGCGCGGTGCAGGCCCTGCGGCACGACGAGGCGGCCTGTGCCCGCTGCGCCCACCGCTACCGCCCCGGCGAGGTGGCCCGCCTGCTCGCCGAGGTGGAGAAGCTCGACCGGCGGCTGCCGCTGCAGACGCTCCAGGCCCGGATACCCTACGAGAACACCGCCGGCGGATTCGAGCTGTTTTCCAGCGGCGTGACGGACCTCGCGCCGGAACTCGTCGGCTGGTACGGCGCGCCGGGCATCGACCCCGGCGGGGCCACGACGCTGTTCCTCGTCGGCAAGGGGTTCAGCGTCCACGACACGAGCGTGGTCGCGGGGGGGCTGCCCTGCCGGTTCACGCTCGTGAGTCGCGAGGTGCTCCGCGTCGAGGTGCCCGCCGGGGCCCGCACGATCGCGCCCCCCGCCTGCGACGGCGTGGCGGCCGCGCCGCGCCGGGCGGGCCTCGTGCTCGCCGCCGCCACGGAGCCGCTGCCCGCGCCCACGCCGGCGGACGACGACGACGCGAGCCCGGTCGCGCCGCCGGAAGCCGCGCGCGGGCCGGCCCCGCTCCCGGCGGCGCCCTGCGGGGCGCTCGACTGCAACCGCCGGGAGGTGGTGGACGTGCACCTCGCCACGCCCTACGGCGTGAGCGGCCACCTGCTCGTGCCGGTGGTGCGGTCGTCGCCCGACGCCGGCGGCGGCCCGGCCTTCGCCGACGCCTGCCGGATCGACCTCACGTTCACCGTGGCGAAGGCGGCGGGCACGCGGGCGGAGGCGGCGCGGATCGACGAATACTTCGCGTCGTCGTGCGACGCGCTCGCGATCGCGGTGCCCGCGTCGTTCGTGCCGCCGGCGAAGGTGGAATTGCGGCTGCTCGTCCGCGACGCGGCGACGGGGGCGACGGCCGCCGGCTTCTCGGTCGCCGATCCGCCCTTCGACGCCCGGGCCTCCCGCTACGTGATCGCCGGCGGCGACCTGCGGAACTTCGTCGGCGACACGTCGCGGCCCGCCACCGACAAGACGCTCCGCGGCGCGCTCAAGCCCTACCTCGACCACCTGCTCGCGGCGGGCGGGCTCGCCGATGACGGCGAGTCGGCGGCGTTCACGGTGACGGCGGCGCTGGTGGCGGGCCAGCAGGTCGTGCCGGTGGGCGGTGCGATCGACGTCCGCGCGACGCGCCGCGGCCCGACGGTCGTCGAGCCGGCCCCGGCGGCGGCACCGTGACCGCGGCCGCGGCGCAGCGCCGGCACGCCGGCTCGGCTTCGTTTCCGCGGAGCGACGGTACCCACCGGACGGCACCGTTTCCGCGGAGCGCTGTAGGTGCAGACTGGTAGTCTGCACACGGTGGCACGTCCGACGCCATCGCGGTGGCCGGATGACGTGGCGAACCGCATTCCGCAGATTGCCAATCTGCGGCTACATCCGGGCAGGCCACACGGCGTCGCGGTGGCCGGATGACGTGGCGAACCGCCACGCCGCTCACCCGGTGACGACGTTCTGCGGCCGCCCTGCCGCGAAGGCGCGGACGTTCGCCGCGGTCGTCTCGATGAGCCGGCGGCGCGCGCTCCGCGTGGCCCAGGCAACGTGCGGCGTGATCACGCAGTTTCGCGCCCGCAGGAGCGGGTTCGCGGCCGCCGGCGGCTCGGTCGCGAGCACATCGAGCCCGGCCCCGGCAATCGTTCCCGCGTCGAGCGCGGCCGCGAGCGCAGCCTCGTCCACGAGGGCGCCGCGTGCCGTGTTCACGAGATAGGCCGTCGGCTTCATGAGGGCGAGCCGCCGTGCGTCCACGAGCCCGCGGGTCTCGGGCGTGAGCGGGCAGTGGAGGCTCACGACGTCGCTCTCGCGGAAGAGGCGGTCGAGATCGACGCACGCGGGGTCGCCGTCGGGCTCGCGGCGGTGGAACAGGATGCGCATGCCGAAGGCCCGCCCCGCCGCGGCGACCGCCCGGCCGATGCGGCCGTGCCCCATGATCCCGAGCGTGAGGCCGGCGAGTTCGACGAGATCGCCGTCCCAGTAGCAGAAGTCGGGGCAGGCCGACCAACGCCCCGCGCGGACCGTCGCGTCGTGATGCCCGACACGGTTCGTGAGCTCGAGCAGGAGCGCGAACGTGGCCTGCGCGACGCTCGCCGTGCCGTACTCGGGCACGTTGCAGACCGGCACGCCCCGCTCGCGGGCCGCGGCCAGGTCCACGACGTTCGTGCCGGTGGCGAGCACGCCGATCATCCGCAGCCCGGGCAGGGCCGCGATCTGGTTCCGGCCGAGTTCGGTCTTGTTCGTGCGCACGACGTCGGCGGCGGCCGCGCGGGCCGCGCCGTCGGCCGGCTCGGTGCGGTCGAACACCGTCAGGTGACCACAGGCCTCCACGGGGGCCCACGACAGGTCGCCGGGGTTCGTGGTGTGGCCGTCGAGGATCACGATGTTCATGGCCGCCGAGGATAGCAGACGCCGCGCCGCGGCACGCGACGGTCCATCCCGGCAGAGCACCGCCTCCGCGCGGCGAAGTAGGTGCAGACTGGCAGTCTGCACACGGTCACCCACCACCCGGCATCGTGGTGGCCGGGTGACGTGACGCACCGCATTCCGCAGATTACCAATCTGCGGCTACATCCGGAGAAGCCACCCGGCATCGCGGTGGCCGGGGGAGGTGGCGCACCGCAGTCCGCAGATTACCACTCTGCGGCTACATCCGGAGAAGCCACCTGGCATCGCGGTGGCCGGGTGACGTGACGCACCGCATTCCGCAGATTGCCAATCCGCGGCTACATCCGGAGAAGCCACCTGGCATCGCGGTGGCCGGGGGAGGTGGCGCACCGCATTCCGCAGATTGCCAATCTGCGGCTCCATCCGGAGAAGCCAACCAGCACAACGCCGGATCGCCCGCGGCCATGCCCGATCCGTACAATCAGGCACCTCGGAGGAGTGTTGCATGGCCCAGGCCGAGTCGGCGCCCGACGCATTGCGGACGGGTTCGTGGCACTGGCTGCCGCGGGCGGGACTGCAGGCGCTCCTCGACGCGCTCGCCGCCGCCGGGCACCGCGTCGTCGGGCCGCAGGTGGCCGACGGCGCCATCGTGATCCGCGACCTCGCCGACGCCGCGCGGCTGCCGCACGGCTGGCTCGACGAGCAGGACGGTGGGCACTACCGGCTGCGGCACGATCCGGCCGCCGGCACGTTCGACCACGTCGTCGGGCCGCACTCGCTGAAGAACTTCCTGTTTCCATCGCGGGAGACGCTCGCCCGGTATGACCGCGTGGACGGCTCGTGGCGGGAGACGACCGTCACCGACGAGTCGCCGCCGCTCGCCGTGATCGGCGTGCGGGCGTGCGACCTTGCGGCGCTCGCCGTGCAGGACCGCGTCTTCATCCGCGACGACTGCACCGACGAGGCCTACGCCCGCCGCCGGGCCCGGTTGTTCGTCGTCGCGGTCAACTGCGGCCGGGCCGCGGCCACCTGCTTCTGCCACTCGATGGGCACCGGACCCGCGGTGACGGCGGGCTTCGACCTCGCGCTCACGGAGGTCGGTGACCGGTTCGCCGTCGAGGTGGGCAGCGACCGCGGCGCGGCGATCCTCGATGACGTGGCCGCCCGCACGCCGCTCGCGGCCTGCACCAGCGCGGACGTCGCCGCGGCACGGGCCGTGCCGCGTGACCTCGCGGCCCGCATGCAGGCGCGACGGCCCGCGGCCGACGCGCCCCGGCCGCGATCCCTCGACACGGAGGGCGTCCGCGACCTGCTCTTCGCCAACCTCACCCACCCGCGCTGGCAGGCGGTCGCCGACCGCTGCCTCTCCTGCGCGAACTGCACGCTCGTCTGCCCGACCTGCTTCTGCCACTCCGCGGACGACGTCGCGGACCTCTCCGGCGACCACGCCACGCTCGAGCGGCGCTGGGTCTCCTGCTTCACGCTCGACCACGGGCGGATGCACGACGGCAACGCCCGGCCCACGACGGCCTCGCAGTACCGCCAGTGGCTCGTCCACAAGTTCGCCGGCTGGATCGACCAGTTCGGCACGTCCGGCTGCACGGGCTGCGGCCGCTGCATCACATGGTGCCCCGTGGGCATCGACGTCACGGAGGAAATCGCCGCGATCCGGGCGACCGACACGCGTGGGGGAGGGCCATGAGCGCCGCCGGCACCGGCCCCGCGACCGCCCGCTCACTCTGGACGGGCCACGCCATGCGGATCGTGGCGGCGCGCGACGAGGCGCCGCGGGTGCGGACGTGGTCGCTTGCCTTCCGCGACGGGCCCGTGCCCTATGCGTTCGCGCCCGGGCAGTTCAACATGCTCCACCTGCCCGGCATCGGCGCCGCGGCGATCTCGATCGCGTCGGCGCCGGGGCCGTTCGCGGTCGTCGAGCACACGGTCCGCGCCGTGGGCAACGTCACGCAGGCCCTCGCCCGGCTCGGCCCCGGCGACGAGGTCTTCATCCGCGGCCCGTTCGGGCGGCCGTGGCCGCTCGACGCGCTTTGCGGCCGCGACCTCGTGATCGTCGGCGGCGGCGTGGGCCTCGCGTCGCTGCGGTCGGCGATCCTCCACGTGGCCGCGCGGCGGGGGGACTACGGCCGCGTGGCGGTGCTGCACGGGGCGCGGACGCCCGCGGACCTTTTGTACGGGGCCGACCATGCCGCCTGGCGGGCCGCCCGGATCGACGTCCATCCGGTCGTGGACCGGCCCGACGCCTCGTGGCACGGCGCGGTCGGCCTCGTCACCGACCTGTTCGCGGCGGTGGACGTGGTGGCGGGCGAGACGAGCGTGCTCTGCTGCGGCCCGGAGGCGATGATGCGGGCCGTGGCGGCGCGGGTGCGCGGGATCGGCGTGGCCGACGCCGACATCCACGTGGCGCTGGAACGGAACATGGCGTGCGCCGCGGGCTTCTGCGGCCTCTGCCAGTTCGGGCCGGCCTTCGTGTGCCAGGACGGGCCGGTGTTTTCGTGGGACCGGGTCGGCGCGCATCTCGTGGTGGAGCACCTGTGAGCACCACGCTGGAGTCCCCAACTCACATGTCGCAGGAAAAGCCCCGGCTGGGGGTGTTCAAGTTCGCGTCGTGCGACGGGTGCCAGCTGCAGTTGCTCGACGCGCAGGGGCTCCTGCTCGCGATCGCCGACCGCGTGGAGATCGACCACTTCCTCGAGGTGCGGTCGCGGGTGGGCGCGGGGCCGTGGGACGTGGGGCTCGTCGAGGGCTCGATCACCACGCCCGACGACGCGGCCCGCATCCGCGAGGTGCGGGCGAAGTGCCGGTTCCTCGTCACGATCGGGGCCTGCGCGACGGCCGGCGGCATCCAGGCGCTGCGGAACTGGGCCGACGTGGACGACTTTGTGGCGTCGGTCTACGCGTCGCCCGAATATGTGCGCACGCTCGCCACGAGCACGCCGATCTCCGACCACGTGCCGGTGGACTTCGAGCTGCGCGGCTGCCCGATCGACACCCGGCAGCTCGTGGAGCTCGTCACGGCCCTCGTCGTGGGGCGGAAACCCCGGGTGCCGACCTATTCCGTGTGCGTCGAGTGCAAGGCGGCGGGCACGGTCTGCGTGGCCGTCGCGCGGGGCATCGCCTGCCTCGGGCCCGTCACGCAGGCCGGCTGCGGGGCGATCTGCCCGGCCCACGACCGCGAGTGCTTCGGCTGCTTCGGGCCGGCCGAGCAGCCGAACCTCGTGAGCCTCACGGGCTTTTCCGAGCGCCGCGGCACGCCCCCCGACCACCTCGCACGGCTGACGCGGAACTTCAACGCCTGGGCGCCGGAGTTCCGCGCGGCCTCCGACGATCTCGAGGGCCGCGACGCATGACGGAGATCCGCCGGCTCGACGTGAAGGCGCTCTCACGCGTGGAGGGCGAGGGGGCGCTGCGGGTCCGCGTCCGCGGCGACACGGTGGAGATCGCGGCCCTCGACATCTACGAGCCGCCCCGATTCTTCGAGAAGCTCCTCGTGGGGCGTAAACTCCGCGAGGTGCCCGACATCGTGGCCCGGATCTGCGGCATCTGCCCGGTGGCCTATCAATTGGCCGCCTGCGGGGCGCTCGAGCGGGCGCTCGGCGTCCGCATCACGCCGGAGATCCGCAGCCTGCGGCGGCTGTTCATGTGCGGCGAATGGCTCCAGAGCCACGCGCTCCACGTGCACCTCCTCCACGCCCCCGACTTCCTCGGCTTCGAGAGCGGCTTCACGATGGCGGCCACGCACCCGCGGCTCGTCGAGGACGGCTTGCGGCTCAAGGCCGTCGGCTCGCGGATCATGGAGACGGTGGGCGGC
>JBJTJO010000135.1:0-6034 GCA_046095965.1 Planctomycetaceae bacterium
CTGCTCGGCACGACCGTCGCGGCCGGCGCCGACCTCTCCCGGGTGCAGGCCGCCGTGGCCGACAAGAACTGGCACTGGCACAACCGCTTCCGGGCGACCGACGGCAATGACATCTGGGGCAACCGGGCTGGGCTCACGTTCGTGGACGGCCAGACCAATGCCGACGTGCTCATGCACGAGCTCGCGATGCTCGACGTGATGACGGCCAACCGTGACCCCGCGATCTGGGCGGCGGCGGCCGGCAGGCCCTCCACGGTGGACGACGGCAACGTGCCGCCGCCGGTGCCCGTGAAGTCGAACGTCGGCGGCGGCAGCAAGATGTCGAGCGCCGAAAAGGAGGGCAGCCTGCAATACCTCTCCCCCGAGGAGAGCCGCGCGAAGATCGCGGTGCCGGAGGGCTTCGAGCTCAGCGTGTTCGCGTCGGAGGAGCAGTTCCCCGACCTCGCGAACCCCGTGCAGCTGCAGGTGGACGCGAAGGGGCGGCTGTGGGCGGCCTGCTGGAACACCTACCCCAAGTGGGAGCCACTCAAGCCGATGAACGACAGCCTCATGATCCTCGAGGACACGAACGCCGACGGGAAGGCCGACAAGCGGACGATCTTCGCCAACGTTCACAACCCGCTCGGGTTCGAGTTCTGGGGCAAGGGCGTGATCGTCACCTCGGGGCCCGATCTCCTCTATCTCGAGGACACGAACGGCGACGACCGGGCCGACGTGCGCACGGTCCTGCTCCAGGGCCTCGGCACCGAGGACACCCACCACGCCGCCAACAACCTGACCTACGGCCCCGACGGCGGCATCTACTGGCAGAGCGGCATCTTCCTCGTCCACAACCACGAGACGCCCTGGGTGAAGAACCTCAACATCGGCGCCTCCGGGATGTATCGCTTCGATCCCCGCCGGTTCTCGATCACGCCGCACGCCGGCAACTCCCCCAATCCCCACGGCACCAGTTTCGACCGCTGGGCCTACTGCGACGCCAACGACGGCACCGGCGGCGCCTCGTACCAGGTGCGACCCGAGGCCAAGGGCTTCAAGATGCACAAGCTCCTGAACACGGAGTTCCGGCCGGTGGCCGCCGATGAGATCGTCTCCTCGGAGCACTTTCCCGACGACCTGCAGCAGGACTTCCTGATCTGCAACACGATCGGCTTCCTGGGTGTGAAGCAGTACGACCTCGACCGTGACGGCGAGACCGACGCCGAGTTCGAGGCCAAGGTCGCGGCCGCCGGCACGGACAAAGACGGAAAGCCGAAGCCGCAGACGCAGCGGAAGTTCGGCGAGGCCTGGGGCACCCCCGTGAAGGCGTTGCTCGAGAGCGAGGATCGCAATTTCCGCCCCACCGACGCGATCATCGGCGCCGACGGCGCCCTCTACGTGTCGGACTGGCACAACATGATCATCGGCCACATGCAGCACAACATCCGCGACCCGAACCGCGACCACACCCACGGCCGCATCTTCCGGCTCACCGCCACGGGCCGGCCGCTCCAGAAGCCGGTGGCGATCGCCGGGCAGCCGATCGAGGCATTGCTCGAGAACCTCGAACATCCGGTGGACGGCGTCCGGCACCGCACCCGCGTCGAGCTCTCGGGGCGGCCCACGGAAGACGTGATCGCGGCCACGAAGAAGTGGATGAAGGATTTCAACCCCGACGACGAGACCCAGGCCCACCATCTCCTCGAGGCGCTCTGGCTCCACCAGCAGCACGGCATGCGGGACGAGGCGCTCCTGAAGAAGCTCCTCGACTCGAAGGTGCCGCACGCGGCCATGGCCGCCGCGACCGTGAAGCACTTGTGGCACGACGTCGATCAGGACGGGGCCGGGGGCTTCGTGGCCCAGCCCGAGCGAGAGTTCGTGAAGTTCGACCCCCCGGCGCACCTCGCCGAAGCCGACCGCAAGGCCTACCAGAAGGGGGCCGAGATCTACCAGCGGGAGGCCCACTGCATGACGTGCCATCAGCCCCACGGCAAGGGCATGGGTGCCATCTACCCGACCCTCGTCGGCAGCCCCTGGGTGCTCGGCAGCGAGGAGCGGCTGGCGAAGAGCGTGCTCCACGGGCTCTGGGGACCGATGACCGTCAACGGCCAGGCCTACGATCCGGCCCGCGGCGTGCCGCCGATGACGGCCTTCCGCGCGCTCCTGAACGACGAGGAGACGGCGGCGGTGCTGACCTTCGTGCGGAACACCTGGGGCAACAAGGCCGCGCCCGTGAGTGCCGCCCTCGTCAAGAAGGTCCGCGAGGAGACCGCCTCGCGCTCGACGTTCTGGAACCCCGACGAACTGCTCGCCGCGCATCCGCTCGAGCCCGATCTGGTCGCCGCCGGGGCGGCGCACGCCGCCGAGATGAAGGGCAACGTCGCGCTCGAGAAGGAGCTGCTCGCGGCCAACCCCGTGCAGCTGGCTGAGGTGGCGCGGGCCCGCGGCAACGCTGCCCGCGGCAAGAAACTGTTCTACGACGCCCGCTCCACCTGCTACACCTGCCACGATCCGCCGGCGGGCGCGGTCCGGCGGGGGCCGAACCTGCCCGACCTGAAGACGCCGCTGTCCGATGCGGAGGTGGTGGAATCGATCCTCAACCCGTCGAAGCGGATCGATCCCGACTACGCCCAGGTCACGGTCATCACCGCCGCCGGCAAGCAGGTGACCGGAATCAAGGTCGAGGACAACGACCGGGAGGTCGTACTCCGTCTGCCCGCCCAGCCCGAGCCGGTCCGCATTCCCCGGGCCGACGTGGAGGAGGTGGTCGCGTCGCCGGTCTCGCTGATGCCGGGCGGGCTCGTGCAGCTCCTCGGTGATCGCCGCGAGTTCAACGACCTGCTCCGCTACGTGCTCGAGACCCGGGGCCGGAAGTGAGCGCGCCGGAGGCGGTGGCACCATGAGCGAAACCCCGGCGACACAAGCGACCGTCCGGCCGCTCGACGCGATCGAGCGCCGTGTGCTCGGCACGCTCATCGAGAAGGGCAAGACGACGCCCGACCAGTATCCGCTGTCGCTCAACGCGCTCGTGACGGGCTGCAACCAGAAGAGCAACCGCGACCCCGTGATGACCCTCGACGAGGAGCAGGTGACGCGGGCGATCCAGTCGCTCAAGGCCTCGGGCGCGATGGCCGAGGTCTTCGGCAGCGGCAAGATCCCCCGCTACCGCCATCTCGCCTACGAGTGGCTCGGCGTCGAGAAGGAGGAGCTCGCGATCCTGGGCGAACTGCTCCTGCGGGGCGAGCAGACCGAGGGCGACCTCCGCGGCCGGGCCAGCCGCATGGACCCGCTTCCCGATCTCGACGTGCTCCGCAGCCACCTCGACCGGCTCGCCGCGCGGGGGCTCGTGGTCTGGCTCTCGCCGCCGGGCCGCGGCCGGTTGCTCACCCACGGCCTCCTGCCGGCCGAAAAACTCGAGAAGGTGCGGTCGCAACTCGGCATGGCGGGCACGATGCCGGCCGCCGCGAACGACCGCGCGGACGATCACGACCGTACGGCAGATGATATCCCGCGCGTTCCGGCCGCGGTGTCGGACGTGAGCCTCGAGGCGCGGGTCGCGCGGATCGAGGAGCGACTCACCGCGGTGCTCGCGCGGCTCGACGCACTCGACGGCGGCGCCGGCTGACCGCGTGGGCCGTCACGGCGCGAGCCGTTCGAGGATCCAGTCCCCGCCGGGAGGGCGGCGGAAGACGAGCCGGTCGTGGAGGCGGCTCGGCCGGCCCTGCCAGAACTCGATCCGCTCCGGCACGAGTCGGAAGCCCCCCCAGTGCTCCGGCCGTGGGATGGCCGCATCGTCGGGGTGTCGGCCGCGAAAATCGGCGAAGAGCGCCTCGAGCGCGGCCCGGTCGGCGAGCACCTCGCTCTGCGGCGAGCTCCAGGCGCCGATCCGCGAGGTGCTCGGCCGGCTCCGGAAATACTCGTCACTCTCCGCATCCGTCGTCTTCTCGACGCGGCCCTCGATCCGCACCTGCCGCTCGAGCGCGGCCCAGTGGAAGGTGAGCGCGGCGTGCGGGTTGGCCGCGAGTTCCCGCCCCTTCCGGCTCGTGTAGTTGGTGTAGAAGCAGAAGCCCCGCGGGTCGAAGCCCCGCAGGAGCACGACGCGGGCCGAGGGCCGGCCGTCGGGCGTGGCGGTGGCGAGCGTCATCGCCTCGGGCTCGGTGATTCCGGCGGCGACAGCCGCGTCGTACCAGGCCGCGAACTGCGTGAACGGGTCGCGGGCGACCGTCGCCTCGTCGAGCGCGCCCTGCTCGTATTCCTTCCGCGCGTGGGTGGCTCGGGGTTGCATCGAAGTCGATCCGGGGGCGGTGGCTTCAGGTGGGTGGGCGACGAGAGGCCGTGCCGCCGCGTCGCTCGATCCAGTTCTAACGCCGGGGCAAGGGCTTGTCAGCCGCGCGGCCCGCGTCCCGAGCGACGACACACCCGGTTCCGGCACGCGGTCACGCGGCGGCTCGCGGCGCCGTCGGCGGGGTGGCTGATGGCCGAACCCCACGATCGCTCTCGGATGTGCGGGCGAGACGCCTCGTCTACGCCGCGTCGCGGCGGGACTCGGCGACGGCCTCGTAGGCCTCGGTCACGACCACGATCGTGTCGAGTGCGTCGAACACGTTCGTCGCCCCGCGCTCGAAGGCCTCGATCGCGGCCTTGATCTCGGCCAGCGTCAGGATCGCGTTTTGGGCGTGCGAACTCAGCATGGGCGTCTGCATGGCAACCTCCTTGTGTCTCAGGGCCCGGGCCGGGATTCCCTTCGCTCCCGACCACGGGGGCATCACACCGAAACGGCCCGGCCGCCGCTTGCCGAAACCGGCGTTTTTTCACGTGACGATCATGAAGGTGCCGATCGTGACCAACCGTGCCGCGCGCTGGGCCGCCAGCGGCCCCGAGCCGATAGGATGGAGGGCCAGCGGGAGGGACCAAACGAGCCATGGACGGCGCGCGGAGTTCGCGATTCCCGAATCATTCGTGGCTTTCCTTCCGCGTCGTCGGGAATGCCCGGCAGACGCCGTTCGTGCTCCCTCGGGGAGAGGGCCGGGGTGAGGGTGCCCGAAAGTGGCTCGCGCCAGCTCCTCCCTGCGGCATGTCGCGGTGCCCGCTGCCCCTGACCGCCTCCGCGTCCGTCTTCCTTACCGGGAACTCTCCCGGCGGCGGATGCACGCGTGGTCACGGTCTGCACACGCCGGTCTCGACCGTGCCGCCCTTCCGGCCCGTGGCGGCCCCGACGTGCAGATCGCTACGAACGCCGTCGTCCCGAGAAGACGCCGCTTCATCGGTTCGTCAGCCGGCACCTGGAGAGCTGGCTCACCGTTCGCAGCCTCGGCGAACGGCCCGTCGCCACGCACGTCGAGGGAGAGTTTCGGGAGTATCTCCGCTGCGGCATCCTCTGCTTCGGCTTTGCACAAGCGCGCTGCACTGGCTGCGGCCACGGCTTTCTGGTCGCCCTCTCCTGCAAGGGCAGGGGCGTCTGCCCGTCCTGCACCGGCCGCCGCATGGCCCAGACGGCGGCGCACCTCGCCGACCGCGTCATCCCGCCGGTGCCCGTCCGGCAGTGGGTGATCTCGGTACCGAAGCGCCTGCGCGGCATCCTTGCCGACCGGCCCGCAGCCGTCACCGCCCTCGCGCGGATCTTTCTCGACGAGATCGAGCGGTGGCTCGGCGACGCGGTGGCCATCGTGCCTGACGCCGCCGCCGGTCCGTCCCTCCGCCCGCGGCTCGGCGCCGTCTCCTTCCTTCACCGCTTCGGCTCCGCCTTGAACCGCCACGTCCACCTCCACGCGTGCGTCACCGACGGCCTCTTCATGCCGGTTCAAGAAGGCGTCGCGTTTTTGCCTGCCAGGCCGGTCACGCCGGCCGACCTCCTGGCGCTCACCGAACGCGTCCGCACGAGACTCGTGCGCTGGTTTCTCCGCCACGGACTCCTCGACGCCGAGGCCGCCGCCGACATGCTCGCCTGGCAGAACAGCTGGTTTTCCGGCGACGCGAGCGTCCGCATCGCCCTCGTGGACCGCGACGTGCCGAGCTACATGAGGAGCCTCGAGCACCTCCTCAGGTATTGTGCCCG
>JBJTJO010000136.1:0-3057 GCA_046095965.1 Planctomycetaceae bacterium
GCGGGGATTCTACGCCGTCCACCCCTTCACCAAACCGGCCGGATGCCCGACAATCCCGCTCCCACCGTCGGCCTGCGGGTGCTCGTCCGCGTCATCGACGACGGCTACGCGCTGCTCGCCGCCGGCGACGTGGCGGTACCACTCGACGAGTTCGGCCCACCGCGCGGTCCGCAACTCCACGCTGAACAGCGACGGCTGGCCGACGGTGGTCACGATCTCGCCTCTCGGGTGGGGCCCGGCGCACGTCGCCCGGGCGATCGCGGGGATTCTACGCCGTCCACCCCTTCACCAAACCGACCGGATGCCCGACAATCCCGCTCCCGCCGTCGGCACCGCCGCCGGCCGGCCACGAGGATGTCGATCCGCATGCCGACGCCCACCGACCCCACGCCATCACCCACCGGCACCGGCGCCCAGCTCGAGCAGGCCCGCCGCGCGAAGCTCGACCGGCTCATCACCCTCGGCGTCGATCCCTGGGGCGGCCGGCTCGACGGCGTGGAGGCGATCGCGGGGGTCCGCACCCGCGGCGACGCCCTCGACAAGCAGGCCGACGACGGGCCGACGGTCCGCGTCGCCGGCCGGATCATGCTCCTCCGCAGCGCCGGCAGCCTCGTGTTCCTCGACCTCCACGACCGCACCGGGCGGATCCAGATCATGCTCGGCAAGAAGCAGGTCGGCCCCGACGCCTGGAAGATCGTGGACTGCCTCGACCTCGGGGACTTGGCCGGCATCGACGGTCGGCTCGGCTGGTCGAAGACGGGCGAGATGACGGTCTTCGCCTCGGGGATCACGTTCCTGGCGAAGAGCCTCGAGACGCCCCCCGACAAGTTCCACGGCCTCGTCGATACCGACCTCCGCCAGCGGATGCGCTACCTCGACCTCATCCACGGCGAGGGTGTCCGCGAGCGGTTCGTGGCGAGAAGCAGGATCATCGAGACGGTCCGCCGCGTGCTCGCCGACCGCGGCTACCTCGAGATCGAGGGGCCCACGCTCCAGGAGACCGCCGGTGGCGCCGCGGCCCGCCCCTTCACCACGCACCACAACGCGCTCGACATGCCGCTGGTCTTGAGGATCGCGCTGGAGCTGCACCTCAAGCGGCTCCTCGTCGGCGGGCTCGAACGGGTCTTCGAGCTCGGCCGCGTCTACCGCAACGAGGGCGTGAGCCCGCGGCACAACCCCGAGTTCACGATGCTCGAGGCCTACGAGGCCTACGGCGATTATCTCTCCATGATGGACCTCACGGAGGCGATCCTCGTGGCCGCGGCGGCCACCGCCGGCACGCCCGCCCGCTTCGAGTGGATGGGGCACACCGTCGATCTCACGCCGCCGTTCCGCCGGGCGACGTACGACGATCTCCTCCGCGAGGTGACCGGCTGCGATCCCGCGGATCCCGCGAGCGTGGCGGCCGCGGCCGCCACGCAGGGCATCGAGACGAAGGACCGCCATCCCGACGTCGTGAAGAGCGACCTCTTCGAGGCCACGGTCGAGAAGACGCTCTCGGGCCCCGTGTTCGTGATCGACTATCCCGCCGCCGTCTGCCCGCTCACGAAGCGGAAGGCGGGCCAGCCCCACGTCGCGGAGCGGTTCGAGCTCTACGTGGCGGGCATGGAGCTCGCCAACGCCTACACCGAGCTTAACGACCCCGACCTCCAGGAGGAGCTGTTCAAGACCCAACTCTCCGGGCTGCCCGCCGAGGAGTCGATGGCCCGCATGGACCACGACTTCATCCGTGCCCTGCGGCACGGCATGCCGCCGGCCGGTGGCCTCGGCATCGGCATCGACCGGCTCGTGATGTTCCTCACCGCCGCGGCGAGCATCCGCGACGTGATCCTCTTCCCGATCCACCGGCCGAAGGCGTAAGGCCGGCGGACGAGTCCGTGTCATTCCCTCTCCCTTTGGGAGAGGGTGGCCGAAGGCCGGGTGAGGGTGCAGGGATGGATGAAGGGGCGAGGAAAGCACCCTCACCCCGGCCCTCTCCCAGAGGGAGAGGGAGAGGATGTGTTGGCCCGCTCCCAGAGGGAGAGGGAGCGGCAGAGATCGGCACTTTTTCGCCCTTCTTTCCGCCGGGCGACGCTGCTACCTTCCCCAGCCCGCGCAAGGTCCCCGCATGTACAAGCTCCTTCTCTGCTGGCGCTATCTCCGCACGCGCTGGATCGCGCTGGCGAGCGTCGTGAGCGTGACGCTCGGTGTGGCCACGATGATCGTGGTCAACGCCGTGATGGCGGGCTTCTCGCACGAGATGCAGACGCGGATCCACGGCATCCTCTCGGACCTCGTCTTCGAGACCCACAGCCTCTCGGGCTTCACGGATCCCGCCTTCCACATGGAGGAGATCAGGAAGGCGGCCGGCGACCAGATCGCCGGGATGACGCCGACGGTCGCCGTGCCGGCGATGCTCTCCTTCCAGGTCCGCGGCCAGTGGGTGACGCGGCAGATCATGTTCATCGGCATCGACGAGGCGACCCACGCGGGCGTGAGCGACTTCGGCCGCTACCTGCAGCATCCGGAGAACCGCCGGCAGCTCTCCTTCGACCTCAAGGACGGCGGCTACGACACGGTCGATAGCCAGTCCGACGCGGCCCAGCCGCAGGTGACGCGGCCGGCGCTCGAGGGCGCTGGGTGGCAGCACCGGCGGATGCGGGTGGAGCGCGAGCGGGTGTGGCGCGAGAAGCAGGCCGCCGACCGGGCCCGGGCTGACGCGGCCGGCAACGCGGCCGAGGGCGACGAGCCGGCGCGGCAGCTCGACGGGCAGGTCGATGCGCTTCTGGCCGCCACGGCCCCGGCGGAGACGGCGCCCGGCGGCGCCCGGCGGCCCGCCGACCCGTTCCAGGCCGCCCGGCCCGACGAGGGCCGCACGATGGATCCGGCGCGGGAGCAGTTCACCGGCATCGTGCCCGGCATCGGCCTGGCGAGCTTCCGCGACCCCTCGGGCGTGGACCGCTTCCTCTTCCTCCCCGGCGACGACGTGAAGGTGACCTTCCCCACCGCCGGCACGCCGCCGAAGGCGGTCAGCGACACGTTCACGGTCGTGGACTTCTACGAGAGCAAGATGAGCGA
>JBJTJO010000137.1:0-4792 GCA_046095965.1 Planctomycetaceae bacterium
GTCTCGTTCTCGGCGACCGAGCTTTCGCTCGAGGGCCGCGGTTTCGGCCACGGCGCGGGCATGTGCCAGTACGGCGCCGAGGGCATGGCCCGCAAGGGCGCGGACTGGCGGCGGATCCTCGCCCGCTACTACCCGGGTGCCGGGCTGGTCACCGCGTACGCGACGGCGTGAAGCCCTTGCGGCGCATCGACTTGGCGGGCTGTGCGCAACCCTGACGGAACGCTCACTGGACCGGTCTCGATCCTGGGGCACCTTTTCGGACCCGCCTCCCTCGGGCGGGCGGTGTCCCTTCCCGTTCCCTTCACCCCTGAGGAGCAAAGAGATGATCAAGCAGGTCGCTCGGGCCTTGGCCCTTGCCGTCGCGGTGTCGGTCCACGCCGACGTCGTCACCCAGTGGAACTTCAAGGGAGCGTCGACCGCGACCGTGCCGGGCGGCACCGCGAGCCCGACCGCGGCGGTCGGTGCGGGTACCGCGTCGCTCATCGGCGGCGTGACCGCGACCTTCGCGTCGGGGGCCGCGTCCGGCGGCTCGTCGGACCCGGTCACCACCGCCCCCCCGAACTACGCGTGGAACACCACTTCCTACGGGGTCCAAGGCTCGGGCAGCGGCGAGCGTGGCGTGCAGTTCAACGTCAGTACCGTCGGCTTCTACGACATCAGCGTCTCGTGGGACACCCGGCACTCGAACACCTCGAGCCGCTTCGTGCAGTTCCAGTACTCGCTCGACGGCACGACTTTCTCGTCGAGCGGTCTCCTCGGCGACGGGATCTTCTCGGCGGATCTCGGCGGCGACGCCTGGTACAACGGCCGCACGGTCAGCCTGGCCGGGATCGCCAGCGCGTCGAACAACGCCAGTTTCGCCTTCCGCATCGTCGCGATCTTCGCCCCCGGGACCTCGGGGTACGTCGCCACCACCGGAACTTCGACCTGGGCGGGCAGCGGGACGCTCCGCCACGACATGGTGACGGTGTCGGGCGTCGTCCCCGCCCCGGGCGCCCTCGCGGTGCTCGGCCTCGCCGGTCTTGCGGGAACCCGCCGCCGACGCTGATCGTCTCGACCCCCTGAGCCCGACGCCGCCGGTCCGGTTTCGCACCCAGTGCGAGGCCGGGCCGGCGGCTCGGTGCGCGCGGTTCCGGCGATTGCCCGTATGCTCCGGCGATGCCCGCATCGGCATCATCGCCACGCGTCCGCGTCGCTCCTGCTCCCGGCGGCCGCGGGCTCTTCACGGCGGTGGCGGTTCCGGAGGGCGGAACGGTGCTCGTCCTCGACGGCGTGATCCGGTCGAAGCCCGACCGCTACAGCATCCAGGTCGATGTCGCGTCGCACCTGCATCCGCGGCCCGAGGCCCTGGCCGAGGGCGAGGCGTCGGAAGCGCCGTGGTGGTTCCTGAACCACTCGTGCCGGCCCACGGTGCGGATCGAGGGGCTTCGCGTCGTCGCGGTCCGCGACCTCGCCGCGGGCGAGCAGCTCCGCTTCGACTACGACTCGACGGAATGGTCGCTCGCCGATCCGTTCCGCTGCGGCTGCGGCCATTGCGGCGGGCGGACCGTCGGCGGCTACGCACGTCTCGGTGACGAGGAACGGGCCCGGATCGCCGCGATCGTCGCGCCGCACCTGCGGCGGCTCGCCGGGCATGGACACGCTTGACCGCATCTTCGCGGCGGCGGTCCGCGACCATCGCGACCGCCTCGCGATCGAGGCGCCGGGGCGGAGCGTCACCTACGCGGAACTCGACGCCCTCGCCGAGGGCCTCGCGGCGGCGCTTCCGGAGGGCGGGGGAAGCGGCGAGGAGCTCGTGCTGGTGGTCCTGCCGCGCGGCGGCGTCGAGGTCTACGCGACGCAGCTCGCGGTCACCCGCCGCGGCCATGCATTCTGCTGCGTGGATCCGGCCTTTCCCGACGCGCATCTGCAGGCGGTGATCGCCGACGCCCGGCCCCTCGCGATCGTGACCGACGCCGCGGGAGGCCGCCGCATCGCACCGCTCGCCGCAGGAGCGCCGATCGTCGATGCGACGAAGGTCGCGGCGATCGGGCCGTCGGGCCCGCGTCCGCGCTCGACGCCCGGCGGGCTCGCCTACCTCATCTACACGAGCGGCACGACCGGCGCCCCGAAGGGCGTGATGATCGAGCACCGCTCGATCGCGAACCTCGTCGTGAGCGACGTCCGCCGCTTCGGCCTCGGGCCGGGCGACCGCGTCGCGCAATGCTCGAGCAACGCCTACGACTCGAGCGTCGAGGAGACCTGGCTCGCCCTCGCGTGCGGGGCGACGCTCGTGCCCGTCGACGACGAGACCGTCCGTTCGGGCCCCGACCTTCCCGCGTGGCTGCGCGGGCGGGGCATCACCGTCTTCTGCCCGCCGCCGACGCTCTTGCGGGCGATGGGCGTGGTCGATCCGCGCCGCGAGCTGCCCGCGCTGCGGCTGCTCTACGTCGGCGGCGAGGCCCTTCCGCAGGACCTGAGCGACCTCTGGAGCGCGGCGCTGCGGCTCTAGAACGGCTACGGGCCGACCGAGTGCACGGTGACGATCACCCGCGGCGCGATGCGGCCGGGCGTGCCGGTACACATCGGCGTCGCGGTCGAGGGGAACGAGGCGTTCGTGGTCGGCGACGACGGCCGCGAACGGCCCGACGGCGAGGAAGGCGAACTCTGCATCGCGGGCGTTTCCGTCTCGCGCGGCTACCGCGAGCGGTCCGACGAGACCGCGCGGCGGTTCGGCCCGGTCGCGGGCCGCGAGCGGGCCTACCGCACCGGCGACCTCGTGCGGAAGCGGCCGGGCGGCGAGCTCGAGTACCTCGGGCGGATCGACGGGCAGGTGAAGCTGCGCGGCTACCGCATCGAGCTCGGTGCGGTCGAGGCGTGCCTGGTGACGCATCCGGCGGTCGCCGCCGCGGCGTGCGCGGTGGCGGGCGGGCCGGCGCGGCCGCGGCTCGGGGCGATCGTCACGCTGCGGGCCGGCGCGACGCTCGCTGATCCGTCGCGCGAACTCGCGGCGTGGGCCCGCGAGCGGCTTCCCGCGTACATGGCCCCCGCGATCGCGCTCGTCGCCGAGGCGATCCCGGTCTCGGTGAGCGGGAAGGTCGATGGTCGCGCGGTGGCGGCGGCGCTCGCGGCGGGCCTGCCGCCCGAGTCGGGCGATGCCGCGGCGGAACTCGAGGCGATCGCGGCCGATCGGTCGCGGCCGCCCGTCGAGCGGGTCGCCGCGTGCATGGCCCGGGCCCTCGGCCTCGACCGGGCCCCCGCGACCGACGCCGACTTCTTCACCGACCTCGGCGGCGACTCGCTGCGGGCGGTCGAGCTCCTGCTCTGGCTGCGGAAGCTCGTGGGGGCCGAGCTGTCGGTGCGCGACCTCTACGCGAAACGCACCGCGGAAGGTCTTGCGGGCACGCTGGCCGCGGGCCGGGCGTCGACGGTACGGATCGAGCGGGCCGCGATCCGCGATCGGCTCTCGCCGGTCGTCGCGGCGACGGCCCAGGCGGCGCTGCTTGCGGCCGGCTTCACGCTGACCGGGGCGGCGGCGTTCGCGGGTCTCTTCCTCGTCGTGCCGTGGGCTTCCGCGCGGCTCGATCCGGTGGCTTTCGCGGTCCTCGTCCCGGTCGCGGCGTTCGTCGTGGCCGGGCTCCGGCTGCCGTTCGGACTGGCGGCCACGCTGGCGGTGAAGGCGATCTTCCTCGGCCGCTACCGACCCGGCCGCGTCGAGGCCTGGAGCGGCCGCTACCTCGGTGAATGGCTCGTCGGGCAGGTCGCCGCGACGATCCCGTGGGCCCTCATCGAGGGCACCGAGCTCCACGCGTGGACGCTGCGGCGGCTCGGGGCCCGCGTGGGCCGGCGGGTCCACATCCACCGCGGCGTGAATCTCGCTCGCGGCGGCTGGGACCTGCTCGAGATCGGCGACGACGCGATCCTCGGCCGCGACGCCGCGCTGCTCACCGCCCGCACGCACCGCGGCGGCATCGAGCACGGACCAGTGCGGATCGGCAACCGGGCCGTGATCGGCATCCGCGCCACGCTCGAGCCCGGCTGCACCGTCGGCGACGGGGCCGAGGTCGAGCCGCTCGCGCTCGTGCGCGGCGGCGTCGCGGTGCCGGCCGGCGAACGCTGGGGCGGCGTGCCCGCGGCGCGGCTCGGGACGCCCGCCGACTCGCCGCCCGCGCCGCGATCGGCGTGGGGGCCGTGGAGCCACACCCTGCTCGCGGTCGTGGGCCGCCTCGGCTTCGCCCTCGCCGCCGGGCTCGTGGCCTTCGCGGTCGCGGTCGCCCTCGCCCGCTTCGAGCTCGGCGCCCTCCGCGGTTGGCTCGACCGGCCCACGATGTCGCTCGAACTCGCGGCGTTCTTGGTCGCGGCAGGGTTGCTCTCGGTGCCCGCGTGGCTGGTGCTTTCGGCGCTCGGCCTGCGCTGGCTCGGTCCGGTCCGTCCGGGGACCTACCCGCGCTACGGACCCGCAGCGTGGCGGATCGCGCAGCGCATCGCGACCCTCGACGCCGCGGGCCGCTGGCTGAGCGGAACGCTCCTCTGGCCGATGTGGCTGCGCCTCGCGGGCATGCGGATCGGGAAGGGCAGCGAGGTCAGCACGATCATCGACACCCTGCCCGAGACGCTCTCGATCGGTGCGGGATCGTTCTTCGCCGACGGCATCTACCTCGCCGGGCCCGAGCTCCGCCCGTCGGGCATCACCGTGCGCGAGACCGGCCTCGGCGACGAGACCTTCCTCGGGAACCACTGCGTGGTGCCCGCGGGCGTGCGCTACCCCGCCGGGATGTTCATCGGGGTCTCGACCGTCGCCCCCGCGGGCACG
>JBJTJO010000138.1:0-6192 GCA_046095965.1 Planctomycetaceae bacterium
GTGAAGGAGCGGAAGCACCAGCTCACCGGCAAGGTGGAGCCGGTGAAGATCGACGACGCCTGCTCGTTCCTCTGCCACTTCACGAACGGGTCGCTCGGGCTCTTCGAGAGCACGCGCTATGCCCGTGGGCACAAGGCGCTCTACACCTTCGAGATCAACGGCGAGAACATGAGCCTGAAGTGGGATCTCCACGATATCCACCGGCTGCAGGTCTTCGACTACAAGGAGGAGGGGCCGATGCGGGGCTGGAAGAGCGTGCACGTGACCGACGGCGACCATCCCTACCTGGGCAAGTGGTGGGTGCCGGGCCTGGCGATCGGCTACGAGCACTCGTTCGTCCACCAGGTGGCCGACTTCCTCGAGGCCTACGCGAAGAAGCGGCCCTGCCATCCGACGTTCCGCGACGCGCTCGAGACCCAGAAGGTCTGCGACGCGGTGCTGGCGAGCGCCCGGAGCCACCAGTGGGTCCGCGTCGGCGGCTGATCATCGGTGCGGCGCTCGCCGCCGCCTGCGTGGCGGGCTGGCTCGCCGTGCCGCGGCGGTTCGAGGTCGAGGGCGTGTCCATGGGGCCGGGGCTCCTGCCCGGCGACGTCGTCCGCACCGGCCCGTTTCCGGCGCTCGACCGGCTGCGGCGGCCACGGCGGTTCGAGCGCTGGGTGCTCGCGGCCACCGACGCGCTCGCGATCAAGCGGGTCGTGGGCCTGCCGGGCGAGGAGGTGTCGCTCGTGGAGGGCGATCTCGCGATCGACGGCACGGTCGTCCTCGAGGGCCCGCGGCTGCTCGCGGAGATCGGCTCCGTCGTGCCCGACGAGGCACCCGAGGGTCCGCCCGCGGCCGAGGCCGGCTGGGCATGGTCACGGCCCGCCGGCGAGGTGCTCGCCGACGCGGCGTTCGATGGAGGCGCGACGCGGGTGCTCGCGGTGGTCTGCGACGTCGGCCTGGCGGCGGTGGTGGACGTTCGGTCCGCGGCGGCCGCGACTCCCGCGGCGGTGCGGATCCGCGTCGGCGAGACGGTCGCTACCCGGCCGCTCACGACCCCGGGCCGCCACGCCGTCGTGGCGGGTCGGCTCGACGGGCGGTTCGTGCTCGCGACGTGGCGCGTGCCGCCGGCCGCCGCCGTCTCGACGTCGCGGTCATGCCTCCCGGTCGCCGCCCCGGAGGCATGGCTGGTCGCCGTCCCCTGGCCGGGACCGACGGGCGACGACACGGCTCCGGCGCTCGCGATCGACGGCGACGACCGCGTGACCGTCGCGGAGGTCACGCGCTGGCGTGACGTCGCCTGGCGACCCGGCGCCGACGGCCGCGCCTCGTGGACCCTCGCCGCGGACGAGATCCTCGTGCTCGGCGACCACCCCGCCGCCTCGAACGACTCCCGCCGCTGGGGCCCGATCAAGGCGACGTCACTGCGTCACCGCATCGTCACCCGGTCACCTTCGTGGTGACTGAACAACGTGTGCGTGCAGAGGCCAGCCAGGCAGGTGCGTGAGCCCACCGCGTCACGTCGCGGCCGACTCGGTCGCGTAGCGCCGGCAGTGCTCGAGATAGGCCTTCTCGTGCGTCGCGAGGAGGTCCACCACGCTCGCCCACAGCCATGACGGCGCGTCGAGCGTCTTCGAGCGGTGGCCGCTGAGCACCTCCTGCCACGCTGTCCGCGTGGGCTCGTCCATCTGGCGGGCGTGGGCCTTGCCCACGACGGTCGCCAGGAACCGCGCGAGCCGCATCGCCTCCTCGCAGGTGAGGTCGGCCACGTCGAACTTCAGGTCCTGCGGCAGGAGTTCCCTCACGAACACGGGCCTGTCGAGCACCTTGGCGGCAAGCATCCGGTCGCCGAGCGCCGGTGAGAGATGCCAGGCTCCCGCCACGACGCGCGCGCCGTGGTCGGCCGGCATCTCGGGCTCGGTGGCATGCGGGGCGAGCGCCGGCACCGCCTCCTTGATGTCGATCAGGCACAGTTCGCCCTTCTTTCCGCCGACGGCCACGAGCGCGGCGCAGCGGAGCAGGCCGAGCGAACTGCAGCCCTTCACCCAGTAGGCCGCATCGACCACCTCGATGTCGGCGTCGTCCGGACGTGACTTGAGCGCGGTCACGAGCCGGTGG
Source organism: Planctomycetaceae bacterium (assembly GCA_046095965.1). Taxonomy (GTDB): domain Bacteria; phylum Planctomycetota; class Planctomycetia; order Pirellulales; family UBA1268; genus QWPN01. Next base: position 2,098 of record JBJTJO010000138.1, read on the forward strand.
CCCGCGTCGGTGGCGAACAGCGCATCGACCGCCTCGCGTTCCTCCCGCGAGAGGGGCCAGAACGTCCTGCCCAGCGGGATCGTGGGCTTCGTGTCCTCGATCCGCTCCCTGGCCAGATCCTTCCACCCGCGCTTGAGGGCGGCCTTCATCGCCTTCTGCACGACCTCGGGCCACTCGTCGTCGGCATCCGCCACGGCAGCGAAACTCTGCTCGTAGCCCTCGACGATCTGTTCCATCATCCGCGCCGTGGTCACGCCGGGCAGGTCGGAGCCCCGGGCGGCGCTGGCCATCGAGAGCCCGAGCCGAATCAGGTCGTGAGCGGGGTTGCCGATCACGGTCTGGTCGAGGTCGCGGATCTGGATCGAGACGGTGCCCTTGGCGCTGGCGATCGGCCCGATGTTGCCGGCGTGACAGTCGCCGCAGATCCAGATCGCGGGCCCGGCCGGCACCGTCTCGCCGGTACTCCCCTCGAGCCACTCGTAGAAGTTCTTGGTGTTGCCACGGACGTAGGCGTGCGCGGAGCGGGCCATCTTGAGCTGCCGCCGCGCCTTGAGGGCGGCGGCTCGCTCGGCGGGCCCCGGGAGGGTGGCTTCCTTGGTTGCCATGCCCGCCACTATGCCACACTTCCCCCCGGAAATCACCCGGCGAGTTGCGGCAGCATCCGGTCGGCCTCGTGGAGCACGACGAGGTTCTCGGCGCGGTGCGCGAGTCGCTCCACGGCATCCGGGCCCGCGGCGTGTCCGAAGCCCAGGTCTTCGACCGCCTCGGCGTCGATGTCGGAGAGGAGCACGAGCCGCCGGTCGCCGAGGGCGCGGGCGAAGAGCCGCGTCTCGAGCGCGTCGGCGACCAGTGCCGGGTCCGCGCTCGCGGCCGCCTCGTGGACGAGCCCGTCGAGCGGCGCGCCCTGCCGCCAGCGCTCGAAGATGATGCCCGGCCCCGCGGCCACGCGGCCGACGACGCAGACCGTGCCTCCGGGCCGCGTGACCCGCGACGCGGCGGCCAGCGCGCGGGTCACGCCGGTAAAGCCGGCCGCCGTGTCGGCGACCGACGCCACGGCCACGTCGGCAGGCGCCGCGACGTGCGGGCACCAGTCCCGGGCCGCGTCCCGGGCACGGCGGCCGGCCTCGTCGGGCAGGCCGAAGCGCGCGGCGTGGAGCGAGTCTCCTCGGCCGGCGACGAGCCGCAGGCTCGCGCACACGCCGAGCTGCCACGACACCTCCTGCATCGCCGCCTTCCAATCCGGCAGCGCGTGGCGGCCGCGCCGGGCGAGCGTCCGGGCCAGGTCGCGACGACAGGCGAGCCGGGAGAACGTGGGCCACAACTCCCCCTCGAGCGACCGGCCACCCAGGGCCGCGTTCCAGCCCCACTCCCCCACGGCCACGACCACGTCGGCATCGACGAGCGCCCGCGCGAGGTAGAGCGGCCGCGCGGCCTCGTCGGCGGCGAGGTAGGCGGTCGCGGCATCGAGCGTGGGATCGAACGCAACCGCGCCCGCCGGCAGCGTTCCCGCGCCGGCTACAGCTCGTCCCTCGTCGAGCGACGGTGCGCCGAGGACGGAGATCTCCGCCGGTGTCACACCAGCCACGGCGAGCCCCTCGCCCACCGCCGCGACGACCGCGGCGGCTTGCGCAACGTCTCCCGCCAGCGCGACGACCACGCGGTCGCCGGGAACCACGTGGGCCGCGAGCGGCGGGCCGTGCGCGGGACGGGCGAGCGCCTCGGCCACGAGCCGCTGGGCGGCCGCCCCCGACTCGCCCGCCGGCCCACGGCAGTCGGCCGCAACGGCGCCCGCACCGGGTTCCAGCACGAGCGGTTCAGCGGCGCCGTAGTCGAGGGTGATCGCGGGCAAGCGGGTGGGGCGGCAGGGCGCGGCAGGGGGCTGGATGCGTCGCGTGACCCCTGCATCCTAGCCAACCCGGCAGGCCGATGGCAGGCGCGGCCACGGCACCCGCACGAGCGACGCCAGCCGCAGGGTTTCACCGTTCAACGCGTCCCCACCCCCCGCTCCGGCCGCTCAATCCGCCAGAGCCCGGACGCCGAATACGACCCGGGGAATCGAAATCTCGTGCCTACACTCCGGGAGAAGATCGTGCGTACCGCCATCGCGTTGATCGCCGCCGTCGCCCTCTCCGTCGCCATCCCGGCCTCGGCCCAGGAAACGATCATCATGGAGGGGGATGCGAGCGGCGGCGCGCCGGGAGGGTGTCGGTGCCGGGACGTGCAGACGCCACCGTGGCACGGCAACGTGTGCGGGGACCCGTGCGGGCCCACCTGCCCGCCACCGAACATGTTCCACGCGAACCCGTGGGAACAACTGTGGCTGAAGCACCATGCCCACGAGCAGGGCTACTGCCTCCCGTCGCACTTCCCGCGCATGCACGCCCGCTCGACGACCGGATGGTGGCCGACGCCCCGGCCGATCGCGACACCCCGGTGCCCGCGCTGCGGCGCACACATCGACCCGGGCATGTGATCGTCAGGCCGCGGCCACGACGACCATCGCAGCGGTGATCACGGCCGTGCCCACGATGTCGAGCACCGCACCGCTCGCCATCATCGCCCGCAGCGGGATCCGCCCCGACCCGTAGACGATCGCATTGCAAGGTGAACTCACCGGCATCATGAACCCGAGGCTGGCGGCGAACGTGGCCGCGAGCGCGGCCGCCAGTGGATCCACGCCCGCGGCCTGGCCCATCGCGATCACGATCGGCACGACCATGGTGGCGCTCGCCACGTTGCTCGTGAACTCGCTCGTGACCACGGCCACGAGCGCCGCCACGGCAACGAGGGCCACCGCGGCCCAGGGGCCGGCCGGAATCCACCCTGTGATCGACCGGCCCACGGCGGCCGCGAGCCCCGTCGAGAAACAGAGTTCGCCGAGGGCGAGCCCGCCGCCGTAGAGGAGCACGATGTCCCAGTCGATCCGGGCCACGCGCCACGACACGGCCCGCCGCCGCCGTCCCTCCGCATCACGATCGCCGGGCAGGATGAAAAGCAGCACGGCACCGACGAGGGCCGCCACGCCCTCGGGAAAGCGGGCCGCGAGCCACCGATACGCCGGATGGTCGGAGCCCACGACCGCGAGCACCGCGCCCGGCGCAACCCACAGCCCGACCGTGATCGCAAAGGCCAGGGCGGTCGATCGCTGCCCCATGGTCCACGCGCCCAGGCGGGCCCGCTCGCCGGCCACATAGGCCGTCACGCCTTCGAGCCGCTCGATGCCCGCCGGGAACAGCCTCGCGAGCACCGTCACGCAGACGGTCCCTAGCACGACGACCACCGGCAGGCTCACCGCGCACCAGCCCGGGAACGACACCGCCACGCCAAGCTGGTCGCGGATGAACCCCAGGCCGATGAGATTCGTCGGCGTGCCGATCGGCGTTGCCAGCCCCCCGATCGATGCCGCGAACGCGATGCACAGGAACAGGCCCGTGGCAAAGGCCGGGTTCGGCGGGCGGCTCGTCTGCCGCCCCGCCTCCTCGACGGCGCCGAGGATGCCCGACACGATCGCAAGCATCATCGCCGCGGTCACCGTGTTCGACACGAATGCGCTGATGAGCATCGACACGACGGCCACGGCCGCCAGCACCCGCACTGGTCGCTCGCCGACCCACCGCACCGAGAGGACGGCATAGGCCAGCCGCCGGTCGATCCCGTGGATGCGGATCGCCTCCGCCAGCAGGAACGACCCGATGAACAGGAAGATGAGCGGGTCGGCGAACGGCCGGAACACCTCCCGGGCGGGTGCCACCCCGGCGACCACGCAGGCCGCGGCCCCGAGCAGGGCAGTCACCGCCAGCGGCAACGCCTCGGTGAACCAGAGCGCCACCACGACAGCGACGATGACGGCGAGCCGCTGCGCTTCGGGGGTGAGATCCATGCAGGGGCCCCCGCGGGGCAGCGGACGGCCACAGTCACCCGGTCTTGCCGAGGGCGGCCTGGGCCGCCGCGAGGCGGGCCACCGGCAGGCGGAACGGCGAGCAACTGACGTAGTCGAGCCCCACGTGGTGGCAGAACAGCACCGAGTGCGGATCGCCGCCGTGCTCGCCACAGATGCCGAGCTTGATGTCGGGCCGGCTCTTCCGCCCCTTCTCG
>JBJTJO010000139.1:0-4831 GCA_046095965.1 Planctomycetaceae bacterium
CGATCGAGGGGGAGACACACCTCGCCTTCAGCGAGGACGTGGCCGCCCGGTTCCGCGGCCTCGGCTGGCGGGTCGAGCACGTCGCCGACGCGAACGACACCGCGGCGCTGCGGGCGGCCCTCAAGGCGTTCAAGGGCGAGCAGGAAAAACCCACGCTCGTGATCGTGAAGAGCGTGATCGGGTATGGGGCGCCCAAGAAGGCGGGCTCGCACGAGTCGCACGGCGCGCCGCTCGGCCCCGACGAGATCAAGGGGGCGAAGGAGGCCTACGGCTGGCCGACCGACGCGCAGTTCCGCGTGCCCGCGGAGGTGCCGTCCCACTTCGCGGCCACGCTCGGCCGCCGCGGGAGCCTCGCGCACGAGGCCTGGGAGAAGGTCACGGCCGACTACGCGAAGGCCCAGCCCGACCTGGCCGCGGAACTGACGCGGTTCCTCGACGGCGCGCTGCCGCCCGGCTGGGACGCCGGCATCCCCTCGTTCCCGGCCGACGCCAAGGGGCTCGCCACCCGCGTCTCCGGCGGCAAGGTGCTCCAGGCCGTGAGCGCCGCGGTGCCGTGGCTCATGGGCGGCTCCGCCGACCTCGCCCCCTCGACGATGACGCTCGTGCCTGGCGCCGGCGACTTCTCGGCCGCCACGCCCACGGGCCGCAACCTCCACTTCGGCATCCGCGAGCACGGCATGGCCGCGGCCTGCAACGGGATGGCGCTCTCGGGCCTGCGTCCCTACTGCGCCACCTTCTTCGTGTTCCTCGACTACTTGAAGCCGTCGCTGCGGCTCTCGGCGATCGGCAATCTCGGCGTGATCTACGTGCTCACGCACGACTCGATCGGCCTCGGCGAGGACGGCCCCACCCACCAGCCGATCGAGCAGCTCGCCAGCGCCCGCGCGGTGCCGGGGCTCACGGTGCTGCGGCCGGCCGACGCCAACGAGGTGGCCGAGGCGTGGCGCGTGGTGATGAAGCGCGGCGACCGCCCTGCGGTGCTCGTGCTCTCGCGGCAGAACGTCCCCACGCTCGACCGCTCGACGCTCGGCGCGGCGGCCGGCGTCGCCCAGGGCGCCTACGTGCTCCACGATCCCCCGGGCGGCAAACCCGACTGCATCCTCATCGGCACCGGCAGCGAGGTGTCGATCTGCCTCGAGGCCGCGGCACAGCTTGCGGCGGCGGGCGTGCGGGCCCGCGTGGTGAGCATGCCGAGCTGGGATCTCTTCGAGGAGCAGAGCCCCGCGTATCGCGAGAGCGTGCTGCCGGCCGCGGTGACGGCCCGCGTGGCCTGCGAGGCGGCCTGCGGCTTCGGGTGGGAGAAGTGGATCGGGTCGCGGGGGCGGTTCGTGGGGATGAGATCGTTCGGCGCCTCAGGCCCGGCGCCCGCGCTCTACGCCCACTTCGGCATCACGGCCGACGCCGTCGCCGCCGCCGCCCGCGAGTCGCTGGCTGCGTCGTGACGCTGCCCGGCCGCCCGGCGGCCGAAAGCCTCCGTCGCTGTGAAATCGTCGCTGCACCTCGCGGAAGCGGTGCGCCAGAACAGAGCAACGATTTCAAGGCTCCTCCGGCTTCCGTCCGCCGGGCTTCTTGATCGCCGCGGTCCGACCTCGGGAACGACCCTACGGTTTATCTTCCGAGTCGCCGATCACGGCGTCGTCCGGGTCCACGCCGGCGGCGACCCTGCCCCGGTGGTTGCGGTAGAGATGGTCGCCGCGGTGGAGGCCTTCCGCCGTGAGCCGCTCGATGTGGCCGTCCTCGTAGAGGACGTGGTGGATGCCCTCGGGGTCGTTGTCGCTCTTCTCGTCCGTGTGATCGGGGTCGTCGGCGACGAGCGGGTGGTCGAAACGGCGGCGGTTGCGGTTGGGCTGCAGCACGCCCGCCGCGTCGCGATGGCCGAGCGTGTAGCCGTAATCACCCCCCATTTCGCGCACAAGCCGGTCGAAGCGCGGCGTGCCCACGGCCGCCTCGAGCTCGGCGAGCGAGGGCACGCGGAAGTCGCCGCGGCGTCCGAGTGCGGAGCCGGGCACGAGCACGGTGCCGTCGGCGGCCACGAGCCGCTCCTCGGACACGAGCGTGGGCGCGTAGAGACCGGCACGGGAGAGCGGCCCCTCGCCCGGCGGCGTCGGGTAGAACCCGTGCGACTCCGCGTAGCCCTGCAGCGCGGTCGCGAGCCGCTGCAGGTTGTGCTCCTTGCGCCGCTCCCGCGCGTCGTCCACCGCCTGGCGCACCAGCGGCACCACGAGCACGCAGGCCGCCAGCGCCGTCGCCGCCATCAGGGCCCGATCGAGCCAGGGGCGACCCCGCGGCCGCACGCTTTCCTCGGGCGCCGGCGACAGCGGGCGGATCGCGGGGCGCGAACCCGGACCCGTCTGGGCCGCCACGAAGGCCAGCGTCCGCGCGGCGAGCCCGGCGGGAGCATCAACTGGCCCGCGCTCGCGGGCCAGCGGGGCCATGGCCGACCGCACCAGGTCCAGGTCGTTCCGCAGGCGGTCGCCGGCGTGCGGATCCGCGAGGGCGGCCTCGACGTCGCGCCGCTCGTCGTCGTCGAGCGCGCCGAGCACGTAGCCCACGAGTTGTTCACGCATGGCTGTCTCACCCTGGCCCATGATTCACGCTCGCTGTTCCCGGGACCGCTGCCATGCCTCGTTGAGCTTGACGAGAGCCGCGTTGAGGCGGCTCTTCACCGTGCCGACGGGGATGCCGAGCACGTCCGCCGCCTCGCGATACTTCAAGCCCTGGTGGTAGACCAGCACGAGCGCGCCCCGCAACGTCTCGGGAAGCGACTCGACCGCCGACCGCACCCACCCACGGGCCTCCTCGTCCTCCAACTCCTGGACGGCCGTGCTCCCGGCACCCTGGAGCATCTCCACGAGCGTCCCCACGTCGTCCCCTTCGCCCGTGCGGGCGTCGAGGCTGGCCATGCGGTGGCGGCGGTTGCGCCGCTGCGCGTCGATGGCCTGGTTGGTGGCGATCGCGTAGAGCCAGGGGCGGAAGCGGCGGCCTTCCTCGAAATGCTCCTTCTTCAGGTGAACCTGCAAAAACGTCGCCTGGAACACGTCCTCCGCCATTTCCGCGCTGCCGAGGTAGCTGAAGAGTTCGCGTTCGTACCGGTGCACGAGCGTCTCGAAGGCGGCCGGGTCACCACCCGTCCGGCACCGACCGAGCAGATCCTCGTCCGAAACGGACGCCTCGGGGCCTCCGGGGCCGTTGGCGGCCGCGGAACCCCCGGGGCGGGACGAACCCTGCCCGGAGCCGGCTTGAGCGTCGTGCGCATCCATCCCCGGTACGACCCCGGTAGGGAAAAGGTTCGCCAGGGACGAGGTTTCAATCCCGGCTGGAGTATAGCCGGGGGTGCCGCTCCCCCCGGCCGCGCCGTTTGACATTTCCGGGCCCGCCACCCACATTCCGGCCCAGCCGTCATGGACCGTCACCATTCCTACCGCTGGGCCACTCCGGGCGACCTGAACGCCTTTTTCGGCCTCTCGATCGACAACCTCGCCGTCCTCGTCCTCACCGTCTCGCTCCTGGCGACCGTGTTCGGCTACCCGGCCCAGTTCGCCCTCTCCCACCTCGTGCCCGGCACGGCGGTCGGCGTCGTGGTCGGCGACCTGATCTTCACCTGGATGGCGTTCCGGCTGGCGCGCCGCACGGGCCGCACCGACGTGACGGCCATGCCGCTCGGCCTCGACACTCCAAGCACGTTCGGGATGGTGTTCTTCGTCATCGGGCCGGCATTCGCCGAGGCCGTCGCCGCGGGCCTCGACCAGGAGGCCGCCGCCCGCCGGGCCTGGCACGTCGGCATGTGCTCGATCGTGGCCAGCGGCGTCTTCAAGATGGCCTGCGCCTTCGTGGCCGGGCCGATCCACCGGCTCGTCCCGCGGGCGGCGCTCCTCGGCAGCCTCACGGCCATCGCCCTGGCCCTGATCACGTTCCTGCCGCTGCTCGAGATCTTCGCCTCGCCGCTCGCCGGGCTCGTGGCGCTCGGCATCGTGCTCGCGAGCCTCACGGCCCACATTCCCTTCCCGTTCAAGATTCCCGGCGCGCTCGCCGGGCTGCTCGTCGGCGGCCTCATCCAGTTCGTCGGCCTGCAGGCCGGCTGGATCCCCGAGGCGGCCCACATGGCGATCGATCCGAATGCCGCCCTCTGGCCCACCGAGTGGCTCTCCGCCTTCCGCTGCGAGTGGCTCGGGGCCTGGCCGCACACGGTCAAGTACCTGCCGATCGTGATTCCCTTCGCCCTTGGCACCGTCGTGGGAGGCATCGACTGCACCGAGAGCGCGGCAGCGGCCGGCGACGAATACGACACGGGCCGCGTGATCGGCGTCGAGGCGATCGCGACCGTCATCGCGGGCGCCTGCGGCGGCGTGATCCAGACCACGCCCTACATCGGCCAGCCGGCCTACAAGGCGATGGGCGGCCGCGCGGCCTACACGCTCCTGACGGCGATCTTCATCGGTACCGCGGGGCTCACCGGCACGTTCGCCTGGCTGTACGAGATCCTGCCGGCGCCCGCCCTCGTGCCGATCCTCGTGTTCGTGGGCCTGGAGATCACGGCCCAGAGTTTTCATGCGACGCCGCAGAAGCACTATCCGGCGGTGGCCATCGCCTGCGTGCCGGCGCTCGCCGCGCTCGCCAAGATCGAGACGGACAAGGTGCTCGCCGCGGGGGCGACTCCCGATGCCGGCCTGGCGCGGGAACTCTTCTCGCTGCAGATCATCTCCGCGGGGTTCATCGTCACGAGCGTGCTCTGGTCCGGCATGCTCACGGCCCTGCTCGACCGGCGACTGCGGCAGGCTGCCGGCTGGGCGCTCGCCGCGGTGGCCTTCACGCTCTGCGGCGTGATCCACTC
>JBJTJO010000140.1:0-32310 GCA_046095965.1 Planctomycetaceae bacterium
TTTGAGCCAATAGCCCGCGCACTTCACGATGTCGAGCTTCCCGTTGGGGTCGTCGGCAGGGCAGTGCTTGCCCGTCTTGTCGTGCGCGCCGGCCCCGTGCACCTGGCCGTCGTTCTGGGCGACGTGGAAGTCGATCGTCCAGGGCCGCAGCTTCGCCACCATCGCCTCGTAGGCCGGCCAGAACTCGGCCTCGGTGTAGCCGGGCTGCACGAGGGCGTGCTCGGGTGCGTTGTAGCCGAGCAGGTAGAGGTAGGTGTGGGCGAGATCGGCCTGGAAGCCGAGGGCCTCGGGCATCCCCACTTCCTCGAGCAGGTCGAGCATGTCCTTCCAGGAGTGCATGCCCGCCCAGCAGATCTCCCCCTCGGCCGCGAGCCGCTGGCCGTGGTCCTTGGCGATCGTCGCAGCCTCGCGGAACGTCTCCGCGATCTTCGCGGTGTTGGCCGCCGGGTTCTCCCGCCACTTCGCCACGCCGAACTCGGCCGAGTCGATGCGGATCACGCCGTACTTGCGCACGCCATGCTTCTCGAACACGTTCGCGATCCGGCAGGCCATCCGCACCGCCGAGAGGAACTTTTCTCGCGCGGCCGTGTCGCCCATCGCCGAGTCGCCCACCGTGCCCGGCCAGACGGGCGCCACGAGCGAGCCGACCGCGAAGCCGTAGGAGGCGATCGTGTCGGCGATCGTCGCGAGCTCGGCGTCGCTCGCCTCGGGGTTCGTGTGGGGCAGGAACAGGAAGTAGTCGATGCCGTCGAACTTCCGGCCGTTCACGTTCGCGCCGGCCGTCAGTTGCAGCATCCGCTCGAGCGAGATCGGTGGCTCCTGGCCGGGCTCGGTGCCCTTGCCGACGAGGCCGGGCCACATGGCGTTGTGGAGTTTGGGGGCGGCGTGCGTGGGCATGATGACTCTTTTCTCCCTCTCCCTCTGGGAGAGGGTCGGGGTGAGGGTGCTGGGTCGTTTCGCTGGCCTCGCTCCGGGCACCCTCACCCGGCCTTCGGCCACCCTCTCCCCGAGGGAGAAGGATCGGTCAGGTTTTCCCGTTGAGGGGCAGGTCGTCGTGCACGTCGGGGCCGAAGTAGCGGAGCGCGACGAGCGGGCCGGGGCCCGTGTTCTCCACGACGTAGCCCGCCGCGGCGGCGTCGGCCGAGACGAAGAGCTCGTCGGCCGTCATTTCGCCGAAGCGGATGAGCGTGGGCGTGGCCACGTCGTGGACGCCGACCCGGCCCTCGCCCTGCACCGTGATCCAGCCGCTCGCGCCCGCGTCATTCACGGTGAGCTTCGCGCCCGGGGCGAGCGTGAGCTCCTTGGCGCTGAACAGCTGCCGGCCATCGACGCGGCCATAGACGATCCAGCGGTCGTGGGCGTCGGCGGTCGAACGTCGTGAATCGAGGATCGGCTCGAGGTAGTTCGCCTCCTTGAAGTGGGTGTCCACGTTCTTGTCCCAGTCGAGCTGGCCGATGATGAAGTCGAGATCCTGGTGCTTCTCCTTCGGCATGTCCTTGACGAGCAGGCTCCACGGCACCGCGCGGCCCTCGACGAGCGACTGGAACATCGCGAACACGTCGCTGCCCCACTGCGGCTCGTAGGTGAGCAGCGAGCCGGGGGCGTGCAGCAAGCCCGGCGGGATCAGCCAGCCGGTGCCGCGCGTGAGGCGGTAGGCCTTGGCGAGGTCGATGATCCCGTTGTCGCCGCGGTTCCAGTTCTCGAGGCAGCGGCGGACGTCGGCCTTCGTCGTGCCCGGCTCGAGGCCCATGAAGGTGTAGGGAAAGTTGTTGTCGCAGTTGTTGTATTGCGGCGGGAAGTAGTAGCTCTCGGGTTTTCCTTCCTGACCCACCAGCTTCGCGTCGTCGAACGACTGGTGCATGTGGTGGGGAATCGGCCCCATGTTGTCGAAGAACTTCGAGTACACCGGCCACTTCTGGTAGCGGTCCCAGATCGCCTTGCCCACGAGCCGGGCCTTCCCCTCGGCGACCGCATCCCGCAGCAAAAATCGCTCGCCGCCGAACACGCACCAGCTCAAGCCCTCGTCGGGCACGCGGCCCTCGTTGGCCGCCTCGGTGGTGCTCGCGAACCAGCGCTCGTCGATGCCGCCCCGGTCGAGTCCGTAGGCGTAGTAGTCGTCGGGGTGGAGGCGAACCCGCTTGCCCGGGTGCAGGAAACTCCGCGGCACCCAGGTCGGCGAGAGGCGGAGGATTCCCTTGCCGGCGTCGAGCGCCTTGTCGAGGGCGGAGCCGACGTTCGTGGCCTCGGGCAGGCGGGCGGAGCCCCGGGGGGCGGTGGCGGTGGCCATGACGAGTGGGATTCCCTGGCGTGGGCGGTGGCAAGACGGGAGAACGCCGAGCCGCCTTTTGTACGGTTGGAAACGCCTGGCCGCAAGCAGCCCGGCCCGCTGCGATCGGCCACCGGGTGGCGTACAATCGAGGCAGCTGCTCACCAGCCCCCGTTCCGCCGAGCTGGATGCCGGATCACGCCACGTGGACACGACACGGATCAACGCCCGCAGCCGGTGCGCGGTCGCCATCATCGCCCTGACGGCGTGCATGCGTCCCGTGGCCGCGGAAGCCCCGCCGACCGCCGTCGCGGCCCGCCGCGACCTCGCCGACCGCGTGCTCGCCTGCACCGTGGCGATCGCGAGCAAGGCCGACGCCTACTCGAGAAACTCCGGCACCGGCATCGTCGTCTCCCCGGATGGTCACGTGCTCACGGCCACGAGCGTCGTGCCGATCGGGGCGAAGGAGGTGAAGGTCACCTTCCCCGGGTTCGAGCGCCGCGACGCCGTCATCGTGGCCGCCGACGAGAAGCTCGCCGTGACGCTCCTCAAGGTGGAGGCACGGGACCTCCCCTTCCTCCGCCTGGCCCGCGGCATCCCCGAAGTCGGCGCGACCGTCTACACGGCCGGCGACGTCGAGGACGCGATGCTCACGAGCGGCCGGGCGTCGTTCAGCCGCGGCATCGTCAGCGGCGTGTACGACGTGCCCGCGTGCCCCGAGGCCGACTACGCCGGCGTCGCGATCGAGACCACCGCGGCGGTGAATCCGGGCTCGGACGGCGGCCCGCTCGTCGATGCCACGGGCGCCGTGTGCGGCGTGATCACGCTCGGCGTGCTGCCGCTCCGCTGGCAGGGCACGGCCGTGCCCACGCAGGTGCTCCTCGAGCGGTTCGCGCCGTTCACCTCGGGCGGGATCGTCACGCCCGCCGGCCCGTCGGCCGCCTCCGGGGCCTCGGCGCTCCAGGCCGCGGCAGCGCCGTTCGCGCGGCTGCTCGTCGGCATCGAGGTCGAGCGGAAGTTCCCGCCCGAGGCGCTGCCGCGGACGTCGTGGACCGACTTCCGCAAGGGCCTCGAGGGCTTCGACGCTCTGTCCCACAAGGAGCAGGAGAAACGGTTCAGCGAATGGCTGGCGGTCTCCAAGGTGCTCGAGGTCAACCAGCTCCTGCGGCGGCCCGCGGCGCCGGTGACCGGCGTCGTCGTGTCGCCGGACGGTCACGTGCTGACGAGCCTGTTCAACGTCGGGGGCGACACCGCCTTCGTGAACAAGGCGACCGGCAAGCCGCGGACCTGGGACGTCCACGCGCCCATCCAGAAGCTCTTGGGCGGCGACGACAAGGGCGTCGAGCAGCGCTCGAACTCCGTGGAGAAGGTCACGGTCATCCTGCCCGACGGCGCACGCAAGGAGGCCAAGGTCGTCGCGCGACACGTGCCCCTGGGAGTCGCCCTGCTCAAGGTCGATGCGGCCGGCCTCCCGTGCCTCGACCTGGCCGACGTGGCGGTGTCGCCGCAGCTCGGCGACGAGGTGGGCGTGCTCGGCCGGCTGGACGGCGGCCGGCCCGGCTGGACGCTCGGCGCCGGCATCGTCAGCGCGCCGGCCCGCAACCGCGGCTTCCAGTTCCAGACCGACGCGCTGCTCAACTACGGGAACTCCGGCGGCCCGGTGTTCGACCGGGCCGGCAACCTGCTGGGCATCGCCGCCGCGCCGCTCGAGCCCGACACGATCCTCGGCCGCCTCGTCAGCCAGCAGCAGCTCATGAGCTGGACGCGGGCGCCCAACTCGGGAGTCGGTCTCGTCGCCCGGGCCGACCGGATCCGCGACGCACTGGAGGCGCTGAAGTCGGGCAAGTCGTTCGACCGCATTCCCGGCCCGTTCCTCGGCATCGAGGCCGACCAGGGGAAGGCGTTCACCGCGGCCGTCGTGGTCGGCCGCGTGGCGGCGCAGTCGCCGGCCGAGCGGGCCGGCCTCAAGGCGGGCGATGTGCTGCTCGAGTTCAACGGCGTGGAACTCCGCAGCTGGCCCGACCTCACCGACCGGATCGCGGCCTGCGGCCCGGGCGACGCGGTGGAGCTGAAGGTCCAGCGGAAGGGGGGCGGCCCGCGCCTGGTCATCAACGGTCGCGACATCGAGACCGCGGCCGACTTCGAGAAGTTCAAGAAGTCGCTCGAGCCGGGGGACACGTTCGAGGGCACGCTCTCCAGCGACGACACGCGGACGCTCTCGGTGGAACTGGGGGAGAACAAATGAGGACGTGGCTGAGGACGTCACGCCGGACGGTGCATGCGGCCTGGATCATCGCGGCCCTGGCCGGGGCCACCGCCCGCGGCGGGGTGGATGCGGAGAGCCCCGACCTCGTGTCCTTGTGCGTGCGGGTGCGGCCGGCGTTCGTGTTCATCGGTGGCGGCAGCGGCGTCGTCATCCGTCCGGACGGCCTCATGCTCACGAACGACCACGTCATCGAGGGCAAGCGTTCGCACGCGGTCCGGCTCGGCGACGGCCGCACGTTCCGGGCGAAGCTCCTCGGCACCGACCCCGTCGGCGACCTCGCCGTGCTCAAGCTCGACCTGCCCGAGGGGACGACCGTGCCCCACCTCGAACTCGGCGACTCCGACGCGCTCGCCGTGGGCGACGACACGCTCGCGGTCGGCAACCCGTTCGGCCTCGGCGTGCTCGACCAGTCCCCCACGTTCACCGCCGGCATCGTGTCGGCGTTGCACCACATGCAGGGCACCTACACCGAGTGCATCGTCACCGACACCGAGGTGAATCCCGGCAACTCGGGCGGCCCGCTCATCGACGTGGCGGGCCGGGTGGTCGGCATCAACGGCCAGATCAGCACGCGCTTCGGCCTCAGGAGCAACACGGGCCTGGGGTTCGCGATCAGCGCCCGGCAGATCGCCCTCTGGCTGCCGCGGCTGGAGGCGGCCGGCGGGGGCGAGGTGAAGCACGGCCGGATCGTCGGCCTCGACTACGACGTGAAGGACGACGACCTGCCATCGACCGCCGTCGTGGCCGACGTCGCCGAGGGTTCGCCCGCGGCCGTGGCGGGATTTCGTCCCGGCGACGCGATCGTCAAGCTCGACGGCGCGGAGGTCGCCAATGCCGTGCGGCTGGTCGGGCTCATGGGCATCTATCCCGAGGGACACGCCTGCGACGTGGTCGTGCGCCGCGGCGACGGCGAGGAGACGCTCCGGGTGAACCTCGTCGCCCCGAAGCGGTGCCAGATCGGGATGCGGCTCGAGCGGCCGCGCGGCGACGATCTCGCGGTTCGGGTGGCGTCGGTCGAGGAGGGCTCGCCGGCCGCAGACGCGGGCCTGCGTGCCGGCGACGAGATCGTGGCGGTCGATGGCAAGCGGCTCGAGCTTTCCAGCCGCGAGCAGTTCAAGGGGTTCGACCGCGCGCTGCGGATGAGCTTCAACGAGGGGGAGATCATCGCGTTGAAGGTGAAGCGGAAGCCCGCGGACGGCGCCGGCGACCCGGCCGAGATCGACCTGCGGCTCGTGGCGAAGTGACCGCTACGGCCCCGCGGCGATGCGGCGGGCCAGGGCCACGACGGACAGCGGGGCCGAGCCCGCGGCGTGGTTGATCGTGACGCACCCGGTCCGCGGCCGCCGTGCCGGCGGCGGATTCGCTATCGTGGGGCGGTCCGCCCCCGGAGACTGCCACGTGGCCGCGTCGCACGAGCCCGTCACGATCGTCTGGTTCCGTCACGACCTCAGGCTCGACGACAACCCCGCGCTCGTCGCGGCCGCCGCCCGCGGCGCGGTCGTGCCCGTGTTCATCTGGGCGCCCGACGAGGAACACCCCTGGGAGCCCGGCGCGGCGTCGCGATGGTGGCTGCACGGGTCGCTCGAGCGGCTCTCCGCCGCGCTCGCGACGGCCGGCGCGCCGCTCGTGATCCGCCGCGGCCCGTCGCTCGAGACGCTGCGCACGGTGGCCCGCGAGTGCGGCGCGACCCACGTGGCCTGGAACCGCCGCTACGAGCCGGTCGTCGTGAAGCGCGACACCGCGCTCAAGAAGGCGCTCACCGGCGACGGCCTCGCGGCCGAGAGCTTCAACGGCTCGTTGCTCTACGAGCCCATGCACGTGGCGACGAAGGAGGGAAAGCCCTACCAGGTCTTCACGCCGTTCTGGCGGGCGCTGCTTGCTCGGGACGAGCCGGCGGAGCCGGTCGCCGCGCCGCGGAAGGTGCGCGGCGTCGCCCGGCCCCTCCGCGGCGTCGCCCTCGACGCGCTCGAGCTCCTGCCCGTGATCGACTGGGCCGCGACCATGCGCAAGACCTGGGCGCCCGGCGAGGCGGGGGCGCGGAAACGGCTCGACGCCTTCCTCGACCGGCGGCTCGCGCACTACGGCACGGAGCGGGACCGTCCCGACCACGAGGGTACGAGCGCCCTCTCGCCGCACCTGCACTTCGGCGAGATCTCGCCGCGGCGGGTCTGGCACGCGGTGCGGACCGCCGCGGGCGGGCGGCCGGCGGCGAAGATCACCGGCAGCCCCGAGGTGTACCTGCGGGAGCTCGGCTGGCGGGAGTTCGCCAACCACCTGCTCTTCCACTTTCCGCACACGACCGACGCCCCGCTCCGCGCCGACTACGCGAAGTTTCCCTGGGCCCGCGACCCGGTCGGCCTGCGGGCCTGGCAGCGGGGCCGCACGGGCTTTCCCGTCGTTGACGCGGGGATGCGGCAGCTCTGGGCCACCGGCTGGATGCACAACCGCGTGCGGATGGTCGTCGCGAGCTTCCTCGTCAAGGATCTCCGCGTGTCGTGGCTCGCTGGGGCGCGGTGGTTCTGGGATACGCTCGTGGATGCCGACCTCGCCGCCAACACGCTGGGGTGGCAGTGGGCCGCGGGCTGTGGCGCGGATGCGGCGCCCTACTTCCGGATCTTCAATCCCACGAGCCAGGGCGAGAAGTTCGACCCCGCCGGCGACTACGTGCGGACGTGGGTGCCCGAGCTCGCGAAGGTGCCGGCCGCCGACATCCACGAGCCGGCGGAGGCCGACGCCGCGGTGCTCGCCAAGGCTGGCGTGACGCTCGGCCGCGACTACCCGGAGCCGATCGTGAACCACGCCGAGGCCCGCAAGCGGGCCCTCGAGGCCCTCGCCACGGTGACGCGCGGGCGCTGACGGCCCCGGGTCACTTCTTCTTCTCGACGTCGGCCTGCGCCGCGCGGACCTTCTCGAGGGCGTTCTTCTGGGCGTCGGCGTCGCCCACCTTGTTCGCCGACTTCTCCGCCTCCTTGAGCAGGGCGATCGCGGCCTTCTTGTCGCCGGCGGCGTGCGTCGCGAGGGCCACCGTCACGAGCGCGTAGGCGCGGTTCTCGTTGCCCTCGATCGACTTGGCACCGGCGGCGGCATCGTCGAGCAGCGGCTTGGCGGCGTCGGCGTCCTTCTGGCCGATGTGGACGTTCGCGGCCGCGACGAGCGCCTCGACCTTGGGACGCCCCTCGTCGAGCGCCCGGGCGGTCTCCTCGAGCGTGGCCACGAGTTCGCCCGCGACGTCGGCGACCCCGGCGGCGAGGCACCCGGTGGCCACCGCGGCAAGTGCCTTGGCCTTGAACTGGCCTTCCGCCGATTCGGCCGCGGTGCGGGCCTCCTTCAGCGTCCGCCGCGCCGCGGCCGGGTCGCCGAGGCCCGTCCCTTTCGCCCCCTGCACCGCCGCGGCATCGGCCAGAACCGTCGCCTTCGCGACCGGTTCCTCGATGGATTTTCCGGTCTCGATCGCCTTGCCGAGGACGTCCTTCGCCGGGGCCTTCTCGCCCATTTCCGCGAACAGCGCCGCGACCTCGACGAGCCGCGGCGCGCGGACCGCCGGATCCCCCTCGTCGGGGACGAGCTGGCGGGCTTCGGCGAGCGTCTTGCCGGCCCCCGAGCGATCCTGCGACTTGAATTGGATCCGCGCCACCTTCACGAGCTCGCGGGCCTGGTTCTCCGGCGTCTTCTCGGCGCGGGCCCGCTCGAGCCGCTGCTTGATGGTCAGGCCGCCCCCCTTCTTCTTCGCGCCGCCGCAACCGGCCGCGGGCAGCAGGCAGGCGAGGGCCGCGACCAGGATCGTGACGGCACGAAGCACGGTGGCATGACGCATCGGTTGGCGCTCCGGTTGAGATGGAGGGGCTGGGAACGTGTCAGAACTTGAGGCGGGCGCGGATGAGCCGCGCATGGGTCTCGGCCATGAGGTCGTCCTCGGCCGATTCGTCCTCGGCCTCGTAGGTGGCCGAGAACCGCAGGCAGGCGCCGCAGTCGTCCCAGGGCACCGTCGAGATGGAAAGATCATGGATGAGGAACTGGCTGGCGTCCTGCGCCGTGGCGACCGCACGATCGCCCGCAGCCTTCGGCGCCGGCGTGTAGAGGAAGTAGGTGCAGCCGGGCATCTCGCAGTCGAACCCGACCGCCCGCAGCACGCCCACGAGTTTCTCGAGGCGGCGGCGGTACTTCTCCCGCACCCGCCGGGGGATCTCCGGGTCGGCGAGGGCCGCGGCGCCCGCCTTCTGGATGGCGATGAACTGGCCCGAGTCGCAGTTGTCCTTCACGTCGGCGAAGGCCCGGACCAGCCGCTCATGGCCGCACACCCAGCCCAGCCGCCAGCCGATCATGTGGAAGCCCTTCGACATCGAATGGACCTCGACGCCGACGTCCTTGGCGCCGTCCACCGACAGGAACGAGAGCGGCTCGTCGTCGTAGGAGAGCATGATGTGGGCCGCGTCCTGCACGACGATGATCCGGTGGCGATGCGCGAACTCGACCACGCGCTCGTAAAACCCGCGCGTGGCCGTCTTCCCCGTCGGGCTGTTGGGGTAGCAGAGCACGAGCATCTTCGCCCGCTCGAGAACCTCGGCCGGGATGCCGTCGAGATCGGGGAAGAAGTCGTGCTCCCTGACCAGCGGCAGGCGATGGACCGCGCCGCCGAACCACCGCGTGGCGGTGCCGGCCACGGGGTAGCCGGGAACGGTCATGAGCGTGACGTCGCCGGGGTTGATGAAGGCGGCCGGCAGCATCGAGTATGCCGTCTTCGAGCCGATGCAGTGGTTGACCTCCTTCTCGGGGTCGAGCGCGACGCCGAACTCCCGCTGCATGAAGGCGGCCACCGCCTCCTTGTAGGCCGCGATGCCGTTGTCGGCGTAGCCACGGTTCTCGGGGCGGTCGATCTCCCGCCGCATCACGGCCCGGACGCTCTCCGGGGCCATCTCGTCGTTCTCGCCGATCCCGAAGTCGAGCATCCGCCGCTCCGGATGGTCGGCGATGGCCTTTCGCTTCGCCCGCTTGATGAGCTCGAACTTGTAGATCTCGGTCCCCTTGCCGAAGCGGGCCCCGCCGATCCGCTCGGCGAACAGATCCTGGAACCAGGGGTCGGTGGCGTCGGCTGACGAGGCGGTGCTGGCCATGGCTGAGGACGGGGGGAGGGGCGAGGGGCGGATGAAGCCGCGCCCCGCGGGCGCCGACCGGCGGCCAGCATAGCGGCAGATCCCCTTGAATCCAGCACGTTTGCGTCGGTCCCGGCCCGAGGGTGGAGTTGGTGGAGGAGGTTTCCGACCATGTCCACGTCATCCCGTCCCCGCGCCGTGTTCGGACCCTTCGACGGCGACTTCGACCCCTTCGACGACGACGAGGATCTTGGCCCCCTCGTGACCTTCGGCCGCGTTCGTTTCAGCCCAGGCTGAACTCGGCCAGCAGGCGCCGCGGGGCGCCGATGCCGAGCACGTGGACGGTGCCGGTCCGGGCGGCTGCCTCCGCGGCGGCGAACCCGGCCTTCCGGGCCACGAAGGTGGCGGTGGCGTCGGCCCGCACGCAGGCTCCCGGCGCGGTGCCGGTGTCGCAATCGAGACCGGACGGGAGATCGACGGCCAGCACGCGGCCGGCGGGCGTGGCGGCCCGCCAGGCGTTGATCGCGTCGATCGCGGTCGCGACACCGCCCCGGGGCACGCCCGTCGCCCCCGTGCCGAGCAGGGCATCGACCACGACTGAGGCGTCGGCGAGGTGCCGGGCCCAGGCCGCTGCGTCGGAGGTGGCAAGGGGCAGGATGGGAATCCCGGCCTTGGTGGCCACGGCGAGCATCGTCGCGGCATCGCCGCCGACGTCGGCCGGCTCCGCCGCGAGCAGGACCCTCACGCTGCGGCCGCCGAGTTCCAGGTGCCGGGCGATGACGAAGCCATCGCCGCCGTTGTTGCCGCGTCCACAGGCGACGGTGACAGGGCCGTCGCCCGGCCAGAGCCGGCCGACGAGCTCAGCCGCGCCGCGGCCGGCGTTTTCCATGAGCACGGAGCCGGGCAGGCCGAACTCCTCGATCGCCCGGCGGTCGAGTTCCCGGACCTGGGCCCGGTTCAGCCAGACGACCGGCCGCTGGGCCACGGATGGGGACATGCCAGCCTCCACGAGTCGGGGTATGGCCACGGGACCACTGTTTTGCGTGGGACCACTGTTCTGATGGGTTCACGGAGGCTCATGCGGACAGCGAAATCATAGTTTCACGCACAAAAACCATCTTTTTCGGATTTGGCACGCCGCTTGCATTCGATTCTCCCAGCCTGAGTACCGCCGTGGTGGCGGGGCCGGCGCATGCCCAGGGTTCGGAGGCCGGTTCCAACAGAGAAAGTAACGTTTGTCACGGGATTCCTGCGGTTTTGCGCGGGTTCCTGCAGAGCTCGGGTGCCTGTGGCTCCCGAGACCGGCCCGCGGTGTGTCCTCACCAGAATGGTGAGGCCGCACCTGTTTTGGTGAGGGTGTTTCGGGCGCACGGCTTCCGCCTCTTCGCGGACGGCGTGTCCGGCCGGGCGCGGCTGGACTGTCGAAATGGGCGTTTTGCCGCTGAAAAGGCGGCTTCTTGGGGCTTCGCCTCCCGCCCTCAGGAAAATTTTTTCGGCGGCCAATCGGTTTGGCACGCGGGGTGCATTTGCTTTCCGACGACGACGACCGCGAGGTCGCCGGCACGTTTCGGTTCCATCCCCACGAAGCGCAAGGAGTTCGAGAGTTATGAACGGCATGCATTCGGTACAGACGGCCCCCCGCGGGCTGAGGAGTGGTTTCGGGTCCCTCGCCATGACGGTGGTCGCGGCCGTGGTCGCCCTGTCTTCGGTCGCCTGGGGCGACCCGCTCCCCACGAGTTACATCTACGGCATCGACGACAGCAGCCAGCTCTGGGTCATGGGCCTGTCCGGTACCACCTCAGGAACCGCCACGCTGCTCGGTCCGTCCACGCTGTCCAATTTTGCGGCCAACGGTCTCGCCTACGACGGCAGCCGCGAGCAGCTTTTCGCTGCCGACACGTTCAGCGATGAACTCTACTGGTGGGAGCAGGGCGCGACGAGCTACACGTCGCTCGGCTCGATCTCGGCCTACACCTCGGCGGGCAGTCCCGTGAGCGCGGCGTATTACGACAACGCCTACTGGTTCCTGGGCAACGGCAGTCCGGGCAACACGCTGACCAAGCTGTCCCTGACCTACACGGGCGGCGTTCCATCCATCGCCGGCGGCACAAGCTACACGATCACCGACATGGCGACCGTGCCGAGCGGCGGTGGCGACATGGTGATCACGCCTGCCGGCATGCTCTACGCCTACTCGGCGCCCGGGCTCGGCAACTTCTTCTCGGTCGATCTGAACACGATCAGCGGGGGTTCCGTGGGCGGCTACAGCGTGATCTCGACGACGCCTGACACCGGCCTGCAACTCGCCCTCAGCACCGACAACGCGACGCTGTACGGTCACGATTACACGACGGGCAACTGGTACACCGTCGATACGTCGAACGGCAGCACGACGCAGATCCAGGGGTTCACGACCTTGCCGGCCTCCGGGAACGGCTTCCGCGACGTGGGCGGCTCGTCGGTCCAGGCCGTGCCGGAGCCGAGCACGATGGTCCTCGCCGCCATGGGCCTCGGGATCGTGGCCTGGCAGGTCAACCGCCGTCGCGCGTCGCGTGTCCGGGGTGAAGCCCGGCACGCCGCCGGCGGGCCCATCGTTCTCCTGACCTGACGATTCGCCGCCACCGCCGGCCCGCCTCTCGGGGATGGGAGTCGGGTCGGCCGGGGCGGCGACGCGCGGCCGTCGGAATGCAGGGGATGGCATTCCGGTGCGACGAACACACACACGCCCCGGGCCGCGAGGCCCGGGGCGTGCTCGTTGATAGCCCTCGTGGTGCCGTTTTTCGCCGGTCCGCGGGGGCGTGTCCACCTGGACCAACGGTTTGCCATGACACGGTAGGCCGGCATACGCGGCCACCCGTCGAGGAGCCGTCACCATGGTCATCCACGCCCGCCGCGACACGGCGGCCGCCCCCCGAGGCCGTTCCCGCCCGCACCGCCAGCGCCGCCATCACGCCCTGACGATCGAGTCCCTCGAGTCCAGGCTGACCATGGCGGCCGACTTCGGCGACTCGATCGCCGCAGCCCGCGTGTTCACCGCCGGAACCGCCGTGTCCGGCCGGATCGGCGACGGTGCCTTCGGGAGTCGCGACGTCGATCTCGTCGGCGTCACCGTGGCCGCCGGCGGGCGACTGACCGTGGACATCGACGCCCGCTCGCTGCGCGGCGGCTCGACGCTCGACAGCTACCTGCGGGTGTTCGATCGGTCCGGTCGTGTCGTGGTCTCGAACGACGATCACGGCGGCTCGCTCGACAGCTACGTCTCGGTCAGCCTGCCGACGGCCGGCACCTACTACGTGGGCGTGTCGGGTTGGGGCAACGCCGGCTACGACCCCCGCCGGGCGGGCAGCGGCCGCTCGGGCTCGGTTGGCGTCTACGCCGCCACGATCACCGTCGCCAACCCGGCTCCGGTCGACACCGCCGGCGACTCGATCGAGACGGCCCGCGACATCGGCAGGCTCCTCGGCGGAGTCACCATCCGGGAAACGATCGGCGGGACCGATCGCTCCGACGTGTTTCGCTTCACGCTCAGCGATCGCGCGCGGGTCGGCCTCCGGCTCGACGGGCTCGCGAGCAACGCCGACCTCGCGCTCGTCGATGCGGGCGGGCAGTGGATCACGACCTCGACGCAGGCGGGCACTGCGGCCGACCTGATCGAGCGGGAACTGCGGCCGGGCACCTACTACGCCGAGGTGCGGCCCTTCGACGGATCGACCAACTACACGCTCACGCTCTCGTCCCAGGTCGTGTGGCCGACGTTTTCGACGCCGCAATACCGGGACACGAACGGCTGGGGCTTCGTGGACGCGGCGGCGGCGGTGGCGAAGGTGCAGGGGCTCGCCAGGCCGTTTCCCGACGTGCCCTACCAGCCCGGCGACGACCCCGGGATCGACCTCGTCAACGCCCCTGCGGTCTGGGCGCAGGGGCACACCGGGGCGGGCACGGTCGTGGCGGTGCTCGACACGGGCGTGGACTACAACCACCCCGACCTCTTCCAGAACATCTGGGTCAACCCCCGGGAGATCGCGGGCGACGGGATCGACAACGACCAGAACGGCTTCGTGGACGACGTCCGCGGCTGGGACTTCGTGGACAACGACGCCGCGCCGATGGACATCGTGGAGGGCGTCGACTGGCGTGGATTGCCGGGCAACCGGGGCCATGGCACGCACGTGGCCGGCACGATCGCCGCCGCCCGCAACGGGATCGGCTCGACCGGCGTCGCCCCCGATGCCCGGATCATGCCGGTCCGGGTGCTGTTCAATCGGGACGCTGACAACGCGGTGAGAGCGCTGGCCATCGCCCGCGGCATCCGCTACGCCGCCGACAACGGCGCCCATGTGATCAACATGAGCCTCGGTGGCGGGCCCCCTTCGAGCGCGATCGAGCAGGCGCTGCGGCATGCGACGAGCCGCGGGTGCGTGGTCGTGATCGCCGCCGGCAACTGGCCGGACCCGACGCCGGCCAATCCCGCCAACCTCGCCGCCACGATCGACGGCGTGATCGCGGTGGGTGCCACCGAGCACGACCGCTCGCTCGCCTCCTTCTCGGCCAGGTCCGGCCCCGACTCGCGGATGCAGTACGTGACAGCCCCCGGGGTGTCGATCCTCTCCACGCTGCCAGGCAATCGCTACGGGGCGGAGCGTGGCACCTCGATGGCCGCGCCCCACGTCGCCGGCGTGGTCGCCCTGATGCGGAGCGCCCTGACCACCGCCAGCCCGAACCGCTACTGGGCCCACGTCACCGGCACGGCCCGGCAGCTGCCGGTGGCGACGGTCCGCGCCGCGGTGACGGTCGCGCCGGACACCGCGACGGCGCGAGGCCAGTTCGCGGCGCTCACCGACGGTGTCGCGGAGTCGGGCGGGCGGAGGCGGGCGGCACGGCCGTGGCTGTGACGAGGAAGGCTCCCCGCTCATGCGGGCGAACTGGCACGATTCCGTCTCGAGGCCGACACGTTCGCCCGGCTGACGGCCATCCAGTTCTCGCGGGTCGCGGCGTTCGGGCTCCGCGTGGCGAAGCGGTAAACTTAGCGCCGCCCCGGGAGTCTCCCCCATGCCGATCGACCCGCGCCAACAGCCGCTCTGGGAGCGGATTCAGGCCCACCAGTTCAACGACCCTGCGGCACGGCTGACGTTCACGAGTCGCCTGGCCCGCGAGAACGGGTGGACGATCGGTTACGCCGTTCGCGTGGTCGATGAGTATCGCCGGTTCGTGTTCCTGGCGATGACCTCGGGGGCCGCGGTCACCCCCAGCGAAGACGTGGACCAGGCCTGGCACCTGCACCTCGCCTACACGTGGGACTACTGGGAGGTCTTGTGCGGTGCCGTGCTCGGCGTGCCCCTGCACCACGGGCCCACGCGCGGGGGCGGCGCCGAAGCGGAGCGCTACGATCAGCAGTATCGGCGGACGCTCACCGCCTACGCCGCGACGTTCGAAGCCCCGCCACCGGCCGACATCTGGCCGCCTCCCGAGCGCCGCTTCGGTGCCGACCTTGCCTGGCGACGGGTGAACGTGGCGAGCCACTGGGTGGTACGGAAGCCGCGTTGGTGGCGCGGCCGCGCGCGACGGGCGACGAGCGCGGCCGGGCTCGCGGCCGTGCCGCTGGTGGCGGCGGGAATTCCGAACCCGCTCGACCTCACTGGCCCCCCCTT
Source organism: Planctomycetaceae bacterium (assembly GCA_046095965.1). GTDB lineage: Bacteria > Planctomycetota > Planctomycetia > Pirellulales > UBA1268 > QWPN01. The sequence goes on from JBJTJO010000140.1 coordinate 15,271, forward strand.
CCTCATGTTGTTCGCGGCCTTGGCGACCGGTTCGATCGTCGCCGGCCTCGTGCTCCGGTGGATGTTTCGGCCGCCTGGTGATCCGACGGTGACGGGTGAGGAACTGGAGCCGCTGGAGCTCGCATTGCTGGCCGACGACGGCCGTTGGCGGGCGGCCGCGACCGGCCTAGCGACGCTCGCCGTCGCCCCGGACCCACCCGCGGCGAAGGACGGCGGTGGCCAACCGCCGACCGTTGCACTCCTTCCATCCCCGCCGGCCGGGGCGCCGCCTCTGCTCAGGGCCCTCCATGCGCGGCTCGCAGCGCTCGGATCGTGCACACCGGCGGATGCGATCAGGACCGCCGCGGACGTGGCCCGCGACGAGTTCGAGCCCGCGCTCGTGGCGCGAGGACTGCTGGTGGGTGACTGGTGGACGTCGGCGGCGCCCTGGGTGATTCTCGCGCCGGCGGCCGCGACGATCGGGCTGGGTGTCGCCAAGATCATCGTGGGGGTGTCACGAGGCAAGCCGGTCGGGTTTCTCGTGATCGGGTGCGTGCTGCTGGCGCTCGTCAGCCTGCTCGCCCTCGCACGGAAGCCGCGTCGCACCCGGCACGCGGACATGGTGGTGCATCGGACCTGGAGGCGGTTTCGTGAGTCGGGCCAGCAGCAGGCGTGGTCGAACCGCAGGCGGTCGGAAGCCGCGGCGCAGCCCGTCGGGCTGATGCCGCTGGCCATCGCGCTGTTCGGCGTCGGGGCGCTTGGCGGCACCACGCATGCGTTTCTCCAGGCGCCGGTCGAGCAGCTGCGGGCTGGGCAGTCGGGCGCGGGTGGCGCCGGCGGATGCGGCAGTTCCGGCGACGGTGGGGGTGGCGGCTGCGGTGGGTGCGGTGGGTGCGGTGGGTGATGTCGTCCGATCCGCGACGGGCGCCCACGTTTGCCGACGCGATGCGGCAGATGTCGCAGGAGCGGACCTCTTCGCGATGCCCGGCACCCTCAAGGACCGGGGAAATTCCCGGGCCGGATGGTCACCCCCCCGTCACGCCGTAGGCGGCCCACAGGTAGGGGTGGGCCGCCTCGTAGTTGCGGTCCTCGCGGCGGGCCTTGATGAAGGCGAGTTGGGCCTCGCGGAGGGCCCGTGCGGGGGGCTGACCCTGCGCGAGGTTCGTGTAGAAGGCCGCCATGATCTGCGCGCTCTCCGCGTCTGGCACCTGCCAGAGCGTGGCGACGACGCTCCTCGCCCCGGCGATCTGGAAGGCCTGCCGGAGCCCCGCCACGCCCTCGCCGTTCTGCACGGTGCCCACACCCGTCTCGCAGGCACTGAGCACGACGAGGTCGGTCCCGAGCAGGTCGAGGCCCACGATCTCGGCGCCGGTCAGGATGCCGTCGTCGTCTCCCGCGGTCGTGGCGCCGACGTTGGCCCCGGCGAGCGCGAGACCGCAGCGGAGGAGCGGGTCTTCGAGGGCCGCGCCCGTGGTCGTCACGGCCGGGGCCGCGCCGCGACCGTCGGGGCCGCCGGTCGCGAGCGCGGCGGACTTGTCGTCGCGCCTGGCTTCCTGGTCGGGCTTGAAGAACCCGTGCGTGGCGAGGACGACGGTCCGCGCCCGCACGGCCGACCGGCGCAGGTTCGCCTCGCTGGCGTCGGGTCCGAGCAGCACCTTCGGCTCGCTGCCGGTGAGCGTCGCCAGGACGGCCTTGCTGGCGAGCGCCTCGGTGCGCGTGTTCGGCAGCCGCCCGAACCGCCGCACGACGTCGGTCGCGGGGCCGAGCGCACGGCTGGCGTCGGCGGCGGGTTTGCCGCCGCTGGCCGCGGGTGCCGAATCGAACGCCGGATCGGCGACGACGACCGGGCCGCCCCGACCATCCGTGGCCTCCACCGGCACCGGTACGAGATCACGGCCACTCGTCGCCGTGCGGATGGTGAACTTCTCGATCGCGTAGGAACCGTCCGCCAACGGCAGTGCCTGCCAGGGCACGAGCCAGAGCGCTCCGTCCGGCGAAATGACGATGGTCGTCACGGAGCCGATGCGCTCGACGATCGGTTCGAGGAGCTTCTGCGTCAGCGGGGCGGCGGTGATCCTGAGTTCCTGCTCGGCGGCGTCCTGGCCGCGCTGAAAGCCCCCCTTCTGCACGGCGTCGATCGCCTCGCGATAGTCCGCGACGGCCTTCTCGATCTCGGCGGCGGGACCGAGGTCGAGGATCGTCACATCCCCCTTGCCGGCCGGTGGCACGATCCAGGCGACGTAGCGGGCCGCACCGAAGGGCTCGAAACGTCGCCCCTGCGCGGCCACGACCGTGAAGTCGCGAGGCCGGAGTCGCGCCACGTCGATGAACACCGTGCCCGGGGGAATCGCGGCCCGGATCGCGTCGATGCCCACCCAGGGGTCGGCGCCGTCCCGCCACGGCACGGCCACGCCGAGCGCCAGGACGAGTTCCTGCTCGCGGCGCTCGAGGTCCGCGATCCGCGCCCGCGCCGCCTCCGCGGTCCCGCCCGCGACCGCCTGCCGCAGCATGGCCAGTTCGCGCCGCACAGCCGCCAGGTCGGCGACGGCCTGCCGCGCGGCCGGGTCGTCCGCCTGTCTCGCGATCCGCACACGCTCGGCGGAGGCCTCCTGGCCGACGGCCTTGCCGTTGGCGAGCCAGCCGGCCGACTGTTCGGCGGCTCGGGCATCGTGCGACCGGGCCAGCCCGATCGAGAGCGATCCGTGGAAATTCGCCTCGTCGCGGACCTTGAGGAACTGCACCTGCTCGCGGTCCGTGAGCGCGGGAAGCACGCGGGCGACGTGACGCCGCACGCCGCGTCGGCCGCGCTCGGCGGCATCCAGTGCGGCGGGCCAGTCACCGAGGCCGGCCGCCGCGAACGCCAGGTTCTGCCAACTCACGCAGGTGAGCGGATGGCCGGGGCCCAGGATCTTCTGCCGCACGGCCGCCGAGCGTTCGAAGAGCACGCGGGCCTCCCGCGTGCGTCCCGTGTTGAGCAACAGTTCGCCCACGTTGCTCGCGGCGTGGGCCACGCGGGGATGCTCCGCCGGGAAGGCCCGCTCGAGGATTCCGAGGACGCGACGCTGCAGGGGTTCGGCCCTGTCGTAGTCACCCATCGCGCGGTAGAGCCGCGCGAGGTTGTTGAATGCGATGGCCGTGTCGGGATGATCCGGCCCCTTGGTCCGCTCGGCGATGGTGACGATGCGCCGGTAGATCGGCTCGGCCTGGAGGTGGTCGCCCCGGTCGAAGCAGACGCCCGCGAGGTGCTCGAGCGAAACACCCACCTCCGCGGAATCGGGTCCGTACACGCGTTCCTTGGTCGCGACGGTGCGCTTCGCGAACTCCTCGGAGCCCGCGAAGTCGCCCTTCATGGCCAGCACCAGGGCCAGGCAGTGGGTCGCGAGCGCGGTCTGGGGATGGTCGGGGCCGACGTCCGGGTGCCGCTCGTTGACCCCGACCGCGCGTCGGGCCGCCTGCTCGGCACGGGCGTAGTCTCCCTCCAGGAGCAGGACGTTGGCCAGGTTCACCAGAGGCGCGGCCACACCCGGGTGGTGCGGGCCGTAGGCGGGCAGGGTCTCGAGCGTCTGCAGGGCCGCTTCGTAGCGGGTGCGCGCCCCGGCGTAGTCGCCGCGGGCCTCCAGGACCCGCCCCAGCAGGAGGGCGACGTACACCCGACCGACGTCGTCGTCGGCCAACCGCCGGTCGGCGAGTTCGGCGGACCGACGCGCAGCAGCCTCCGCGCCGGCATAGTCCCCCTTTGCGAACAACGACTCGCCCTCGGAGAGCAGGCGGTCCACCTCCGCGTCGAGCCCCCGGGCGATGCCCGGCAGGCCGACCACGAGCACGCAGATCGCCCACCAACGGTGTCGCCACCGCGAGGACGTGCCAGCGCCGCGGCGGCTGTAGGGATCGAACGGTTTCAGTGTCATCCGCTTTCGCGGCGCCATCACCGAGGCTGTCTCCTTGGCATGTTCGATCGAGGTTGTTGTAGAAGTTCAGCGTGATCGCGAGCGCCACGGTGGCCTCTGCGGGCGCGGCTCTTCGGAACGGGCACGTTCGGCGATGCCCTGGCCCGTGTTCATGTTGAGCCGGCTATCGACCGCCGGAGCAGGCCGCTGCGGTCGCACGAACTGTTGGGGCTGCATGAAGGGCTGCGGCTGCGTGAACGGCTGCGGTTGCATGATGACATGGGATGGCCGAACGGGCTGGGACTGAATCACCACGGTGGACGTCGCGCCACCTCGGGTCGTGACGAGATTCGGCTGCACCCTGTCGCGATAGAGCTCCCAGCCCTTGTCGGACGCGACGAAGTGGTAGTTTCCCTCGGTCACGGTGTAGCGTGCCTCCCCCAGATCGCGGCCGTCATCGAGGCGGCCCCGGGAGAAACGGATCTCGAACGAGCCCTTGGCGGTGAGCGTCTGCTCCTGGCCGGCCAGGATGGTCGAGAGTTCCTTGCCATCGATGAGGTAGTTCACCGACCCGCCGACATCCTCCTCGAGCATGATCGTCACGCCGGGCCCCCGGTAGGGCAGGGTGTTCACGGACACCACCGCGGGCGTGGCCGGCGCGTAGTTCCAGGAATCTCCGTACCGGTTGCCTGAATCGTAGCCGTTCCAGTTGCCGTACCCATTCCAGTTCCCGTTGCCGTAGCCATACCCGTTGCCATTCCAGTTCGAATACCCGTTTCCGTAATCACCATCGTCGCTGCCCTCCATGGCTTCGTCGATCGCGTTGCCGATCGCCTCGAGCAGGCCTTGACCCTGCGCCGGTGCCACGATGGTGGAGATGACAAGTCCCAGCATGAAAGGCACGGCCCATGACCACACGGCATGCGCCGTGGGATGCCCGGGGTTTTCCTGATCAGGACTGCGGATCTGCATGGGATCATCTCCGGTACCGGATGCCCGACCGCCCGGCGCACGCGTGCACGGGAACGATCGGCAGAGGGGTTGCACCCCCGCTGACATGATGGAATACGGCAGGGTAGTCACGCCCATGAGCCCGGTCAAGCATTCGATCGCCCGTCGTTCACCTGCTCCGGCCGGGCGGCGGCGCATCCGGGCTCGTTCACTTCGTATCCACGACGATCGTCCGCTTGACGATGCCGAGCGCGGACGGATCGGCCGCCAGCGTCGCCCTGCCGGCCGCCACCGACAACGTGTACAAGTCGTGCACCACGCGGTCGGCGACGTTCTTTCCGCGCAGCAGCCGGCCGGGCGGCAGCGGTGCGTGCGAGGCCAAGAGCGTCACCACTTCCCGCCCCTGGCCCGGCTGGACGACGAGTTCGAGGGTGAATGCCTGCCGCGGCTCGACGGTGACCCCGGGCTTCGTCAGGATCACCTTGATGCCATCGGCGTCGGTGCCGACCAACTCGATGAAGGCCTTTCGATCCGAACGGTTCTCGACGAGGAGACAGGCCTTCTCGCCGACCCGCAGCACGTTGCCTGGCTTGTCGGTCCGGAGCACGACGTCCACCGCGGGCCGGGCCGTGGGATAGTCGCCGCGGCCCAGGCCGTCGATCGGCACGATCGGCACGGCCGCGCCGACCTGCCGCACGATCTCGTCGAAGAAGTCGTCCCAGGCGTCGCGTTGCACCTGCCCGCCGGTGGCGAGCGGCACGAAGCCCAGCGTCGCGAAATGCGGAATCCGCGCCAGTTCCCGGAGCGTGGCCGGGGAAGGCAGGCCGGCCTCCGCCGTCGCCCGTGACAGGGTCACCGGCTCCTCGAGGAACCGGCGCGACACGATCGCCAACTGCTCCGGGGCGTGATCGTGGCCGAGCACCTCGCGCATGGCCGCCAGGAAGCGGTCGGAGTCCTCGTCGAGCAGCCGGTCCATTTCCTCCTGTGGGGGATAGAGCTCGAGGGCCCGCGCGTAGTCGAAGGCGGTGCTCGCCCCGAGTCGCTCGAGCGACGGCCGGATCACGTCCGTGAACCGTTTCATGCCCCGGTCGTGGCAGCGCATGCAGGCGAGGCCGTTGCGGACGATGCGGTCCTCGGCGAACGTGTCGGTGACGATGCTCGTGGGCGCCTCGGCGAGCCGGTTGCCGTGGGCATCGGCCAGAAAATACCCCTGCAGGCCGTTGGGCAGCGTGAAGATGAACTCACCTCCCGAGCCCGAGAGGTGCACGGGATCCCGAAACATGTTCTCGCGGGCCGAGCTCGACTGGAAATCGACGCTCTTCCAGTAGAAGCCGTCGGCCGAGCGGTGGCGCTCGACGACGCGGTTGTTCTGCGAGACTCCCGAGATCGTCACGCCCCCCCGCTTGCCCGAGTCGAGCGACTCGACGCCGAGCTGCTTCTCGACCTCGCCCGCGGTCCGCGGCAGCCGCAGGAAGTCCTCGTAGAGCGGGGGCTGGGTGACGATGCTCGCGAACCAGTCGGCCCGCATGAAGGCGACCGGGCGGATCATCCGGGCGGGCACGAGGTAGGCCTCGGCGAGACGGTCGAAGGTCTCGCCGCCGACCAGTGTCAGGCCGTAGGGGTAGTCGATGAGGGCGAGGTCCCAGAGGTTGATGGCGCGGAGTTCGGCCGCCGTGTCCGGGGAGTGGGCGAACGGCGTGGTGTCCCAGCCGAGTTCGCGGATGTCCACGGCGAGCAGGCCGCCGGTGTCGCCGTCGATGATCTTCGGGCGCACGATCGCGCGGCGGCGCGACAGGTGGTTGACCGCCTTGGCGAGGGCGTCGCGATGGACGGCGAGGTTTTCGGGCGTCGTCCCCTCGGCCACGAGGTGCATGAGGCTGAAGTAGCGGATGAACGGCCGGTCGGCCCGCGGCAGGCTCTCGACGTGGGTGAGGATCGTCTTGAAAATCGATTCGAGCGTCGTCACCTTGCCGTCGGAGGCGGGCTGGGGCACGTCGTCGGGGAAGGCCGGCGCGCCCGCCTCGATCCAGCGACGAAGAACGTCGATCTCCCGGTAGGAGAGCCGGGGCAGGGGTGTTTTCGGCATGATGATCGAGTCGTCGTCGGTCGTGACCCGTTCGAATATGGACGACGAGCCGACGTCGCCGGCGACGAGGCCGCCCGAGTCGGTCAGCGACTTCATGTCGAGGATCACGAGCCCGGCCTGGGTCTTCGCACCGCCGTGGCAGTCGTGGCAGCGGTCGCGGAGAATCTGCTTGGCCTCGGCCGCGAGGGGCGCAAGATCGGCCTTCTGCTGACCGGCGGCGTCGGGGTCGGCGGCACGCCCCGGGGCTGCAGCCGTGACGAGCAGGATCGCGGCAAGAATCGGCAGTCTCATCGAGTGGCTCCTCCACCGGGCGGGCGGGTAGTACCGGCATCAGCGTAAACGCGGGAGATCGGAAAATCTTCTCCCCGCGCGGGCCTCCGGGGCGCACGCCCGCATTTCCTGGGGGCCGTGCCGCTCCCCTCTGGTGCTGGTTTCGAGCCCTGCGGGTCTTACTACCCCGAGCATGATGTTGTTTACGTTGATCGATGCTCATGCATGGAGGTCGTGGCGTAACCTGGGCTCGCGCTCGCGGCCCGGAGCCGCATGCATTCTCTCCCTCTCCCTCTGGGAGAGGGCTGGGGTGAGGGTGCTTCCGATGCGTCAGGAGAGGCACCCTCACCCGGCCTGCGGCCGGCCTCTCCCCGAGGGAGAGGCGAGAGGCCCGAGCATGCCAATCCGTCAACGTCAACTATTGGATGCTCCCGGTAGTATTTCTGACCCTGGGTGCGCATTTCCAACCCCGTGGCCCGCACCCCATGCCCTGTGGCGCACGCTTGAGGCCCTGTGGCGCACGCCTCCAGGCCCTGTGGCGCACGCCTCCAGGCCATGTGGCGCACGCCTCCAGGCCATGTGGCGCACGCCTCCAGGCGTGCGAAGCAGGCTTGCCGATGTGACGATGGTGCGGATCCGAGTCGGGGCGGGACAGGAGGGCTTGGAGTCTCATGGGATGGGGAACCTAATCGCACGCCTGGAGGCGTGCGCCACGGGGAGCCGTGTGCCACCCACGGCCACTCGCTTTACGCTCACGCCGCAGGCGGCCGACGATCACGCCGGGACTGCGGCGGGGTGGCCCGCGGCCCGGACCGCACCGCTCATGGCCGCGGAGGACTGCGTGCAGAACCGCCGCTGGATCTCCCGCAGCAACGGGCGGGCCAGGAGCATGAGCGGCGACCGCGGTGTCGAGAACGAGAAGATCTCGAACGTCACGTCGTTGGTGCCGCGGTCGAGGGCGACGGCGAACCGCTCCTCGCCCCGGATCGGATATTCCGGCAGCGTGCCGTAGCCGAACGCGAAGGAGTCGGCCGCATCATCGACGTAGATGACCCGGCCGACGTTCAGCGAATACATCCCCGACTGGCGGGCGAGCGTGCAGACGAGCGACTCCGGGGCGATCGGCTCGAGCGGGCCGGCCGGCTCGATCCATCCCAGCCGGAGCATGCGCAACTCGGCAGCCACCTGCTTGGCCCGCCGCAAGTCGTCCTCACCCCGGCCGATCACGGCCTGCCACCGCGTCGTCGCGAACCCGGTTGGCACCTTCCGCTCTCTCGTCCAGCCGACGGCGTCGTATGTGAATCGCGCCGTGCGCTGTGACCGCATCGTGGCCGCGATGAACTCGGCGGTCGGCTTTCGGATCAGCAGCACCGCATGCTCCTCTCGAGTTCCTGCCTCACGGTTGATGGTAGTCGCCACGCCACTGGAGGGGAGGGCTGCCTGCTGGGCGGATGCGAGGATCGAGCTCCAGGGGCCCACACGCGGAGATGTCTCACTTGCGGGTGCCGTCGCGGCGTCGAAACCCCAACACGGTCCTCGGCCGCAGCTTGTCCGGGAAGCAGTCGGCGCCCCGCTCGGCGACGAAGGCCCGCAGGGCTCCGGCTTGTCGCCCTGAACACTGCCGGGGCCGATCACCGCGTTCACCGGCACGACGTGCCGGTGACCAGAAGCAGGCCGGCGGCCAGGATTCGGCCCAACCGGACAATCGCCGGAGGCGGCCCGGAGGAAGGGCGTGGCAACTCGCCCGATCGATCGGATCGCGCACCGAGCAAACTGATCCCCCCTCACGGCCGCGTGTAGTAGCGGATGACGACGCTCATGATCGGGTCGGGCACCGGCTTGAACGTCACGGTCTTCTGCAGGCCCGTCTCCGTTCCCGACGACGGGACGATCAGGCCGCCGTCGCCGCGCGAGCGGGCTGCCAGCCTGCCCTGCAGGTCGCCTTTCGCCTCGTCGAGGCTCGGGAATGCCTTCGTGGGATCGAGCCGCACGCCGCTCGACAGCAGGCCCACGTCGAGGGCGGGTGCCAAGCCGGCGCCCCCCTCCGTCAACTGCGGTGGCAGGTTGTTCGGCAGGTCGCGAGGTGGCTCGTCGCCGGTCGCCTCCACGAACACCGTCATCGTGATCGTGCCCGCATCGACGCCGTAGTCGAACGCCCGCCGCGCCGACTCCGCGGCCGAGAGCACGACGAAGGGCTGGATCGTCTGCGCGTCGATCGCGTAGCCGCGCACCGGAATCACGGGAAAGTCATCCGACAGGACCCACTTGCCCGATGCGAGGTCCGGCCTCGTGTCGCGCCGCGGCGTGTTCTCGCCGTTGACCTTGAGCGCCACGCCGTAGCGCCTGCCGTCGCGACTGGTCTTCTTGAGCGTCACGACCACCCGCTGGCCCTGCCGCGGCTCCGCGACGAACGCGCCGCCGTCGCGGACCTCGATCCGCTGGTCCACGCCGTCGTAGGAGATCGCCAGCGTCACCGGCGCCTCCGGATCTTGGAGCGGAAACGCCCGCCGGCCCGCCCGGACGTCGGCCGCCAACGAGGCCAACTTCACCGGCCGCTCGGCCACCTGCTCGGGCGTTGGCTGGGTTGCGCCCCCGGTCTGCCCCCCCGTGAACAGCCCCCGCGTGGCCACGAAGCTCGCGCCCGCCGCCGCGAGATTTTCCGCTTCGAGCGAGGCGTCGAACTCGCAGAGCTTCTCGGGCTCGCGGTCGGTGGCGCGGATCATGGCGATCGCCACGCGGATCGTCTTCAGGTCTTCGCCCAACTGCCCGACGCCGAAGAGCAGCGCGTCAGGCCGCACCAGTTCGTTCGCGCCGCCCACGACCAGCGGATAACTCGCGGCGAAGAGTTTTTCCTGGCCGTCAGGGGTGAGGTGCGACGCGCCGGGGATCGCGGCGGCCACGGCGTTGGGATCGCGGAGCACGGCGATCGGCTTTTTACGGGCGACGTTGAGCAGGATCGCGGTCTGCAGTTGGGCGGCGAGGTCGCCGTTGATCGTGCCCAGCCGGGCGGTCGGTTCGCCCCCCGTGCCGTCGAGCACGCGGAATTTGAGCACGCCCACGTTCTGCACCCCGGCCTTCTCCAGGGTCGGCACGATCTGCCGTGCGGCGGCCGCCATCGCGGCGGCCAGCGGCAGCGGCTGGTCGGCGACCGCCGGGGCCGCGAGAAGGAGGGTCACCGCCGCAACGATTGCACCGGCGACCGCGGAGGCCGGGAACCAACGAGCGGAGAGGAGGACGAAACGGTGCGGAGGCTGCGGAAGCGACGGCGTGATCTGCATCGCGCTGGTTCCTTGTTCCTTGCTGGGACGGGATGCGGCCCGCTGGGACAACGCATCGGGACGGAAAATCTTGTCGGCAGGAGCGTTACGGCACGAGCGCCGGCCACCTCCCCGTGGCGAAGAACGGAGTGTATCCCCGGGCAAGGTGTGGGGCCACTGGCCAGGGGGCCCTCGGCTGGTCGGCCCCCGTGGCGCGCTTTCCAGTGTGCGCACGCGGGTTGCTGATGGAAGAAGACGATGCGACTCGATGGCGGGCCGGGATCGGAGGATCTGGAGTCTGGTGGGATGGGGAAGCCAATCGCACGCCTGGAGGCGAGCGCCACCGGGGGCATTGGGGCATAGGGCACGGGAGAGGTGGGGATGCGGGCGGCGGTCGCTTGATACCGGAATCCCCAAAAAGATTTTCCGACCCCCTGCGTTGTCTTGGTCGGAGCCGGACGGTGGCGGCCAACGCAGGCCGAGGCCGGCCGGATGACCAAGGACCAGACCCGGATTCCCCAACCCATTTCCAAGGAGCAGTGCCATGATCTCCCGCATCTTCTCGATCCGTTCGCTCGCTCTCGTCGCCACGCTCGTCGGCGGCGCCGCCTTCTCGGCCTCGAGCGCCGAGGCCCACGGCTGCAACGCCGGCCCGCGGGTCGTCTACGTGCCGGTGCAGCCCGTCTACGTCCAGCAGGTCCGCCGGCCGGTCGTCTACTACCCGGCCCCGGTCTACCGGCCGAGCTGCCACTGATCCACCCGGAGCGGCCCGTCGGGACCTGCCCCTGCCGCACGAGGTGAACCATGCATCCGACGACCATGCGACCGGGTTCGCCCAGTCGTCCCGGCCCCGGGCTTCGGCCCGGGGTCGGGCTGGTTTGTGCCGGCCGTTTCGCGCGGGGTAGATTCCAGCGCATGAGCGTGGAGACGGCGAGTGCGGGTCCGGATCGGTGGTCCCTCGTCGCGAGGCGGGCGGCCGCCCGCGATGCCGCGGGGCTCGGCGCCGCCCACGCCGCCCTCGCGGAGTTGCACGCTGCCTTTGCGCGGCAGCTCGCCGCGTGGCTCTCCGCGCGGGTGGCCGGCGGCGACCTCGACGAGGTCCACCAGGAGATCTGGCTGCGGGTCTGGGAGAAGTTGCCGGGGCATTTCCAGGGGGGCAACTTCCGCGCGTGGCTGTTCGCGATCGCCCGCAATCACCTCGTGGACGCCGCCCGGCGGCGCGGCATTCGCCGCGACCTCGGCTACGGCGGCGCCGCCGAGGAGCCCGACGCCGCCCCGCCCGATCCCGACGGCGAGGAGCCCTGGGAGATCCTCGTGGCCGAGGAGCGCGGCCGCCGTCTGCGCGGGTGCCTCGATCGTCTCGACGCGGGCCGCCGCCGCGTGATCGTGGGCCGGATCGGGGGCGAGGACTACGACGCGATCGCCGCGGCGCTCGAGATCTCGACGGCCCAGGCGCAGAGCTGGCTGTTCGTGGCCAAGAAGCTCCTGCGGGAGTGCCTCGGGGAGGGCGAGCGATGATCGCGCGGGTGCTCGACATGCCCGACGACGACACGGCGCTCGCAGCCTGGCTCGACGGGCAGATCGCCGGGCCGAACCTGCATGAGCTCGTGGCCGAACTGGCCGCGGTGCACGGCGCGGACCGGCGGCGGGCGGCCGGTCCGGACGAGGTCGCCGCCTGGCTCGGCGGCGCGCGAGCCGACGTGCTCGCCCGCGGCACCACGGCGCTCGACCGGCGTCGGCTCGGCGACCTGCTCCGTGCGCCGCACCTGCTGCCGGGTCTGCAGGAGTTGGCGTTCGTCGAGGGGGGCGGTCACTGGGACGCGGTCGCGGGCCGGTCCGCTCCGGCGCCGCAATTCTCCGCGGCTGACGTGCTGCGGCGCGGCGGCACGCGTTCCACGCCGCGCGACGCCGCAGCCCCGCCGGGCGCGACGCCCCGGGCGCGGCGCCCGCAGCGCGTGCCGCGGCTCATCGCCGGGCTCGCGGCGAGCCTGCTCGTGGCGCTCGGGGCCTGGTCGCTCCTGCGGCCGGCGGCGCCGTGGGGCTGGAACCGGCCCGACGCATTCGTCGCGGCGGCGCCCGATGCGTATCTCGAAAACCTTGCCGCGGTGGCGGGCGAATGGTCGGTGGTCACGCCCGCCTCGGAAGCGGCGCTCAACGCACGGCTGCGCGAACTGCTGGCCGGCTGCGACCGGCTGATCGAGGCGCCGCACGAGCCGCTCGCCGCGGCCGACCGGGAATGGCTCGTGGAGCGGTGCCGGGTGTGGCGGGAGAAGATCGTGGGCCATGTGGCGGCGCTCGGCGAGTCGCACGATGTGGCGGCGGTCCGCCGCGAGGCCGACGCGACCGTGGCAAAACTCGTGGCGGCGCTCCGGTCGCGAGCCGCTGAAATCCGCCGCCGCGAGGCGACGGCGCTCCGGGAGGCGATCCGGCGCCGTCGGTCAGGCGCCGTCGATCTCGTAGCCCTTGCGGCTCTCGCGGGCCAGGAAGGCGTTGGCCTGCGGGTCGCCCACGATCTGTCGGGCCACCGGATCCCAGGCCAGCTCGCGGCCGAGCCGCATCGCGATGTTGGCGAGGTGGCAGATCTCGAGCATGCGGTTGTGTGACCAGACGTCGGAGATCGGCTGCTTCCGGGCCCGCAGCGCCTCGACGAAGTTGGCCACGTGGGTCTCGCTCACCGGCCCGCCATACACCTCCTCGACCGCCCCCTCGGGCAACGGATCGTCCTTCAGCGCCTCGACCGGCGCCCCGACAAGCTTGCCACGGTTCACGAAGAAGCGGCCTTTCGTGCCCTCGAACATGATGCCGTTGTCGCCCCGGCTCGTGATCAGCAGTTCGACGTCGTCGGGCATGGCCGCGCGGATCGTGAAGTCCGTCGCCACGTTGTAGCGGTCGCGGGCCGTGGGATACCCGTCCTTGTAGTCGCACGCCATCGTGTACTCGACCGGCGTCACCGTGCTCGGGCCCGTGTCGCCCGCCCCGAGCGCCCAGCAGGCGATGTCCACGTGGTGGGCGCCCCAGTCGGCCAGCTTGCCGCCGGAGTATTCGTGCCAGTTGCGGAACGAGTAATGGCAGTTGCTGTGGAACGGCACGCCACCGCCATATCCCTCGCGAAGCTCCGGCAGGGCACGGTAGTCGGCCGCCGGCGCAGGGCCGAGCCAGACGTCCCAGTCGAGGCCCGTTGGCACCGCGGCCACGGGGATCGCCGGCGACGGCGTCATGCCGTCGATGTGGCAGGTCACCCGCCGCACCGTGCCGATGCGGCCGTGCCGCACGAGCGCGATCGCCTGGAGGAACCGGCGTCCCGATTCCGTCCGCTGCATGGTGCCCACCTGGAGCACGCGGCCGGTCTCCTTCACGACGCGCTCGAGGAGCTTGCCCTCGTCGATCGTCAGCGTGAGCGGCTTCTCGCAATACACGTCCTTGCCGGCCCGCATCGCCTCGACCGCGATCTTCGTATGCCAATGGTCGGGCGTGGCGATCATCACCGCGTCGATGTCCGTGCGGTCGAGCACCCTGCGGTAGTCGCCGAAGGCGTCGGGCTTGCGGCCCTGCCCCTTCTCGACCTTCGCCACGGTGGCCGCCAGCACGCCCGCGTCCACGTCGGCGAGGGCCGCGACGTCGGCGACGCCCAGCGCGTCCTCGGTGATCGTCCAGCCCTGGTTCCGGAGGCCGATCGTGGCGAACACCGGCCGGTCGCTCGCCCGCGCGACGGCCCGGCGCACCGGCAGGAGGCGGGTGGAGGCCGCCGCGGCGCCCATCGTGAGAAACCGGCGCCGCGAATGCTGTCGAGCCGTGTGCATGAGGTCGTCGTTCCGGGGTGTGGTTCCGGGGTGTGTTCGATAAGGATACGGGGGGCCCGCTCAGTTGAAAAACCGCCACCAGAGGCCGGGCACCAGAAACGCCAGCACCGCGAGCAGGAGCAGGCCGCCGGCGACGAATCGGATGCCGCCGAGGGTCTTCACGCCGAACAACCGGACGAGTTCGAGGCCCGGCCGTTCGCATTGGTAGAAGCGGGCCGGCAGGAGCAGCAGTCCGCTCGCGGCGATCGCCCCGAAGACGCCGATCCCGAGGAAGCCGCATCCCATCCAGGCCGTGAACTCGTCACGCTGCCGGGTCCGGAGCAGGAGTTTCAGGGCCACCGACATGGCGGTGAAACCCAGTCCGGAGAGCGCCGCGTTGCGGACGGTCTTCCGCAACGTCCGCAGGCCGCCGGAATCCGGCCGGTTCACCGTCGCGTCGATCGAGATGCGGATCTCACGGCAGCAGTCGTGCCAGGCGCGGATGAGCCGGCCGCTGATCCGGCGGCGGCCGAGCGCCTTGACGAGTTCCGACGGAACGAGCAGGCGCCCGAAGAACGTGAAGGCATTCGCAAACGCGACCTTGGTCGCCTCGTCGGCGTGTTCCTTCAGGGTCAGCCCGGCCGGTTTCGGCTCGTCGCTGACGGCGAACACCTGGTCGATCGGACGACCCGCCACCGCGCCGTTCAGGGCCAGGCGGACGGCCCCGTCGTGGGGCGACATGCGGCACTGCTCGATGGTCGCCCGGAGATCCCAGCCGTCGAGCGGCACCTCGGTGATCGAAAGCAGGTGCTGCTCGATCTCACCCCGGAGCCACCCGCAGAGCCGGTCGACGTCGGCCACCTCGTCACCCGCGGCGAACGCCACGACGATCTCGCGGCGCCGTGAGTCCTGCGCCTTCACGCGGTTCGTCATGGGTTGGTTCTTCAGGGGTTGGTTCGCGTGGTGCGCGTGGGTCCGCCGACGTCGGGAAATGGTATCCGCGGACGTGGCGCAGGCGGATCGCCCGGCCCAAACTCCCTTCGATCCGCGCCGAGTCGTTTGGTAGTCTTCCCCGAAAGGAGCAGGAGACGACCCATGCGACGTTCTACCCACCGGCGGCGACGCGCGGAGCGCAGGAATTCCTGGGGCCTCGCGGCGGGGGAGTCGCTCGAGCCGCGGCTCGCGCTCGCGGTCAACCTGGGGACCTCCAGGCCGGGCATCTGGCGCGTCAACGGGGATGCCACCGCCGGCCGCCCCGATGACACGATCGTCGTCGAGCGCAACCCGGCCGACTCCCGGCAACTCCGCGCGGTCGTCAACGGCGTCGTGGTCGGCACGCGGCCCGCGACCGCCGTCGGGCGGATCATCGTTTACGGGGGCCTCGGCAACGACACGATCCGAATCAACGTTCCCGGCAACTCGCGGATCACGTCCACCATCTTCGGCGGCCCGGGCAACGACGTGATCACCGGCGGCGACGGTGCCGACACGATCGATGGTGGCGCCGGCGACGATTCGATCAACGGCGGCTCCGGCAACGACTCGATCCGCGGAGGACCGGGCAACGACGCGCTCGTCGGAGGGCTGGGCAACGACGCCCTCGTCGGCGGCCTCGGCCGCGACACGCTCCGCGGTGGTGCGGGGCGGAACTCGCTCGACGGCGGTCCGGGCATCGACGCGTTCTACGGGACTGCCGGAGTCGATCGCGTGAGGCTCGATCCCGGTGAGCGGCTCGTCGGCAACGAGAGTACCAATCCGCTCAGGCAGATCTCCGACCTCACCAAGCTCGAGGGCTGGTACATCGACACGGCGATGGCCCAGTGGGGAGGCCAGCTCGGCAGGGAAGCCGGATCCTGGTGGGGCCTGGCCACGCGCACGTTCGACGCGGTGCCGGCGGCAGGCTTGACGGCCGCGTCACCCCCGTCCGGTGCCGACTTCACCGGCACGAACAACCAGGTGGCCGGCGTCGATGAGGCCGACCACGTGAAGACCGACGGCGATCATCTCTACGTGATCGCCGGCGACGGGGTGGACATCCTCGACGTGTCGGCCGCCGGGGCACTGGCCGCCGTGTCGCACGTGACCACGCCGGGGGACGAGCGGGCGATCTTCCTCCACGGCACCCGGCTCACGGTGATCTCGCAGGAAAACCGCTGGGAGCCGCTCGTGGACGACGGCTCGACGACCGTCGGCCGGTTCGCCGGCTGTTGGAACTACCGGTGGCAGTCGCAGGTCTGCGTCACCGTGGTGGACGTGTCGGCCGCCGGCCGGCCCGCGATCCTCGAGACGACGCGTCTCGACGGCTGGTTCGTGGACGGCCGCGCGATCGACGGCCGTGTGATCGTCGTCACGCAGGACAGCTTCGCGATCCCCGCGCCGGCGATCATCGCCATCCCGCCGCCGACCCAGCCCAACGCGGGAGGCGCGGGCGCGAGCGGCGCGGCGGTGACGCCCGCCTCCGTGCCGGCGGTCGCGACGCTGCCGATCGCCATCGATCCCCCCGTCGGCACGATCCTGCCTCCGGGCACCGACGACGGCACCCGGTATGTCTATGAGGATGCGGCCGCCTACCGCGCGCGGCTCGAGCGGGCCTGGGACCACACGGCGATTCCGGGCTACACGGTGAGCGTGGCCGCCGGGTCGAGCGGCGGGGAACTGGCGGTGCCGGGGCGCACCTACCTGCCGGTCACGCCGCGGGACACCAGCCTCCTCTCGGTCGTGTCGTTCGACGTGGACGATGCCGTGCCGGGACCGTCATCGACCACGGCCGTCGCCGGCTGCTCCGGGCAGGTGTATGCCTCCACTTCGAGCTTGTATGTCTGGTCGACCAA
>JBJTJO010000141.1:0-17135 GCA_046095965.1 Planctomycetaceae bacterium
CCGGATCGTGACCAACGGCAGGCTCTTCGCACGGGTGAAGGCGGTCCACGAAAACCGCGAGGGCGAGCCGCTCGACGCCGAGCAGAAGCGGCTCGCGTGGCTGCACCACACGACGATGGCCCGCCACGGCGCGGCGCTCGACGAAGCCGCCAAGCGGGAGCTTTCGGCCATCAATCAGGAGCTCGCGGAGCTCTTCACCACGTTCACGCAGCGGGTGCTCGCCGATGAGGAGTCGCAGGCGGTGTTCCTCGAGGCCGAGGCCGACCTCGCCGGCCTGCCGCCGAACGTCCGCGACGCGGCGGCGGAGGCGGCCGCCGCGCGGGGGCGGCCCGGCGCGTGGGCCATCCCGAACACGCGGTCCGCCGTGGAGCCCTTCCTCGTCCACTCGGACCGCCGCGACCTGCGGGAGCGGGTGTGGCGGATGTTCGTGGGACGGGGCGACGGCGGCGGGGCGACCGACACGAACGCCACCGCGGCGCGGATCCTCGCGCTGCGCGCCCGGCGGGCGGCGCTGCTCGGCTTCCCGACGCATGCCCACTGGCGGCTCGCCGACTCGATGGCGAAGACGCCCGAGCGGGCGGTCGAGCTGATGGAGGCGGTCTGGAAACCCGCCGTGGCGCGGGTCCGCGAGGAGGTGGCCGCCATGCAGGCGCCGGCCGACGCGGAGGGGGGCGGCATCCGCATCGAGCCCTGGGACTACCGGCACTACGCCGAGAAGGTCCGCCTCGCGACGTACGACCTCGACGAGGCCGAGATCGTTCCCTACCTGCAGCTCGAGAAGCTCCGCGAGGGGATGTTCTCCGTCGCCGACACGCTCTTCGGCCTGCGGTTCCGCGAGGTGGCCGCGGGCACGGTGCCGGTGCACCATCCCGACATCCGCGTGTGGGAGGTGTCGCGGCCCGATGGCACGCCCGTCGGCCTCTGGTACTTCGACCCCTTCGCCCGCGCGGGCAAGCGGTCGGGGGCGTGGATGAGCGACTACCGCGGCCAGGAGCGGCTCGACGGCCCGGTGCTGCCGATCGTCTCGAACAACTGCAACTTCGTGAAGCCGGCGCCGGGCGAGCCGGTGCTGATCTCGTGGGACGACGCCACGACGCTGTTCCACGAATTCGGCCACGCCCTCCACGGCCTCTGCTCGGCCGTGACGTATCCCGCGCTCGGCGGCACGAACGTGGCCCGCGACTACGTCGAGTTTCCCTCGCAGCTCCTCGAGCACTGGCTGGGGACGCCCGAGGTGCTGGAGCGGTTCGCCGTGCACCACGCCACCGGCAAGCCGATCCCGCCGGAGCTCGTGGCGAAGATCAAGCGGGCCGAGACGTTCAACGAGGGGTTCCGCACGGTGGAGTTCCTGGCGAGCGCGCTGGTGGACATGCGGCTGCATCTCGCCGGCGCGGAGCCGATCGACACGCGGGCCTTCGAGCGCGACACGCTCGCGGCCCTGGGCATGCCGCGGGAGATCGTGATGCGGCACCGCATCCCGCACTTCAACCACGTCTTCGGCGACGACGGCTACTCGGCCGGCTACTACAGCTACCTGTGGGCCGACGTGATCACGGCCGATGCCTGGGAGGCCTTCGCCGAGGGGGGCGGGCCCTGGGACGAGGCCCTGGCCGCCCGCCTCCGCGATCGCGTCTTCTCCGTGGGCAACACGGTCGATCCGGCCGAGGGCTACCGCGCCTTCCGCGGCCGCGACCCGGCGATCGACGCCCTCATGCGGAAGCGCGGCTTCGCCCCGCCGCTTGATTCAAGCGGCCGCCGATGAACGATCTCCTGGTCTCGATCCTGATCATCGTCGGTTTCTACGGAGCCATCATTGCGGCGGCCTGGTTGGCGTACCTGATTTTCTCCTGGATCGGCAACCGGCTTCCGGGGCGAAAGCCGCCGACCCATGCCGCGGGTTCCAGCCTTCCCCCGGCCCCGCTCTGGGCGATCGACCCCTGCGCCGCGTCCTACCGGCGGGCCCTGCGCGAGTGGGGAACGACGATCGTCGCCACCGGTGAGGAAGCGGACAGGTACGTGAGCGAACTGCTGTTCACGATTCACCCCGCGGTGGCCGGTGTCTCCGAGGTGCTGACGGCCTCGGGGGCGGCACTGTTCACGCCGGGGTTGCGCTGCATGATCGTGATCGACAGTGGACGGATCACGGCGCTCGACAGGGAGAAGCAGCGAGGCATCCGCCTCGAGGCCGAACAGAAAGGGGAATACCTGCGTGCGAGGCTCGAAGGGGCCACGCTGCGGATTCACCTCCATCAGCAGACCGACCCGGATGAGGATCCCGCGGACAGGCCGGGCTACTCCGAGCGACTCTTTTCCATCGACCTCCATGCGGAAGCCGGGCTCCAGGTCGTTCCGGCGGGATGGCCGGGAGGCATGGTGCTGCTGCCCGCCGACCCGCGGTGACCGGCTGCGGCGGCCACTACCAGGGTCCCGGCCGGGCTCACGCCGGCCGGAGGGCCGCGAGCACGTCGGCGAGCGGCACCGTGGCGAACGACGTGGCGTAGTCGCTCATCGAGTAGGGGATCACGAGCAGGTCGTCGTGGATCGCGGCGCCGCAGCTGTAGACCACGTTCGGCACGTAGCCGGCCCGCTCGTTCTCGTCGGGGGCGAGCAGCGGCTCGCGGAGCCGGCCGAGCACGGTCGTGGGGTCGTCGAGATCGAGGAGCACGGCGCCGATCGCGTACTTCCGCATCGGGCCCACGCCGTGCGTGAGCACGAGCCAGCCGAGGGGCGTCTCGAGCGGCGCGCCGCAGTTGCCGATCTGCACGAACTCCCAGGGCTCCGTCGGCCGGAGCACGAGCCGCTTCGTGTGCCAGAAGTGGAGCATGTCCGACTCCATGATGTGGATGTTCTCGCCGTCCTGCCGCGAGAGCATGGCGTAGGCGCCCCGGATCCGTCGCGGGAACAGGGCCATCCCCTTGTTCGCGATCGCCGGCCCGTTGAGCGTGCTCACCCGGAAGCTCACGAAGTCGTCGGTCTCCACGAACTGCGGCAGCGACACGCTCCCGTCGAAGGCCGTGTAGGTGGCGTAGTAGTGGACGCCGCCGTCGTCCTCCACGAAGCACACGAACCGCGCGTCCTCGATGCCGTTGGTCTCGGCCGGCGAGTAGGGGAAGATCACGCGCTCCGAGATGTCGGAGGCCGGGTCGCACTCGATCTCGTAGTTGGCCCGGGCCAGCGCCATGATCGCGCCCGAGATCGGCTCCCAGTCGCGGCGTCGGCCCGGCTGCTGCCGCGAGGTGCGGGCGATGGCCCCCTCGAGCTCCCGGAAGGTGAAGCCGTCGCCGAGGGCCCCGAACACGGGGTCGGCGAAGCCGTCCACGACGCCGAGCTCGGCGAGCTTGCGGAGGAACAGGGCCTTGTCGTAGCGGCTGCTCGCGACCACGCGGGGCGCCGTGACGAATCCCGTGGGCTTCGCGACGGCGATCGCGCCCGAGCCGTCGATGGTGCCCGTGCGGAAGCCCACGCTCGAGACGTGCCCCTCGCCCGTGGCCCGCAGGCTGAGGACGAACCGGCGCGTGCCCGGGGGCAGCCCGGACTGGTCGGGATGCCAGACGAGCGACGGGTTGAAGAGCGCGGCGCTCTCGAGGGCGTATTCCTGCGTGAAGTAGGAGCCGACGAGGAGCCGCCGCGACTCGGAGAGCGGCCGGTCGGTGAGCACGTGCTGGCGGACCGCGTCGTAGCGCTCCTGGAAGAACTGCAGCAGCCGCTGGTGCCGGCCGTGGAACTCGGAGAGGACCTGCTCGGGCAGGTCCTCGACCGTCTCGTCGGGGAGTTCCATGACCCGGGCGACGATCTTCAGCGCCCGCTGCGGGCTCGGCGGCTCGAAGGCGCGGAACAGCACGCGGGCGTTGTTGGGGCGGACGAGGACGCCGGTGCGGGTGACGTGCATCGCGGTGTGGCGTCAGGGGGTGCCGGGCGCCCGCGCGGCCCGACGACCGTCGCCGGACTCCGCCGCCGCGGCCTCCGCGGGGCCGAGCGCCCGCGCGAGGAGCCGCATCTCGACGAGCGCCGAGAGCCAGGCGATCGTGGACTCCGCGCCGCGGTTCTCGTTCACCCGGTCCTCGAGCAGGCCGTCGCGGCAGCCGCCCGTGCCCGGGTCGCACACCGCCAGGCCGAGCACGTTGTGGCCGAGGAACCAGTCGAAGGCGCTCCACGCGCGGTCGAGCCACGCGGCGTCGCCGGTCGCGTGGAAGGCCTCCAGGCACGCCGCCACCGTGGCCTCCGCCTCGATCGGCTGCTGGTCGAAGGCCGCGGGCGTGCCGCCCCGCGGCAGGAAGCCGCGGCAGCCCACCGGCGCGAAGCGGCCGTGGGGCGACCGCTGCAGGTCGCAGAGCCAGCCGAGCATCTCCAGGCCCGCGTCGAGCGCGGCGCGGTCGCCCGCCCAACGGCCGGCGAGCACGAGCGCCTGGCAGGGGCGGGCGTTCTCGTAGGCCACGACGTCCTCGAACCAGGGCCAGCCGGGCCCGGCGCACCGCGCCCGCAGGCCGAGCAGCCGGGCGACGAGGTCCCGCCGGATCGCGGCGGCCCGCCGGTCGCCGGGCAGCCGCCGCATGTATTCATGGATCGCGACGATGCCGAGTGCCCACGCCCGGGGGCTGTCCGTCGCCGCGAGCGCCGCGAGGGCAGGACCGAAGAACTGCGCCGCCCAGCGGCGCAGCCCGGGGCGCCGGGAACGGCCGATGCACGTGCCGAGCGCCACGAGCGCGCGGCCCTGGCAGTCGGCCGAGCCGCCGTCGTCGAGCCAGCGGCGGTCATACGCCAGGAAGTTGCGGAACCGTCCGGTCGCCGGATCGAACGCGTGGCCGAGGAACGCGGCGCACGTGGCGGCGGCCCGGGCGGTCCGCGGCGGATCGATGCCGAGGGCCTCGAGTCGCACGACGAGCGCGAGCGCCCGCGCCACGTCGTCGGTGCAGTAGCCCGCGGCGCGGTCGGGCACGTCGAACGTGGCGTGCTGCACGACGCCCGTGTCGTCGGTGAGCCGCCACAGGTGGTCGAGCACGATCGGGGGCAGGTCGAGCCGCGGCGGGCGCGGGGCGTCGGCCGCGGCCGCGCGGCGGGGCTTGACGGCGGTGGCCTGCCGCGTGCGCCGGAACGCATCGGCGTAGCGGGCCGCCACCCGGTCCCAGAGCATCTCGCGGCCGACTTCCCAGGCCTGACGCCGCAGCGTCTCGCGGCCCGTGTCGTCGTCGAGGAGCGCGTTCACCGCGGCGGCGATCGCGGCCGGGTCGCGGAACGGCACGAGCATGCCGCGGCCGTCGGCGAGCAGTTCGCGGGCGTGCCGGTAGGGCGTGGACACGACGGCCCGCCCGCAGCCGAACGCATAGGCGAGCGTGCCCGAGGTGATCTGGTCCTCGCCGAGGTAGGGGGTGACGTACACGTCGGCCGCCGCGAGGAATCCCCGCAGTTCCCGCATCTCGACGAACCGGTCGTGGAAGACGACGTGCGCACCCACGCCCAGGTCACCGGCCAGCCGCGCGAGTCCCGCGCGGTAGGCCTCCCCCTGCGTGCGCAGCAGGTGGGGGTGCGTGGCGCCGAGCACGACGTAGACGGCCCGCGGGTGTCGCGCGACGATCCGCGGCAGGGCCGCGATCACGTCCTCGATCCCCTTGCCCGGCGAGAGCAGGCCGAACGTGAGGATCACATCGGCCCCCGCGAGGCCGAGCGCCGGCTTGTGCGGCTCCGGGTCGGCGAACTCCATGTCGGGGATGCCGTGGGGGATCACGTCCACGCGGTCCGGCGGCACGCCGTGGACCTCCCGGAGGAGCGCCCGGCCTCCCTCGGTCATCACGGCGAGGCGGGCCGAGAGATGGATCACGTCGTCCATCACGCGGCGCTGGGCGGGCGTCGGCCGGGCGAGGACGGTGTGGAGCGTGGTGTGGACCGGCGCGCGGACGTCGCGGAGGAGCGTGAGCACGTGGCTCCCCGCCTCGCCGCCAAAGATGCCGTACTCGTGCTGGAGCGAGACCACGTCCACGTTGGCGAGGTCGAGGAAGTCGGCGACCCGCGCGTAGGCCGCCGGGTCGGACTCGGCGCACTCGAACGCCGCCTCGGCCGGGTAATCGTGGGCCGTGCCCGCGTCGCTGACCGGCACGACGAGGCAGTCGCAGTCCGGCAGGTGCGCCGCGACGGCCTGCCGCAGGTCACGGGTGAACGTGGCGATCCCGCAGCGGCGGGGCACGTAACTGCCGACGAAGGCGATCCGGTTGAGCTCGGGTTCGGGCATGGCGGCCGCTCCATGGAAACATGGAAAGGCATGCCTGCCGAGTGTGCTGACGCCGGCCACCCGATGCCGGGACACGATCCGTGCGGGGCAACGATACGGCCGCGTCGACACGCCGGCCAGCGATCCGGCGTGTCGCCGCCTCGCCGCCGACGGACACTCCCGCCTGGACCAAACCGCTTCAGTCCGGCTCCCCCGTGGAGCATGTGGCGGAAGGCAGTTCCCATGTCCCTCTCCCTTTGGGAGAGGGTGGCCGAAGGCCGGGTGAGGGTGCCTTGGTCGCGCTGCCAAAGCACCCTCACCCCGGCCCTCTCCCAGAGGGAGAGGGAGGTGCGAGTCACCCTGCCGCGATTCGCGTGATCGTCGCGTCGGCGAGACGGTCGAGGGTTCTGACGGCGAGTTCGAGGTGCTCCTCGCGGGTGTCCTCGACACGATTGTGGCTGATGCCGTGGAGGCTCTGCACGAAGAGCATCACCGTGGGCACGCCGGCCCGCGCCACCTCGGCCGCGTCGTGGAGCGGGCCCGAGGGGAGCCGGTGCGACGGGCCGCAGGTCTCGCGGATCGCCGCGTCGCAGAGGTCGATGAGCGGCGGGTCGAAGGGCTGCGGGGCGATGTGCCAGAGCCGATCCCACGACACGGTCACGTTGTCCTCGGCCGCGAACCGGTCGGCGGCGGTACGGGCATCGGCGAGCATGGCGGCGAGCGCGGCCGGGTCGAGGTGCCGCTGGTCGAGCGTGATCCGGCATTCCTCCACGACGCTCGTGACGATGCCGGGCTTCGTGGTGCAGGAGCCGATCGTGCACACGCCGCCGTGGCGGGCCGCGATGGAGTAGATCTCCGTCCCCATTTTCGAGGCCGCGAGAAAGGCGTCGCGGCGACGGTTCATCGGGGTGGAGCCGGAGTGGGCGGCCTGGCCGTGGAAGGTGATCGCATGGCGCTCGACGCCGCAGGTGCCGAGGACGGCGCCGAGGGGCAGGCCGAGGTCGAGGAGCACGGGCCCCTGCTCGATGTGGAGTTCGAGGTAGGCGGCGGCGGTCTTCAGTTCGACGCCGCTCTCCTTGACCCGCTCGAAGTCGATGCCGACGGCGGCGAGCGCGTCGGGGAGGCGGACGCCGTCCTTGTCCACGAGGCGGCGGGCCTCGTCCATGTCGAGGCTGCCGGAGCAGGCGCTCGAGCCGAAGAGGCTCTTGCCGAAGCGGGCGCCTTCCTCGTCGGCCCAGTCCACGACGCGCACGGTCACGGGGGGGCGGCCGCCATACTGGGCGTGGATCCGGCGGAGCACTTCGACGCCCGCCAGCACGTTCAGGCAGCCGTCGAGCCAGCCGCCGTCAGGCACCGAGTCGATGTGGCCGCCGATGAGGAGCGCCTCGGGCCGCTCGCCGGGGAGCGTGGCCCAGCAATTCCCGGCGGCATCGACCTTCGTCTCGACGGGCAACCGCTCGAACCTGCCCCGCAGCCACTCCCGGGCCTTTTGCCACGTGGGTGTGAATGCCACCCGCTGGGCGCCATTCTCGTTGCCGGTGAGGGCCCGAAGCTCCTTCAATTCGCGAACGGTCCGCCGGGGGTCGAGGAAGTTGGTCATGTCCGTCATCCTGGGCTGGCGAAAAAGGTGGTTGCCACCGTTTTCGCGTATCGTATGGCCTTCGCACAGAGCCTTTCTCAGGGAACGTTCGCCGCATGCCCCTGCAGCCACTCCTGGATGCCGCGACGGCCGCCGCCGCCATGGCCGAGGTCAAGCCGCCGCTCTCGCCGCAGGAGGCCCGCGTCGAGGCGACCCGCTGCCTCTACTGCTTCGACGCCCCCTGCATCATGGCCTGCCCCACGGGCATCGACGTTCCGGCCTTCATCAGGAAGATCGCCCACGACAACGTCACGGGCGCGGCCCGCACGATCCTCGAGGCCAACGTGCTCGGCGCGAGTTGCGCCCGCGTCTGCCCCACGCAGGTGCTCTGCGAGGGGGCCTGCGTGATGCTCGACCTGGAGAAGGACCCGATCCAGATCGGCCGCCTGCAGCGGTTCGCCACCGACCACGTGGCGGAGCGCGGCATCCAGGTGCTCGCCGCACCACGGATCAAAAATGGCAAGACCGTCGCCGTGATCGGCGCCGGGCCCGCCGGCCTCGGCTGTGCCGCCGAACTCGCCCGGCTCGGTCACGCGGTCACGGTGTTCGACAAGAAGCCCGCCGCCGGCGGCCTCAACACCTACGGCATCGCCTACTACAAGATGCGGCCCGAGGTGAGCCTCGACGAGGTCCGCATGATCGAGCGGCTCGGCGTCGAGTTCCGCACCGGCGTCGAGGTGGGCCGCGACGTGCCGGCCGCCGACCTCGAGCGGGACTTCGACGCCATCTTCCTCGGCATCGGCCTCGGCGGCGCGAACCGTCTCGGGATCCCCGGCGAGGACCTGCCCGAGGTGGTGGACGCGCTCGAGTTCATCGAGTGGATCCACGTGCGGCCGCTCGACCAGGTGCCGGTGGGCCGCCGCGTGGCCGTGCTCGGCTGCGGCAATACGGCGATCGACGCGGTGACGCAGGCCCGGCGGCTGGGGGCCGAGAAGGCGACGATCATCTACCGTCGTGGCCCGGACGACATGTCGGCCTACGACTTCGAATACGAACTCGCGAAGGCCGACGGTGCGGGCTTTTTGTTCCACACGGCACCCGTCGAGGTGCTCGGGCGCGACGGCCACGTCACCGGCCTGCGGCTCGCCCGCACGGAGGTGCGCGGCGGACGGGCCGCGATCGTGGCGGGCGGCGACTGGGAGGAACCGTTCGACCTCGTGCTCAAGGCGGTCGGGCAGGAGAAGCAGACGTCGCTGCTCGAGCGGCTGTTTCCGGGGCTCGCGCTCGATGCACGGGGCCGCGTCGAGCACGACCCGGCCACGATGCGGACGAGCCTGCCGAAGGTGTTCGCAGGCGGCGACTGCACGAGCGGTGGCCGCGAGGTGGTCAACGCGGTCGCCGAGGGGAAGAAGGCCGCCCGCGGAATCCACGCCATGCTCGCCCGTGACACGGTCAGCGGCCCCGTGCAGCCCTCGCGGCTCGGCGTGGCGGGCGCCCCCGTCGGCTCGGGCTTCGATCGCCCGATTCGCGTCCACGAACTGGAGGCGGCCCTCGAGCGGGGCTGACGCACGCATGGCCGACCTCACGACCGACTTCGCCGGCATCAAGAGCCCGAACCCCTTCTGGGTGGCGAGCGGCCCGCCGTCGAACACGGCTCACCAGGCCCACCGCGCGTTCGAGGCGGGCTGGGGGGGCGTGGTCTGGAAGACGATCGGCGACCCGATCGTGAACGTGTCGTCCCGCTACTCGGCCCTGAACCTGGGCGCCGTGCGGATGGCGGGCTTCAACAACATCGAGCTCATCAGCGACCGCTCCCCGGAGACCAACTTCCGCGAGATCGCGGAGGTGAAGAGGCGCTGGCCGCACCATGCCGTGATCGCCTCGCTCATGGTGGACACCCGCGAGCGGTGGCACGAGTTCGTGAAGCGGAGCGCCGACTCGGGAGCCGACGGCATCGAGCTCAACTTCGGCTGTCCCCACGGCATGTGCGAGCGGGGCATGGGATCGGCCGTGGGGCAGAACCCGGAGGTGGCCGAGGTGATCGTGGGCTGGGTGATGGAGGCGGCCACGATCCCGGTCATCGTCAAGCTCACGCCCAACATCACGAACGTCGTGTTCGCCGCCCGGGCGGCGAAGCGGGCCGGGGCCGACGCGATCTCGCTCATCAACACGATCAACAGCATCACGAACGTGAACCTCGACACGCTCGTGCCGGAGCCGTTCGTCGCCGGCCGCAGTTCCCACGGCGGCTACTGTGGCCCGGCCGTGAAACCGATCGCGCTCAACATGGTCCACGCCTGCGCGGCCGATCCCGCCGTGAGCCTGCCGATCTCGGGCATCGGGGGCATCGGCACCTGGCGCGACGCCGCCGAGTTCGTGGCGCTGGGCGCCTCCACACTCCAGGTCTGCACGGCGATCATGCACCGCGGCTTCCGGATCGTGGAGGACATGGCCGACGGCCTCTCGGCCTACCTCGACTCGAAGGGGATGCGGCGTCTCGCCGACCTCCGCGGCAAGGCGGTCGAGCACGTGGGCGACTGGCAGACGCTCGACCTCACCTACAAGCGGGTTGCCCGGATCGACCACGAGACGTGCATCGGCTGCAACCTCTGCTACATCGCCTGCGAGGACGGCGCCCACCAGTGCATCGACCTCGTCGATTCGACCCCCTATGGCCTCGGCCCCGGCCGCGTGCCGGGCAAGCCCGTGCCGCTCGTCCGCGAGGCCGACTGCGTGGGCTGCAATCTCTGCTCGCTCGTCTGCCCGGTGGACGGCTGCATCACGATGACGCCGGTGGATTCCGGCAAGCCGGCGATGACCTGGGAGCAGTACCAGGGCCGCCTCGCCGCCGGCACGATGCAGCCGCTCCCGCCGCATCCCTGACGTGGCCCGCGAAATTCCCTCACCCGAGTCCGCGTCTCAAACCAGGAAGAATTGCATGAAGGATTCCCCCGACTATCGCGTCCGGCGGCTGGCCGGGCATGAACTCCACCCCGAAACCCTGATGATGGGGTACGGCTACAGCCCGCACCTCAGCGAGGGCGCGCTCAAGCCTCCCGTGTTCCTGACCTCGACGTTCGTGTTCAAGAATGCGCAGGCGGGCAAGGATTTTTTCGACTTCACGTCGGGCCGCCGCACGCCCGGGCCGGGTGAAGAGGCCGGGCTCGTCTACTCGCGCTTCAACAATCCCAATCTCGAGGTGCTCGAGGATCGGCTCTGCCTCTGGGAGGGGGCCGAGATGGCGGGGGTGTTTTCCAGCGGCATGGGGGCCGTATCGACCATGGTCTGGGCGTTTCTGCGGCCGGGCAGCGTGATCATGTATTCCTCCCCGATCTACGGCGGCACGGAGACACTGATCGAGAAGGTGCTGCCACACTACGGCATCACGCCGGTGCCGTTCTTCGACGGCATCGACCGGGCCGCGCTGGACGCCGCCGCCGAAGCCGCGATGGCGCTCGGCCCCGTCGGGCTGATCCTCGCCGAGACCCCGGCCAATCCCACCAACGGCCTGGTGGACGTCGCCCACCTCGCGACGGTCGCCGACCGCATTGGTCAGCGTCAGGGCGGCGCCCGGCCGCCGGTTGCGGTCGATAACACGTTCCTCGGGCCTGTGTACCAGCATCCACTGTCGCTGGGAGCCGACCTGGCCGTGTATTCGTTGACCAAGTACGTCGGCGGCCATTCGGACCTCGTCGCCGGGGCGGTGGTCGGCACGCGGTCCGCCGTGCAGCCGATCCGCGCGCTCCGCAGCGCCCTGGGCACCCAGACCGATCCGAACACGGCGTGGATGCTGCTCCGGTCGCTGGAGACGCTCAATCTCCGCATGGCCCGCGCCAACGACAACGCGGCGGCGGTGGCGGGCTTCCTGCGGACCCATCCCAAGGTCCAGAAGGTCAACTACCTCGGCTTCCTCGAGCCATCCGATCCGGCCCATGCCGTCTACCGGCGACAGTGTCTGGCTCCGGGCTCGACGTTCTCCTTCTCCATCCGTGGCGGCGAAGCCGAGGCGTTCCGGATGCTCGATCGCCTGCAGGTGATCAAGCTGGCGGTGAGCCTCGGCGGCACCGAGACGCTCATCAGCCATCCGGCCTCGACGACGCATTCCGGGGTGCCGCACGCCACCCGCCAGAAACAGGGCGTCACCGACGCGATGATCCGCATCTCGGTGGGCATCGAGAACCCGCAGGACCTGATCGTCGATCTGGCCCAGGCGCTGGACGCTGTGTAGCGGCGGCTCGAGCAGCACCCGCATTCGCCTTCATTCAGGCCTCCAGGCCTGTGCGTCGCCGACCCACCATGTCGCGCGTCCGACGCACCAAGGGGTGAGCTCGACGCGTGTCCGATCAGACGGTCCGTGGCCCGCCGCGGCGGACGGGCGTCCGTGAGATTCGCATGAGCGCGGCCTGCGGCGGCTTGTGGCTGTCTCCGTGGCTGTCGCTACACTCTCGGCCACGCCTCCGCTGGTCACGAAACGGGAGAATCCATGAGTCTACGTCCCTGTCCTCTCCTCATCGGCGGCGAATGGACGACCGTGTCGGGCGTCGCCACCACGCCCGTCCACAACCCGTCGGTGGGCGAGGTGATCGCCGAGACGCCGCTGTGCGGGGCCGCCGTCGTGGACCAGGCCGTGCAGGCGGCCGCGAAGGCGTTTCCCGCGTGGATGGAGACGCCTCCGGTCGAGCGGGCGCGGATCCTCTTCCGGCTCAAGGTGCTTCTCGAGGACCATTTCGACGAACTCGCCATGAGCGTCACCACCTAGCACGGCAAGACGAAGGCCGAGGCCCGCGGCGACGTGCGCCGGGGGCTCGAGAACATCGAATACGCCTGCGGTGCGCCGAGCCTGCTCATGGGCGAGTCGGCCGAGAACGTGGCCCGCGGCATCGACTGCGACTCGATCCGTCAGCCGCTCGGCGTCGTCGCGGGCATCACGCCCTTCAACTTCCCGGCGATGGTGCCCCTCTGGATGTGGCCGCTCGCGATCGCCTGCGGCAACACGTTCGTGCTCAAGCCGAGCGAGAAGGTGCCGCTGACGACGATCCGGATCGCCGAACTCGCGCTGCAGGCCGGCCTCCCGCCCGGCGTGCTCAATGTCGTGCACGGCGGCCGCGAGGCCGTGGACGCGATCCTCGACCACCCGCTCATCAAGGCGGTGTCGTTCGTCGGCTCGACGCCGATCGCGAAATACGTGCATGAGCGGGGCACGAAAAGTGGAAAACGGGTTCAGGCCGCCGGCGGGGCCAAGAACTTCGTCCTCGTCATGCCCGACGCCGACGTCACGCCGACGGCCACCGGCATCTTCGAGGCGGCCTTCGGCTGCGCGGGCGAACGCTGCATGGCGGGCTCGACGGCCATCGCGATCGGCCGCGCCGCCGACACCGTGCTTCCGCAGCTCGTGGACGTGGTCTCGAAGGTCAGGGTCGGCCCCACCGACCGCGACCCCGACGCCCAGATGGGCGCCGTGATCACGCCCGAGCACAAGGCCCGCGTCTGCGACCTGATCACACAGGCGGCCGCCGCCGGCGCGAAACCGCTCACCGACGGCCGCACGACGCGGGTGGCGTCGGCTCCGGGCGGCTTCTTCGTCGGCCCCACCGTCCTCGACCACGTCCGCCCTGGCATGGTGACGATGCGGGAGGAGGTCTTCGGACCGGTCCTCAACGTCGTCCGCATGGACGATCTCGACGCCGCGATCGAACTCGCCAACTCCTCCCCCTACGGCAACGGCGCCGCGATCTTCACGCGCAGCGGCAAGGCGGCCCGCGAGTTCCGCCACCGCGTGCAGGCGGGCATGGTGGGCATCAACATCGGCGTGCCCGCCCCGATGGCCTTCTTCCCGTTCAGCGGCTGGCACGCGTCCTTCTTCGGCGACCTCCACCTCCAGGGCCGCGAGAGCGTGGCCTTCTACACGCAGCAGAAGGTGACGACGACCCGCTGGTTCAGCATGGGCGAGGGCACGATCTGGGCCGATCGGTAGGGCTTGCTTTCGACCGTCACGACCCCCGGTGGTGTCGTCCACCGTACGCGACCGGCGGAGCGCCGGCGGACGCATCCAACGGGGCGGCCGCCGCCCACGTCCGATCAACAGCCCCGGTCACCCCGAAATCGGCTGCGGAAGAGCAGTTGACCGTCCTGTCCTTGTGCGGAGCGGCGTGATATCATTAGGTCATGCATCGCGGTATCACGAGCGGCAGCGGACGACGGCGGTCCATGAGCCGGCCCCGGGCCTCTGGTAGGTTTCTGCTCCGGCTCGACCCCTGCCTGCACGGACTCCTGCGGGAGGATGCGCGTGTGGCGCACGTGTCGCTCAATGACTGGTGTCGCCGCATGCTTGCCGCGCCCGGGGCGGGTGGCCTCGATGCGGCTGCGGACGTCGTGCTCGCGACTCGATCCCGGCTGGGCAGCGACCTCATGGCAGTCGTCGTCTACGGGTCGTGGGCCCGAGGCGAGCTGGCCGCGGGGTCGGACGTCGATCTGCTCGTGGTGGTGGGAGCGGATGTGGCGATCACGCGGTCCCTCTACCGTGCGTGGGAAGGTTCCCTGCCGGCGTGGAATGCTCGTGAGATCGATCTTCACTTCGTCCACCTTCCGTCGTCGGCCGACCGGGTGTCCGGGAGCTGGGCCGAAGCCGCGGTCTGTGGCATCGTGCTCTACGACAGGGATCTCATGGTCTCGCGACGGCTCATCGGCATCCGCGAGCGCATCGCCGCAGGGGCGCTCGTGAGACGGACGTCGCAGGGCCAGCCCTACTGGATTCACGAGGAAGTCGATGCGCAGCCCTGAACTCGGAGCCGATTACGTGCGTCGAGCGAAGGCACGACTGACGGCCGTGGACGCGCTCCATGCCGCCGAAAGCTGGGCCGACGTCGTGCGGGAGTCACAGGAGGTGGTCGAACTGGCACTCAAGGGACTCTTGCGGATCGCTGGCATCGAGCCGCCGCGAATCCACGACGTGTCGGAGGTCCTGATCGCAGAGAAATCACGGCTTCCGCGGGCGGTGCAGCCCCATGTGGAATCGCTTGCCGCAGGCTCTCGTACGCTCCGCCGCGACCGAGAACTGGCTTTCTATGGGGCCGAGGACCTCACGCCGTCCGGGTTCTACACGCGCGACGACGCCACCGCTGCCCGCGACATCGCCCGCCAGACGGTCGCTGCGGTGGAGCCGCACGCACAAGGCACTCGCCCGCGACTCGGTGAAGGCTGAGGCCAAGTCCGAGGCCATCCCGGCCGATGGCACGTCGGCAAGCGTAGGCCGAGCCGATCGCACTCTCCTGCGAGGGGAGGGGTGTCCGCCCGTCCGGCACAGGCCGCCGCAAGGCCCAGACGGCCAGACTGCGGCCGGTTTACACTGTCGCGGACGAGGAAGCCCCAGGCATGCCCCTGCTCATCACGAACGCCGACATCGTCAACGCGGATTCGCGGTACACGGCCGACATCCTCTGCGAGGGGGACGTGATCGCGCGGATCGACCGTGGGATCGTCGCCCCGCCCGGGGCCGAGGTGATCGATGCCACGGGCAAGCACGTGTTCCCGGGGTTCATCGACCCCCACACGCACATCTACCTGCCGTTCATGGGCACGTTCTCGAAGGACGACTACGAGACCGGCACGAAGGCCGCGCTCGTGGGGGGCACGACGACGCTCTTCGAGATGGTCTGCCCGCCACGGAGCATGTCGCACGCGGAAGGCTTCGCCCTGGGGCGGAAGCAGGCCGAGGGAAAGGCCTGCTGCGACTACTCGTTTCACATGGGCGTGACACGGTTCGACGCCGACTCGGCAGCCCAGTTGCGCGAGATCGTGAGGGCGGGCGTGGGCAGCTTCAAGATCTTCCTGGCCTACAAGGGGGCCTTCGGCGTCGAGGACGGTGAGCTGTGGCGGACGCTCGAGCTGGCCCGGGAACTCGGCGTCGTCGTCACCGCCCATTGCGAGAACGAGACGCTCGTGGCGGAGTTGCAGCGGCAGCTGCTCGCCGCCGGCCGCACCGGGCCGGACGCGCACCACGACAGCCGACCGCCACGGGTCGAGGCCGAGGGCGTGCACCACCTGATGTCGTTCGCCGAGCTCACCGGCGCCACCGTCTACATCGTCCACCTCTCCTGCCGTGAGGCCCTGGACGAGGCGCTCGCGGCCCGCGAGCGGGGCGTGAGGGTGTTCGTGGAGACGCTCATCCAATACCTCGTGCTCGACAAGACCTGGGCCGAGCGGCCCGGCTTCGAGGGGGCGAAGTACGTGATGTCGCCCCCCTTGCGCGACGTGGCCAACCAGGTCGTGCTCTGGGACGGGCTGGCCAGCGGCCTGGTGAACACCGTCGCCACGGACCATGCGCCCTTCGACTTCGTGGGCCAGAAGCCGATGGGCAGGGACGACTTCACGAAGATCCCCAACGGCATTCCCTCGCTCGAGGATCGCGTGAACCTGCTCTGGACGCACGGCGTGTGTCGCGGCCGGCTCACGCCCGAGCAGTTCGTCGCGGTGGGCAGCACCAACGCGGCGAAGATCTTCGGTCTCTGGCCACGCAAGGGCGTGATCCAGCCGGGCGCCGACGCCGACCTCGTGGTGTACGACCCGGCGTATCGCGGGACCATCAGCGCGAAGACCCAGACCCAGAACGTGGACTACAACGCCTTCGAGGGGTTTCCGATCGAGGGCCGGCCGGCCGTGGTCACGGTCCGGGGCGAGGTGGCCGTCCGCGACGGGAGGTTCTGCGGCACCCCGGGCCGGGGCCGATTCCTGGCCCGACCGCCGGCGGCCCGGGCGGTGGGCCGCTGATCACAAGATGCGAAAGAGACGGCGACAACGCCGTCTGCGCCCTGTTTCGCGGGGCCAGCCGCTGGAATACGCCGATTCCTCTCCTGGTCGGAGCCGCCCAGGACGGCCGGGAATATGGCCTCCCCCAACGAGACGGGGCCTGCCATGATCCCGACCCGACGATCCCGGCCGGCCGCACACCGCGACCGCTCGGCCAGCGTCCGCAGGGAGCAGAGTCATGTCCGTCCGCATCGCCGAGATCGATGACGAAGTCGAGGACCTCGATCCGGTCGATGCCGAGGCGACCGCCCCCGGCACCCGGCTGCCCACGCCCGAGGGCGTCGATCTGACGCGGATCAACCCCGGCTACATCGGCAGCTTCGTGATCCTCCACGTGCTGGCGGCGTTGGCCTGCGTGCCCTGGCTCTTCAGTTGGATCGGCGTCGCCGCCCTCGTGGCGGGCATCGGGGTCTTCGGACAATTCGCGATCACGATCGGCTACCACCGGCTCCTCTCCCACCGCAGCTTCCACGCCCCCAAGTGGCTCGAGCGTTCGCTCGCGACGCTCGCCATGTGCGCCGGCCAGGAGACGCCGGCCCGCTGGGTGGC
>JBJTJO010000142.1:0-4999 GCA_046095965.1 Planctomycetaceae bacterium
CCCCCGGCCCGCTCGCCGACTACGTCCGGGCCACCGACCCCTCCACCCGCTGGGCGCGGATCGCCGGCGGCGAACTCGGCGCCGGCAGGTTTCTCGCGGCGGAACTCGTCAGCCAGACCTGGCGGGACACCCCCTGGCGGCATCAGTTCGCCATCTGCCTCCCTGAGAAGACCGCCGTCGAGCGGCCGCCGCTGGTCCTCTGGGTGGATGGCGGCAGCACGCCCGAGGGCGACGTGCAGCCGCCCGCGAAGCAACTCCCGATCCTGGCCGCGATCGCCGCCGCGTCGGGCCTCCCGGTTGCGGTCGTGCGGCAGGTGCCGAACCAGCCGCTCGAGGGCGGCCGCCGCGAGGACGACCTCATCGCCCACACGTTCGAGCGGTTCTTCGAGACCGGCGACCCCACGGCGCTGCTCCTGCTGCCGATGGTCAAGACGGTCGCCGCAGCCCTCGACGCAGCGGAGGCTCTCGTCGCCCGCGAGTGGAGCCTCGACCTCGACGGCTGCGTCGTGACCGGGGCCTCGAAGCGGGGCTGGACGAGTTGGCTCGCCGCCGCGGCCGAGCCGCGGGTCCGCGGCCTCGTGCCGATGGTGATCGACATGCTCGACCTGCCGCGCCACATGCGGCTGCAGGTGGCGAGCTTCGGCGCGCCCTCGGAGGCGCTCCACGATTACGTCTCCCGCGGCCTGCACCGCCGCCTCGACAGCCCGCGGGGCGAGGAACTGCTCGCCATCGTCGATCCGGCCCGCCACGCGGCCGCCATCACGCAACCCAAGATCCTGGCGCTCGGCACGAACGACGAGTATTGGCCACTCGAATCCCTCAACCTCTACCGCCCCGCGCTCCGCGGCCCCACGTGGGTGTCGTACGCGCCGAACGCCGGCCACGACATCCCGGCGGAGCGGGTGGCGCCGCTCGTGGCCGCGCTCGGCCGCCACGTCGCGGGCGTCGAGCCGCTGCCCGAGTGTTCCTGGACGTGCGACCCGGTCGCGCGCACCTGCGGGCTCGACCTCGCCGCCGCCCCTGACGAGGTGCTCCTCTGGACCGCCGACGCCGACGGCCGCGATTTCCGCCGGTCGAAGTGGTCGTCGCGGCCCGCCGACCCGGCCGGCGGCCGCTGTCGCGCGGCGATCGATCCCCCCGCCGCCGGCTTCCGCGCCGGGTTGCTCGAGTGCCGCTACGCCCGCCGCCCGCTGCCGCTCTATCTCACGACCGGCCCGCTCGTGGTCGGCGCCGGCTGACCCGCCGGCACGTCGCCACGACAGCGTGCCCCGGATGACCTACGATCGCGGAGTGCTCGAGCTCATGACACCCCGTCGCCAGCATGAACAACTCGGTCGCCTGATCGGACGGCTTGTCGAGGCGTACTGGGATTCGCCGGCGTCGCCGCCTCCCTGCGGCGGCGCACCGTCGCGTGAACCCGCCGGGGCGACGTCCGCAGTGGTACAATCTGCCGAGATTCCCTCCACCTCTCGGCACGTTCCGGCGTCAGCATGAGCACCATCGCCCTTGGCGACGAGGCCGTCGCGGCCGCCATCGAGGCGCTCCGCCGCTGCGAGTCCGTCGCAGCCGCCTACCTCCTGGGCTCCGCCGCGACGGGCCGCCTGCGGGCCGACAGCGACATCGACATCGCGGTCCTGACGCGGGGCAGAGGCGGCCTGCCGGCAGAGGAACGGCGGGCGCTGACCTCGGCCCTGGCTGCCATCTTCGGCCGCCCCGTCGATCTGGGCGTGCTCTCGACGACCAACGTCGTCTACGCGAAGGAGGCGGTCACCACGGGGCGACTGCTCTTTGAGCGGGACCGCGACGCGGCCGCCCGGTTCGCGATGCTCGCCCTGTCGATGTATGCGTCGCTGCAGGAGGCACGGCGGGAGGTGCTGCGTGCCTACGCCGCCTGACGACATCC
This sequence comes from Planctomycetaceae bacterium, assembly GCA_046095965.1. Lineage (GTDB taxonomy): Bacteria > Planctomycetota > Planctomycetia > Pirellulales > UBA1268 > QWPN01. Next base: position 1,904 of record JBJTJO010000142.1, read on the forward strand.
TGCTCAACAAAGCGGCGATCATCGAGCGCTGCGTGCGGCGGATGCGCGAGGAGGCGGATGCCTGTCCGCGGCTTGACGACTTCACGCACGTCGATGCCCTGACCCTCAACATCGAACGCGCCTGCCAGGCGGCCATCGACATGGCGATGCACGTGGTGGCCCAGCGGCACCTGGGCGTGCCGCAGAGCACGGCCGAGGCCTTCCTGCTCCTGGCCCGTGCCGGTGTCGTCGATGAGACGCTCGCAGCCGCCCTCTGCGGCATGGTCGGCTTCCGCAACGTCGCGGTGCATCAATACGAGGCGCTCGACATGGGCGTCCTGCGCTGGATCGTCGAGAGCGGCCACCGCGACTGGATCCGCCTCGGCGAAGCGCTCGGGGTCGCGATCCGACCGTGAGCCCATCGGCGGCGTTCCGCCGATCGACTACAACGCCGCCACCACGAGGTCGCCGACCTCGCGCGTGCCGAAACCCATCTTGCCCGCCGCCTGGCTCTTCATTTTCGTGCCGGTGACGTGGGCCACGGCGGTGTCGATCCGCTTGCCCGCGGCCGGGTGGCCCGAGTGCTCGAGGAGCATCGCCATGGCGTTGATCGCGGCGATGGGGTTGATGACGTTCTGGCCCGTGTACTTGGGCGCGCTGCCCCCCATCGGCTCGAACATGCTCACGCCGCCCTTGTCGGGATTGAGGTTGGCACCGGCGGCGACGCCCATGCCCCCCTGCAGGATGCCGCCGAGATCCGTGATGATGTCGCCGAACATGTTCGTCGTCACGATCACGTCGTAGGCGTCGGGGTTCTTCACCATCCACATGCAGCACGCGTCGACGTGGTTGTAGTCGGTCTTCACGTCGGTGTATTGCTTGGCCACGTCCTGGAACGTCCGCCACCAGAGATCGTGGCCAAACGTCAGCACGTTCGTCTTGGCCACGAGCGTGAGCGTCTTCTTGGGGCTGTTGCGCTGCCGCGTGTAGTCGAAGGCCCAGCGGATGCACCGCTCGCAGCCCTTCCGCGTGTAGATCGCCTGCTGCACGGCCACCTCGTCGGGCGTGCCCTTCTTGAGATACCCGCCGACGCCGCAGTAGAGGTCTTCGGTGTTCTCGCGGACGACGACGAAGTCGATGTCCTTGGGGCCGCGGCCGGCCAGCGGCGTCTCCACTCCGGGCAGGAGCTTCACGGGCCGGAGGTTGATGTATTGGTCGAGTTTGAACCGGAGGTCGAGCAGCAGGCCCTTTTCCAGGATGCCGGGAGCGACGCCGGGGTGGCCGATCGCGCCCAGGAAGATCGCGTCCTTTTTCCGCAAGAGGTCGAGGCCGCCCTCGGGGATGATCTCGCCGGTCCTGAGATACCGGTCGCCGCCCCAGTCGAGCGTCTCGACGTCGTAGGTGAAGCCCTCGAGTTTCGCCACGGCGGCGAGCACCTTCATGGCCTCGGCCGTGACCTCGGGTCCGGTGCCGTCCCCGGGAATCGCGGCGATCTTCAGCGTTTTGCCAGCCATCGGGAAGCGTGCTCCAGCGGTGCGAGGAATGCGAGATGCCCAAGCCTACGAACGAAACGCCGCGGGTGAAACCCAACCGCACGCCGGACGGGAAAACCTGCAACTCAAACCGCTCGGCTTTGGGGCCGCTACGAGTTGCGTTCACTGCGGTCGGAGAGCGACCCGCTTCGGCCACCGCGGGGCCGGTCGGTGGGCCACCGTGTGCAGACTGCCAGTCTGCACCTACTCGCTCCGCGGAGGCGGGGCCGGTCGGTGGGCCACCGTGTGCAGACTGCCAGTCTGCACCTACTCGCTCCGCGGAGGCCACGGCGGCGGAAAAGGACCGATGCGTCCGCGGAGACGGCGCCAGTCGGTGGGGACGGATGGGTTCGCGGAGACGGACCGTTTGCCGACCGATGGACTCAGTCGATCTGCAGGTCGTCGAGCCACGCGCGGAGCTCGTTCTCGTACTCGCTCGCCAGGCCGCCCACGATGAGCTGGCGGTGGAAGGCGGCGGCGCCCCCCTTCTCGAGATCGGCGTCCTCGGCCCCCTGGAACCGCTTCGCCGGGTCGGGGGCGATCAGGCCGCGGCAGAAGTCCATGAGGAGCTGGTTGCAGGTGACGTCGGCCGGGAGGAGCTGCGGCAGCCGGTTCACGAGCGACCGCTTCGCCTCCAGCAGGTCGGCGAGCGACGTCAGGCCCGCGAACGGCGGCTGGCCGGCGAGCATCTCGACGAGCACGTAGCCGAGGCTGGCGAGGTCGGACCGCGGCGTGTTGCCCCGGCCCTCGAGCACCTCCGGGGCCGCGTAGGCCGGCGTGCAGGTGCGCGTCGGCGGGGGCTCGTCGATCGCGTGCGCCGAGCCGATGTCGATCATCTTCGCGTTGCCGGTCCGCTTCACCATGATGTTCGCCGTCTTCACGTCGCCGTGGATGATCCCCTCGCGGTGGAGGGCGGCGAGCGCCGCGAGGCACTCGCGGACCACGGCGATCGCGGGGCCGGGCTTGAGCCGCGACTGCCGCGGGCCCGCGGTCACGATCACGTCGTTGAGGTACCGCCAGCGATCCTCCCCCACGCTCGACCGCGTCCGATCGAGGAGCTCGGGGGCCAGCAGCCGAGACAGGTCGTAGCCGTCGATCCACTCCATCTCCATGATGCGGATCCGCCGCTGCTCCACGAAGTTGTGCACGTCGAGCAGGTTGTCGTGCTGGATCTGGGCCACGCGGGCGGCCACCGCGGCGATGCGGTTCATGGCCCCGCCGTAGTCCGCCTCCGAGGCGAACCGCTCCGGGGAGAAGACCTTGAGGGCGACCGGGAGCGTGAAGTTGTCGCTGCCGCGCCGCTCCGTGAGGTAGACGACGCCCTGCCCGCCGGCGCCGAGCCGCCGCGCACGGGTGTGGTAGACGGTCCAGTGGAGCCGCGGCGCCGCGAGGATCTCGCCGTAGCGCGACAGCAGCTCCTCGGGGCACGAGCTCCCCACGTCCCCGGCGGCGGAGATTATCGCAGAAGAAGTCGGTCATCGCCTCGATCCGGCCCGCGGCCTGTCCGCCCACGTGGGGCGTGTTCACGAGGTTGGGGGCGGTCCCGAGCGGGCGGTCGGGCGCCGGCGGCTCCTCGGGCGGGCGG
>JBJTJO010000143.1:0-11216 GCA_046095965.1 Planctomycetaceae bacterium
TCGCGGTCGCGCGGCGCTTCCCGCCACCATGGCTGACCAGCGCGACTTCTACGAGGTGCTCGGCGTCGAGCGGAAGGCCTCCTCCGCCCAGATCACGGAGGCCTACCGCAGGCTCGCGCTGAAGTTCCACCCCGACCGCAATCCCGGCGACGAGGAGGCGGCGGCCCGCTTCAAGGAGGCAGCCCGGGCGTTCGAGGTGCTCTCCGACGGGGCCCTGCGGGCCCGCTACGACCGCTACGGCCATGCCGGGCTCCAGGGCGGCCGGGCCCACGACTTCAACGACATCGGCGACATCTTCGAGGCCTTCGGCGACCTGTTCGGCGGGGGCATCTTCGGGGGTGGCTTCGGCGGCGGCCGCCGCGGCAACCGGCCGCGGAAGGGGCGCGACGTCTTCTGCCAGGTGTCGCTGACCCTCGTGGAGGCCGCGCGGGGCGCGACGAAGGCCGTGGCCTTCGCCCGTCACGAGCCCTGCACGACGTGCGACGGCAGCGGGGCGAAGCCCGGCACCGCGCCGCAGCGTTGCGACTACTGTGGTGGACAGGGCCAGGTCATCCAGCAGGCCGGCGTGTTCCGCATGCAGACCACCTGCCCGGCCTGCCGCGGCGCCGGCAGCGTGATCCGCGACAAGTGCCCGACGTGCGGCGGCGACGGCGTGACCGAGGAGCAGGTCGAGCGGAAGGTCAACATTCCCGCCGGCGTGGATGCCGACGTGCGGGTGCGGCTCGCCGGCGAGGGGGAACCGGGCGCCCATGGCGGGCCGCCGGGCGACTGCTACGTGGTCATCGAGATCGAGGAGCACGAGTTCCTGTCGCGGGAGGGCCGCGAACTCCACTGCGAGGTGCCGATCACGTTCACGCAGGCGGCGCTCGGCGCCACGGTGGACGTACCCACCCTCGACGGCCCGAAGCCGCTGCAGATCGCCCGGGGCACGCAGTCGGGCGACGTGATCCGTGTGCGTGGCCTGGGCATGCCGGAGGTCCGCGGTCGGGGCCTCGGCGACCTCCACGTCCACGTCCACGTCGAGGTGCCGAAGACGCTGTCGCCCAAGGCCGAGAGCCTGCTGCGGGAACTGGCGGCCGAGGAGCACGCCGCCGTGAGCCCGAAACGATCGAGCTTCCTCGGCCGGCTGGCCGAATACTTCCAGGGGCGTGAGAATCAGCCCGGCCAGGACCACCACGAGAGCCGCGAGGCATCATGAGCGCGCACGAGCACGACGACGACACCGGCACCCCCGTCGAGGAAGCCCCGGCGGCGGCTGCAGGGCCCGGGCGGGACGAGCAGCTGCGGGAGGCGCAGGACCGCCTGCTGCGGACCCAGGCCGAACTGGAGAACTTCCGCAAGCGGTCGCGCCGCGAGTTCGAGGAGGCGCAGAAGTATCGGGAGATCGACCTCCTCCGCGACCTGCTGCCGGTGCTCGACACCGTGCTGCGGGCCATCGAGGCCGCCGAGAAGACGGCCGACGTGGAGAGCCTGCGGGCGGGATTCCGCATGACCGCCCAGCAGATCGAGAAGCTGCTCGAATCGCACGGCTGCGCGACGATCGCCACCGACGGCACGCCGTTCGACCCCACGGTGCACGACGCGATCCTCCAGCAGCCGGTGCCGGGCACGGCGCCGGGCACGATCGTGGCCACGGCGAGCCGCGGCTTCCGGCTCCACGACCGCGTCGTCCGCCCGGCCCAGGTGATCGTGGCGAAGGGAGAGTGAGCGATGCCGACCTACGACTACGTCTGCGACGGCTGCGGGCACGCCTTCGAGCTGTTCCAGTCGATGACCGAGAACGCCAAGAAGACCTGCCCGAAGTGCAAGAAGCCGAAACTGCGGCGGCTCATCGGCGCGGGGGGCGCGATCGTGTTCAAGGGCTCGGGCTTCTACAAGACCGACTACCGCAGCGAGTCCTACAAGAAGGGGGCCGCGGCCGACTCCGGGGGCGGGAAGTCCGACTCGGGCGGCAAGAAGTCCGACGGCGGGGGCAAGGCGGGCGATTCGTCCGGCTCGGGCTCCAAGGCGAAGGACTGACGATGCCCAAGTGCCCCGTCTGCGACGCGGCGGTGGATCTCCAGAAGACCCCGACGGTCCCCTTCTGCAGCGACCGCTGCCGGCTCATCGACCTCGGCCGCTGGCTCGACGAGGGCTATTCGGTGCGCGTGCCGCGCGGCCCGGCCGGCGACGACGCCGACGAGGCCGTCGGCGACGAACCCGACGACGGGTGACGCCTCGGCTATCGCCGTATACTCCCGAGCCCCGTTAGGCACCCTCTTCGGAGCCATCTCATGTCCAACGCCCAGGAATCTCCCGGCACGATCGTCCACGAGGTCCGCTGGGCTGACGCCCTGCCCTGGTGGATCCTGTTCCGCGCGGCCGGCAAGGCGTTTTCCCCGACCGTGATCCTGCTCGCCGCGCTCGGCGCGCTCGCGACCTGGGGCGGCTGGTCCGCCGCCGACCAGCTCGGACTCGTCGGGGTCGATGCCGCGGCCGACGCCATCGCCGCCGACAAGGCCGGCGGCATCGCGCTGGCGGGGCCCGGCGGGGCGGTCGGTGCCGACGCGTTGCTGCCCAGCCGCCGCGCCGTGCCCTGGCTGACGCAACTCGTGGACCGGCTGCCGCCGGTCGCCGCCGACGTGGCCCGGCTGGTCGCCATCCCCTTCCAGCCCGCGGTGACGCTGCGGGAGATGGGCTGCGCGCTGGCCCGGGTCGGCTGGTTCATCCTCGTGTGGTCGATCTTCGGCACGGCGATCACGAGGCACGTCGCGCTCGCGCTCGTGGACGAGGACGCCCCGGGACTCGTCGGCGCCACGCTCTACGGCGCCCGCAAGTGGACCGCGGCCTTCAACGGCGTGCTCTTCGTGCTCTGTGGAATCGCGGCCCTCAGCGTGCCGGGGGCGATCCTCGGCCTGCTCATGCGGACCGGCTGGGGTCTGGCGTTCGCCGGGGCCGTCTGGCCACTCGTGCTCGGCGGCGCGGTCGTGCTCGCGATCCTCGCCGTGGGCATGGTCGCGGGCTGGCCGCTCATGGTGGCCTGCGTCGGCGTCGAGCGGGGCGATTCGTTCCAGGGAATCTCGACCGCGTTCTCCTACCTCTACCAGCGCCCGCTTCACTACGCCTTCTGCGGCGCGGTCGCCCTCGTCGTCGCGCTCCCGGCACTGGCCGCGGCCGGCGTGTTCGCCGATCTCACCGGGACGTTCGCGATGTGGGCCGCGAGCTTCGGCATGGGGCACGACCGCACGGGCGAGGTGCTCCAGGGCCTGGCGGCGACCGGCCCCACCGCGACCGCCTGGGGCGTGCGGGCGATCGGCTTCTGGACGCGGGGCCTCGAGCAGCTGCTCTCGTCGTTCGGCTGGGGCTACTTCTGGTCGATCGCCACGGCGGCCTACCTCGTGCTGCGGCGCGACGTGGACGGCACCGAGCTCGACGAGGTCGTCATCGAGGAGCCGGGCGAGGCGGCCGCCTGAGCATCAGCCGGCGTGACGGGCCAGGATCGCCGCGAACGCACCGAGCAACTCGCCGCGGCTGACGACGTCGTCGGACCCGGCGGCCCGCGCGGCGGCGAGCCGGTCCACCGCCACGTGGGGCCCGAAGGCGACGAGCGCGGGGCCGGTGCCCTCCCGCGGGCCGAGCGTGGCCAGCCGGGCACGGGCGTGCGCGACGAGTTCCGCGGCGTCGCCCCGCAGGCCCTGCAGGTCGAGGATCGCGACGTGGTATCCGCTCGCCGGCGGCGTCGCCTCGATGGCGACCACCGTGTCGAGCGTCGCGCCGCATCCCGCGGCCAGGCCGGCGATCCGGCTCGACACCATGAGGTCGGGGGACACGAGGAGGAGACGGATGGTGTCGGGCATCGTGGGAGGACCGCCGGTCACGGGCGGGGCAATTCGAGGCTCGCGTCGAGCACCTTGCGGATCCGGGCCTGCATCTCGCCGAGATGGGCCCGGGACATGTCGTCGAGCTTCACGTCGGCCTTGCCGACGAGCGCGTTGATCCGGGCGTCGAGTCCGCGGAGCTGCGCCGCGGCGAGCGTCCGGGCGTCGGGTGTGCCGCCGGCGGTGCCGAGGGCCAGCGCCGCCAGCCGGTTGACGTACGCCGTCTGCAGCGCCCGCCGCAGGCTGCCGATGGCCGGCTTGCGGTTCGTGTAGTCGCCGGGGCCGAGCGTGTCCACCTCGGCGAGGATCGCCTTCGTCAGCCGGTCGAGCAGCTCGGCGGTCGTGAGGGCGTCCTGGTCGGCCGGAACCTTGAGCTCGTTGTCGCGGATCCGCGCGAGCGTGAGCGGATCGAGGAGCCGGTCGAGCACGCGCTCCTGCCAGGCGAGCACGGCGTCGTGGACCGGATAGTCCTGCCGGTCCACGCGGGGCGCGCCCCAGTGAAGCCAGTTCGTGGGCACGAGCTGGTTGAGCAGGTCCGGCGGATACGCGAACGGCTGGGCGGCGAACATCCGCTGCTCGAGCAGCTCGAGGGCCGCCCGCTGCCGCTGTGGCTCCACCACGCGGAACGGGGGGGACGCGCCGGCCGCGACGTCATCCCGGTGGGCCCGCGAGGTGGCGACGCCCCCCACGAGCCGCGAGGCGATGAACATCGCCTGGCCGTGCGCCGCCAGCAGCACGCCGAACGCCTGGCGAACCCGCTCGTAGCCGCCGCCGGTGCCGTCCTTCGCCGGCGCCGTCATCCGCGCGACGATGGTCGGCAGCACCTGGGCCACGAGGTCGGCCCGCACGCGGGCGAACTCGAGCGGGTCGGAACCGAGGTCGAAGCGGTTCGAGAGCGGGTCGGGATCGCCCGGCTCGGTGTCCTCGTCGGTGGCGTAGGCGAGCGCCGGGTCTCCGGCACGCGAGGCGATCTTCTCGAGTTCCGGCAGCTCGGCGGCTGGAGACGTGCCCGGCAGCGGCTTGTAGCCGTATTCGATCGCCCAGTCGTCGTAGGGCCCGAGCCGCGGCGTGTAGAAATCGCCCTGGGGCCGGCCCTTGGGCATGATGTTCGCCGGCAGGTAGTCCATCACGCTCGTGCTGGCCCCCGCCTGCGCCGTCTTCGCCACGTCGTTGATGTCGGCCAGCGAGCGGAACGCGCTCCCCTTGAAGTTGTGCCGCAGGCCCAGCGTGTGCCCGACCTCGTGCATGGCCACGAACGTGAGCCCCTGGCGGACGAGCTTCTCCTTCTGCTCGTCGGACAGGCCCCCCTCGGCCGCCGCGAGGGCGGTGGCCGCGAGCGCGGTCTCGCGGGCGTGGCCGCCGAAGAGCATGCACGCGGCACAGCAGCGGCCGCCCGCGAGCCGGGCCTCCGGGCCGCCGCCGGTGAGCGCCGCCACCGACTGCGGCGTGAAGGTCTCGTACTCCGTGCGCCAGAACTGGAGGAAGTCGCCGTCGAAGATGATGTCGGCGTCGAGGATCTGCCCGGTGCGCGGGTTCACCCGGCTCGGCCCCATCGCGAAGCTCTGCCCGGCCGTGATCCAGCGGAACGTGTTGTAGTTGACGTCCTCCGGATCCCAGTCGGTGACGTCGGGCTGCTGCCGCACCTCGATGGCGCTCGAGAACCCCGCCTTCTCGAAGGCCGGGTTCCACGACTCGATGCCCTCGCGGATCGCCTGCCGGTGGCGGTAGGGGACGGTCCGCTCGATCCAGAACACGATCGGCTTCTTCGGGGGCGACACCGCCGCCGAGGGATCGGCCTTCTCGAGGTGCCAGCGGTTGATGTAGCGCACGAACCGCTCCTCGTCCACCTTCTGCGAGAAGTCCTTGAGCGCGGTCACGAAGTAGCCCACGCGGTCGTCGGCGAGCCGCGGCCGGTACGAGTTCTGCGGCAGGAGGCTGATCGAGTAGTGGACGTTCACCGTCAGGCCGCGGCTGTCGGGCACGGTGTCGATCTCCCGGGCACCGCCCGAGCCGTAGGTGGCCGCCACCTGGAGCTCGATGTTGTCCGGGAACCCCTTGACCCGCGCCCATGACGACCGGTCGGCCGCGAACGAGAATCCCGACAGCCGCCGCGCGATCTGCGGCAGGTCGGTGAGGAAGATCTTCCCGAGGTCGATGACGTGGCCGCCCGACGGGCCCGTGGCGACGATCGGCACCGCGAACAGGACGCTGTCGGTGTAGGCCAGATCCACCGCCTTCTCCTCGGGGCTCCCCTTGTCGGCGAAGAACCGCACGTTGCGGCGGACGACGTGGATCGAGTCGTCCACCTTTTTGAACTGCCACACCCAGTCGTCGCCGTCCCCCCAGCTCATGCCGCCGAGGAGCTGCCCCTCGCCGATGCCGCGGGCGATCGAGATGAGCACGAAGAATTCCTTCCCGAGCAGCGTGTCGGAGAGCTCGGCGTAGACCTTGTCGTCCTTGCGCCACATGGGGATGAGCCCGTCGATCTTCGTCGCGTCCTTGACGAGCGTGGCGAAGGGCTGCCGGCCTCCCTTCGCGTCGGCAGCCGGTGTGGTGGACGGCGAATCGGACTTGGCCGCGTCGGGCTTCGCGGCCTCGGGCTTCGGTGCGTCGGCCTTCGTGGCCGCCGCAGGCGCGTCGGACGCCCGGAGCCACGCTCCCGGCGCCACCGCGAGCGTGAGGCCGATCCCCATCGCGACCGCCGCCCGGATCCACCACCCGCGCCGCGTGCCGCCTGCCATCGCCATGGAGCTACCTCGTTCCGGGGAGTCGCCGCATCGACACGGAGACGATTTGAAGCGTAGCATCGTCCGAAAACCCGGACCAATTTCGGGCAGGGTGCCGTGCCGATGGTCGTTTCGCCGCGGATTCCGTCGCTCTCTCCCGCCGCGCGGGTCGCGTGCGCGTCCTGGTTCGGGCTCGTCCCGCCCGAGGTCGGGCCGGCTCCGGGCACAGGCTTCTCCGGGGTGCCTCTGGCCCGTGTCCGGCGCCGGGGTGCCGACGACTGGTTCGTGTTCAAGGCCTTCCCCGCCGGCACGTCCCGCGAGCAGGCCGAGTGGGTGCATGGCCTCGTCCGGCACCTCGTCGCCGCGGGGGTGACGGAGATTCCGTCGCCCTGCCCGACACCATCCGGCCCGACGCTCGTCACCGATCCCGACGGCAGGCACTGGGAACTGGTGCCCTTCGTCACCGGGGCGGCGACCGACGAACCGACCGAGGAGCAGGCCGCGGCCGCGCTCGGAGCGCTGGCCCGGCTGCATGTCGCCGCGGCGCGGCTGCCCGGGGTGCCGCCGCGGATGGGGCAGTGCATGGGAGCACTCAAGGCCGTCGCCTGGGCCCGGGCTCATGGCGAGCGGTCGTGGCGCGACCGTCTGGCCCGCGCCCCACGCGCGGCCGATGACGCCTTCGCGGCCGAGGTCGCCGAGCGCTGGGGCCGCGCGATCGCGCTCGTCGAGTCGCCCGCCGGCGCGCGGGCCATCGCCAGCGTCGCGGGCACCGTCCCTCCGGTCGTGCCGCTGCAGGCCATCGCGCGCGACCTGTGGAGCGCCCACGTCCTCTTCGTGCCCGGCAGGCCAGCACGCGTGACCGGGATCCTCGACCTTCACGCAGCCACGATCGACGCGCCGGCGTTCGACATCGGCCGCCTGCTCGGGAGTTGGCGGCGGCGCGACCCGGGCGGTCGCGACGAGCCCACGGACTGGAGCGACTCGCTTGCCGCGTACGAGGCCGTGCGGCCGCTCGCCCCGGAGGAACGCGCGATCGTGTCCTTCGTGGGAGCCGCCGGGACGCTCGTCGGTCTGGACGCGTGGTTCCGCTGGACGCTCGAGGAGCAGCGGAGGTTTCCCGTGCCGGCGGCGGCCGTGGCCCGCATCGACTGGCTGCTCGCCGCCCTGCCCATCGCGATCGCATCGCTCGCCGGAGGGGGCGTGCGGTGCGTTTGACCCCCTGAAATTGCAGTCGGTAAACTGCGGTGGCCGAAAACAAACCCGAGGGATTGGGGCGTCCGGCGGCGGCCGCCGGCATTCGGCGTTCACCCGGCGTACCGACGATGGAGCGACCTTCACGCACCCGCTGGCCCTGGGCTGGCCTGTGGCTCGCGCTGGCCTGCGCGACCGGCAATCCTTGCGCCGCCGGCCCGGGATCCGCGCCGTTCGATCCGCTGGGCGGGGCCGGTGCCGAGCTCGCCAGCCCGGTCACGATCACGGCGGCCATCGAGCCGGGTTCCGCGGGCGGCCCCGACATGCTCGCCGTCATGGCCACCCTCGAGGCCGGCTGGCACACGTATTCGCTGTCCCAGCCCGCCGAGGGGGCGGTGCCCACGGTGATCGCCGTGGCGATGGATTCGCCGCGGCGGGTCGTGGGCCGGTTCGAGCCCGATCGCCCCCCGTCCCGCCACGAGATCCCGGCCCTCAAGGGCGTGGTGCTCGAGGAGCACGCCGGCACGGTCACCTGGCGGGCCGCGCTCGGGCCGGGCGGCGGCGACGTCCGCGGCAAGGTCACGCTCCAGGTGTGCGAGGAGAATTCCTGCACGCCCCCCAGGACGATCGAGTTCACGGCGGCCGCCGTCGCCGGCGGGGCCGCGCCGCCGGCCGGAGCCGCGCCGCCGAATGTGGCCGCCGCCACGCCGGTGGTCGCCGTTCCCGCAGACGCCGCGCGGCTCACCCTGCCGCTCGCGCTCCTCTCGGGACTGCTCGGCGGCCTGATCCTCAACCTCATGCCCTGCGTGCTGCCCGTGCTCGGGCTCAAGCTGATGTCGTTCGCCCAGCAGTCGGGGCGGGCGCGGCGCGACGTGTTCACGATGAACCTCTGGTACTGCGCGGGCGTCTACGCGGTGTTCATGGCGCTGGCGACGGCGAGCGTGGCCGCGAACATCGGCCTCGCGAGCACGAACCTCGGCTGGGGGCAGCAGTTCCAGTTCGTGTCGTTCCGGATCGCGATGCTCGGGATCGTGTTCGCGTTCGCGCTCTCGTTCCTCGGCGTCTGGGAGATCCCGATCCCCGGGTTCATCGGCGAGCAGGCGGGGCACGTGCAGACGAAGGAGGGGCCGCTCGGCTCGTTCCTCAAGGGTGTGCTCGGCACCGTGCTCGCGACGCCGTGCAGCGGCCCCTTTCTCGGGCCGGTCTTTGGCTTCACGCTCGGCGCCCCCACGCCGGTGACCTACGCCGTGTTCGGCGCGATCGCCACCGGCATGGCCCTGCCCTACATCCTCGTCGGCCTGTTCCCCGGCCTCGTGCGCTTCATGCCGAAGCCGGGCGCGTGGATGGCGACGTTCAAGGAGTTGCTCGGCTTCGTGATGCTCGGCACGGTGGCCTACCTCTTCTACATGCTCCGCCAGCAGCCGGTCTGGTTCGTGCCCACGTTCGTGATGCTGATCGGCATCTGGATGGGCTGCTGGTGGGTGGGCCGGCTCCAGGAGCGGCAGGGCGTGGTGGGGTTCGACCGCTGGGTGCAGGCCACGGCGCTCGCGTCGGTGATCGGCGGCACCGGCTTCCTCTGGCTCGGCCCCCACGTCAACGTCGGCGGGCCGGAGATCGCCTGGGAGCAGCCGTTCACCGCGGCGGCACTCGCCGCCCACCGGGCGACCGGGGCCACGGTGCTCGTGGACTTCACGGCCGACTGGTGCCCCACGTGCAAGACGAACATCGCCACGGCGATCGAGACGCGCAAGGTCGCGGACGCGATCCGCGACAACCGGGTGGTTCCCATCCTCGCCGACTTCACCGACCGCTCGCCCGAGATCGACCGCTTCCTGTCAAGCATGGGAAGCCGCTCGATCCCGTTCCTGGTGATCTTTCCGGGCACGAAGCCGGGCGAGCCGCCGCGCGACCCGATCGTCCTCCGCGATGCGATCACCGAGCCGCAGCTGCTGGCCGCGCTCGAGCAGGCCGGCCCCTCGTGCTGCCCCCCCCCGGAGATCCGCTCGGCCGCGGCCGGCACCGCCCCGCCGGGCCGCTGAAGGCGTGCGCCTGCAGCCTGTGGCGCACGCTTTCCAGCGTGCGAATGTGGGTGGCAATGGAAAGCGGATTCGCACGCCTGGAGGCGTACGCCACTGGGAGGCGTACGCGACTGGGAGGCGTGCGCCTGCAGCCTGTGGCGCACGCTTTCCAGCGTGCGAATGTGGGTGGCAATGGAAAGCGGATTCGCACGCCTGGAGGCGTACGCCACTCTGAGGCGTGGAGGCGAGCCTCACGGCTCGCCCTGGCAACGCCAGGCAGATGAGAATCGCCAGTCCTCGGGGCGTCGGCAGAGTCCGGCGGCCACCGGGTTGAAGGCCACGTATTCCACCGCGCGTCGAACCTCGTCGGGGCCGCGGAGCCAGCGATCATGGCACTCGCGCTGCCAGAACTCGCCGGACCTGCCCAAGAGGCGGTTACAGGCACGGGCCGAGTAGCCGCGAATCGAGTGCAGGATCCGCTGCCGGGGCGTGGCCGCTCGCCCTCGTTCGTTCCTGCACGTCGGGTTGGCCGCGTCCTCGAATGGCGTGAACACGAGGTGGATGTGACTGGGCATCACGACGTAGGCCAGGAGATCGTAGCGCGTGCCCGCTCCGTGCAGGATCGCGGCCTGCACGATCGTCGCGAGGTCGTCGCGCGCGAGCCACCGCACGAGTGGCTCGAGATCGAGGGCCCGCTCCGCGGCGGCATCCCGATCCGTGAGCCACCCTGGCGGGCTTGCGGCGGCGGACGACGCCACACTGCACCGGGCCACCGACCGCGGGCCGCGATACCGGTTCCGGGCGAGGCCGAGCGCGGGCCGACTGCCGGCGAGCGCGGCGGTCACGAAGTATGTGCCGCCGGCCACGTCGAGATGTGGAAGCCGGCGGCGGCGAAAAACAGCGTCCATTCTTGAAGTGTACGGATTTACACTCTACGGCACAAGTTCGCCGGTGCGGGTGCCTGTCGGGCTGGCCCGCGCAACTCGCGAAAACGTGCCATGCGACTCGAGTCTGTGGTGTCTCGTGGTGGCCGAGGATTCCGGTCTCTTCCGTCATGCCCATCCGTGGCGCCCATCCGTGGCGCCCATCCGTGGCGCCCATCCGTGGCGCCCATCCGTGGCGCACGCTTTCCAGCGTGCGAATGCGGGTGGCAATGGAGGGCGGATTCGCACGCCTGGAGGCGTACGCCACTGGGAGGCGTATGCCACTGGGAGCATGCGCGACTGGGGGCGTACGCCTGCAGCCTGTGGCGCACGCTTTCCAGCGTGCGAATGCGGGTGGCAATGGAGGGCGGATTCGCACGCCTGGAGGCGTACGCCACTGGGAGGCGTATGCCTGCAGCCTGTGGCGCACGCTTTCCAGCGTGCGGATGCGGGTGGCAATGGAGGGCGGATTCGCACGCCCGGAGGCGTACGCCACTGGGA
>JBJTJO010000144.1:0-15676 GCA_046095965.1 Planctomycetaceae bacterium
TCGGGCCGCCGTCCACCGCGTAGGTCTTCGTCCAGGCCACCGGCATCATCGGGTCGTTTTCCTTGCCCTCGACCGGCTTGTCGTCGGGCTTCATGCCGACGAGCACCTGCCCGAGCACGAGCGGCTTCGAGTCGCCCGGCAGCGGCAGGCGGACGCCGTAGACGTCGGTCGGCCCCCAGACGTCGCCGTCGGCGATCCCCCGCAGGATCGGGTGGTCCTTGGCCCCGGGCGCGACGAGGCCCCGTGTGCTTTGCGCGCCGTGGTCGCCGTGGTGCGAGATCCACTTCTCGCCGAGCACGAGCCGGCCGAAGCCGTCGGCCCACTCCTTCCTCTCGCCGCCGTAGCCGTTGCCGTAGTGCGCGTAGGCCCGGTCCTTGGGCACGTTGAAGGCGTGGGTGGCCGTCCGCATGCCCACGACGGGCTTCCCCTTCCGCAGGTAGTCGTCGATCTCCTTCATCTGCTCGTCGGGCAGGTTGCGGAACCGCGTGGCGATCACCATCAGGTCGGCGGTCCGCAGCGCCTCGAGGCCCGGGATGTTGTCCCCCTTGTTGGGGCTGATCTCGCCCGTCGCGGGGTCGATCGCGTAGAGCACCGTGCAGGTGAAGCCGTGGTGCTTCGCGAGGATCTTCGCCAGCTGCGTGAGCGCCTCCTCGCTGCGGTACTCCTCGTCGCCGCTGACGAGCACGACCTTCCTGCCCTTCCCCGGGCCGTCGCCCCCCGGGACTACGAGCCAGGGATCGTCCGCCCGGCACGGCAGGACGGCGAACAGGGCGAGGGCGAGCGGCAGACAACGGCTCATGATGCACTCCCGGGTGAATCTGGGACGCGGGCGACGGGATCGAACGTCGTTCAGCCTACCCCATGCCGATGCCGGCGTGGCGGGCCACCCGTCGGGTCGGCGATTGAGCACCACCGTCCGCGGGGGTACCCTTGCCAGGGTCGTTCATCCCGCTCCGGAGGTTTCCCGTGCCCGTTTCCGTCACCTGCGGCTGCGGCCGTGCGTTCACGCTCAAGGACGAGTTTGCCGGCCGCCGGCTCGCCTGCCCCGCCTGCGGCACCGAGATCGCCGTGCCCGAGGCGGGCCCCGTCGCGGCCCAGGCCGATGCCGTCTTCGACCGGGACAAGTTCCTCCTGCGGCAGAAGCGGCTCGCGATCAACGAGAAGTACTTCGTGCATGACGAGCACGACACGCCCATCCTGTTCGTGGAGCGGCCGGCCCACCTCCTGCAGCAAGTCGGCGCGGCGATCGCGGCGGTGATCACGCTGCTCCTGATGGGGACCGTCACCGTCGCCATCACGATGGCGATCGACGGCCGCGGGCTGCCGGGCTGGCTCATGGCGATCCTGTTTCTGGCCGCCATCGCGGCCACGGTCGCCGCCACGGTCGTCGTGGCGGTGGTGGCCTCGCCCAAGCGGCACGTCGGCTTCTACCGCGACGCCACCCGCGCCGCCCCGCTCCTGGCGGTGCAGCAGGACTCCCGCTTCCAGCCCATCAAGGCGACGTTCACGGTGGTCGATGACGCCGGCACGCCGCTGGCGCGATTCTCGAAGAACGTGTTCACGAACATCCTCCGCAAGAAGTGGCGCTGCTCCGCGCCCGACGGGACGCCCATCTGCACGGCCATGGAGGACTCGATGATCCTGGCGCTTTTGCGCCGGTTCCTCGGGCCGATGTTCGGGCTGCTGCGGACGAACTACGTGTTCGTCGAGGGGCAGTCGAGCGACGGGACGGTGCTCGGGGAGTTCAACCGGAAGTTCACCCTCTTCGACCGCTACGTGCTCGACATGAAGGGGGATCCCGGCCGGGCGCTCGACCGGCGCGTGGCGCTGGCGTTGGGCGTGATGCTCGACACGGGCGAGCGACGATGACCACGGGATCGGGCCTCCCGGACCGGCCGCTGACGATCACCGCCGACATGCTCGCCCCGCCCCCGGAGTCGCGGCTCGACTTCGAGCGCGGCATGCGCTACACGGCGCCCGTCACCCTCGCCCTCGTGATCGCCTGCAGCGTCGCCTTCTGCTGGCAGGTCACGTCGGGGGGGCTCGAGAGCCTGGAGGCCCTCGTGGACTCGGGCGCGCTCGTGCGCGACAGCCTCCTCGACGGGGAGGCCTGGCGGCTCCTGTCGTCGATGTTCCTGCACGGGGGCATCGAGCACCTCGTGGGCAACATGCTCGCGCTCTACGTCCTCGGCATCGGCTGCGAGCACGCCTTCGGCTCCGCGACGATGGCCGGCCTGTACGTGGCCGCCGGCGTGGCCGGCGGGCTGGCGACCGCCGCCGTCGAGCCCGCGCCCACGGTCGGGGCCTCGGGGGCGATCTTCGGGCTCATGGGCTGCCTCATCGCCGTGCTGCAGCGGCTGCGGCGGACGGTGCACGTGCGGGACCGCCGCATCGGCGGCGTGATCGCGGTGTGGGCCGTCTGGCAGCTCGCGCTCGGGTTCGCCAGTCCCTTCGTGGCCAACTTCGCCCACGTGGGCGGGTTCGTCGCCGGCGCCGTGCTCGGGTTCTGCGTGCCGCCCCGGGCCGCCTTCAGGGCGTCGCCGGAGGCGGCCCGGGCCTGACCGGTCGCGCGGTGCCGGCGAGGCGGTCGAGAGGCACGAAGCCGTCGGCCCCGGCCGGGGCGTCGGCCTTGCCGCATGCCGGGGCGGCCAGCTGCCGCCACAATGTGCGCACGAGCCAGATGCCCGCGGCGACGGCGACGGCAATCGCGATCAGGTCCTGCATGGCTCGCCTCGCGAACGCGCCGCCCGCCTACCACCCCAGCCACGTCCCCACCTGGTAGGCGACGAACGCCGCGAGCCAGGCGAGGGCGGTCATGTAGGCGAACGTGACGAGCGGCCAGAGGCGGCTGCCGGTCTCGCGGCCGATCACGACGAGCGTGCTCATGCACTGCGCACACAGCGCGAAGAAGACCATGATCGAGAGGGCGACCGGCAGCGTGAACACCTTGCGGTCGGTGCCATCCCAGGTGGCCGCCCGGAGCCGCCGCACGAGCATGGTGGAACCCTCCTCCTCCCCCGGGTCCACGTCGCCCAGGTTGTAGATCACGCCGAGCGTCCCGAGGACGACCTCGCGCGCCGGAAAGCTCGCGATCGCGGCGCAGCCGAGCCGCCAGTCCCAGCCCAGCGGTCGCACGACGGGCTCGATCGCCCGGCCGGCCCGGCCTAGAACGCTCTGCCGCAGCGCCTCGCCGGCGACCTCGGCCTCCGTCATGCCGTGCCCCTCGGGGAGCACGGGCCTGGGATAGGTGCCCAGCGCCCAGAGCACGACGCTCATCGCCACGATGAGCGTGCCGGCATTCTTGAGGAACGAGAGCGCCGCCTCGCGGACCCGCTCGAGGACGACGGCCGGCCGCGGCCAGCGCCAGGCCGGCAGTTCCATCACGAACGGCTGCGGCGGGCCGGTGAACAGCGTCCGCGACAGGAGCCAGGCCACGGCGGCGGCCGTGACCACGCCCACGGCGTACATGCCGACGAGCACGACGGCGGGCAGCCGCAGCCACGGGAACCCCACCGGCACGTCGGGCACGAACGCGGTGCAGAAGAGGAGGTAGACCGGCAGCCGGGCCGAGCAGCTCATGAGGGGCGCCACGAGGATCGTGAGCAGGCGGTCGCGGCGGTTCTCGATCGTGCGGGCCGCCATGATGCCGGGGATCGCGCAGGCGAAGCTCGAGAGGAGCGGAATGAACGACTTGCCGGAGAGGCCGGTGCCGACGAGCAGCCGGTCCATGAGGTAGGCGGCCCGGGCCAGGTAGCCGCAGCCCTCGAGCAGCGCCACGAACAGGAACAACAGCGCGATCTGCGGCACGAACACCACGACCCCGCCGACGCCGGCGATCACGCCGTCCACGAGCAGCGACCGGATCGCCCCCTCGGGAAGCGCGCGCTCGACGACCCCGGCGACGGCGTCCACGCCGCCGGAGATGAGGTCCATGAGCGGCGCGGCCAGCGTGAAGATCGACATGAACAAGGCGAGCATCACGGCCACGAACACGAGCGTGCCCCAGACGCGGTGGGTGATCACGGCGTCGATCCGCTCGTCGAGCGTGCGGGCGGCGGCCGGCCCGCGCCGCACGACGCCGTCGAGGAGCGTCTCGATCCAGGCGTAGCGGGCGATCGCCTCGCGCTCGGCCGGGGCGCGGGCCGCGTCGATTCCGGCGAGGTGCGGCCCGAGGTCCGGCGGCGGGGGCGGCCGGCCGCCGGCCGCGGCGACGATCGCGTCGCGCAGCTCCGCGATGCCGGTGGCCGTCGGGGCCGCGACCGGCACGACCGGGCAGCCGAGCCGGCGCGCGAGCACCGGGGCGTCGATGGTGATGCCGCGGCCTGCCGCCGCGTCGGAGAGCGTGAGCGCCACGACGACCGGCCGGCCGAGCCCCAGCGCCATGCTCGCCAGGTAGCAGTTGCGTTCCAGGTTCGTGGCGTCGGCCACCACGACCACGCAGTCGGGCGCGGCGACACCGGCCACGCGGCCGTGGAGCACGTCGATGGCGACCTGCTCGTCGGGGCTCTGCGCGGCGAAGCTGTAGGCGCCGGGCAGGTCCACGAGGTCGATCGTGCGGCCGGCGTGGGTGAACCGGCCGACCTTCTCCTCGACGGTCACACCGGGGTAGTTGCCGATCCGCGTGGGGATGCCGGCGAGCGCCGAGAACAGCGTGCTCTTGCCGGTGTTGGGGTTGCCGAGCAGCACCGCGGTCAGGTGCGGGCGGCCCGCGGAAGGCTCTGGCATCGACGACTCGCGGAACCGCGGCCCTCCGGACTTACTGCCGCGGCTCGAGCGTCACGCGGGCGGCCTCGGCGCGGCGGATGGAGAGCCGGTAGCCGCGGATCTCGAGTTCGAGCGGATCCCCGAGCGGAGCCCGGCCGATCACGCGGACCATGGCCCCGGGCGTGAGGCCCATCTCCAGGAGCCGCAGCGACGTCGCGTCGGCCCCGTGCACGTCCGCCACGCGGGCCGTCGAGCCGACGGCGAGGCCGTCGAGGCGCGATGTCGGCGGCGGTGACACGGCGAGATCGACCATGCGGAACGAGGCCCTGCTGAACCAGTTGAGAATCGTTCTCAACAACGTCTCCAGTGTAGAACCGGTTGGCGTTCGAAGCAACACGGCGTTGGTCCTTCACCGTCATGCGGCGCTCCCCGGGTCTGTTCGTCGCCGGCACCGACACCGACGTGGGGAAGACGGCCGTGGCCGTGGCGATCGTCGCGGAGGTGTCGGCCTCGGGAGTGCGGGTCGGCGTCTACAAGCCGGTCGCCAGCGGCGTACCGGGCCGCGGCGGCGATGCCGACCGCCTCTGGCAGGCCGCGGGCCGGCCGCTCACCGCCGCAGCCGTCTGCCCGCAGGCGTTCACCGCGGCGCTCGCCCCGGCCGACGCGGCCCGGGCCGAGGGGCGCACGATCGACGAGGTGCTCCTCCGCCGCGGGATCGAGCCGTGGCACGCGGCGAGCGACCTCGTCGTCGCGGAGGGCGCGGGCGGCCTGTTCTCCCCGCTCGGCCCGCACACGCTCGGCGCGGATCTCGCGCGCGATCTCGACCTACCGCTCGTGCTCGTCGACGCCGCCCGGCTCGGGATGGTCGGCCGCACGCTCGCGGCCGTTCACGCCGCGCGGGCCGAGGGGCTCCGCGTGGCTGCGGTGATCCTCTCGCAAACCATGGCGCCGCGGGACTGCGGTGATGAGCCGACGAGCGACGCGGCGATCCTCCGTTCGGGGCTCGCCGAGCTGCGCTCCCGGCTGCCCGATCTGCCCGTCGCGGTGCTCGCCCACGGTGCGACGCGGGTCGAGCCGGCGCTCGACTGGCGGTCGCTCGCGTGCGGCTGAGGCGGAACGCAGACCCGCAGTCACCGCGACTCACCCGTCGCGGAGGAGGCGGGCCGCCTCGCCCGGCGTCATCACCGAGATGTGGCAGCCGGTCGCGAGCTCGAATCCGGCCAGCGGCGTGATCCGCGGCAGGATCTCGAGGTGCCAGTGCCAGCGGCCGGCGAGATCCCGGTGGTCGGTGAACGGCAGTTGGTGGAGCCACCAGTTGTAGTCGGCATCGGGCGCGAGTGCCGCGAGCCGCGCGACGAACCACCGCGTGAGGTCGGCGAGGGCCGCGACGCGATCCGCCCCGGTGGCATGGAAGAACGCCTCGGGCGCGCCCGGCAGGATCCAGGTCTCGAGCGGCTGGCGCGGGGCGTTGGGCACGAGCGCCACGAGATCGGCGCACTCGCGGACGACCCGGCCCTCGCGGCGGGCCGCCGCGAGCAGGTCGCCGAAGGGATCGACGCTCGCGGCCGCGGCGGTGAGTTCCGCGGCCACGGCGTCGGGCACGAGATCGAGGCCGACGAGCTGGCTGTGGAGGTGCTCGAGCGACGCGCCCGCCAGCGGCCCCGAGTTCTTGAACACTCCGGCCCAGGCCAGGTCGCCGCGGCCGGCGAGCGCGGCGAGCCGGCGGCGGACGAGGTCCCACACGTCCCGCCACGCGTCCGGCGCGACGTCGAGCACCGACCGCTCGTGAGTCGCCGACTCGACGACCACGTCATGGACGCCGTGCGCGGCGCGACGCGCCATGGAGGCGCTCGGCCGGCCGCCGACGTCGATGGCGACGGGATAGCGATTGGGCACGATCCGCGCCCGCCACGGCAGGGACTCGTCGGCGGGAGCCCGGAGGCTCGCCGGGGGCGTCCGCGACTCGTTGCCTGCGCAGAACGGGCACCAGTCCCGGGGATCGCCGGCCGTCGCGCCGAGCCCGACGTCGTCGGGCCGGTGGGCGCGGCCCGGGGCCACGAACACGCTGCGACCCGCGAGGGGCTCGTGGTGGACGTGGGGCGCGTGCGGGTCAGGTTCTCGAGGCATCGGCGATAGAGTATGCGCCACCCGCTGCCGGTTCATTTCCCTCTCCCAGTGGGAGAGGGTGGCCGGAGGCCGGGTGAGGGTGCCGGTGCGGTGCCGGTTGAACGTCGGGGGCACCCTCACCCCGACCCTCTCCCAGTGGGAGAGGGTGTGGGAAGCATCGGCACTGCGGATTTATCCTCGCCCAAGAACCCCCGCGTTGCGGGAATCGTTGAACCATCGCTTGCGGCGCCCGTAGACTCGACTCCCGCGCCGCCGTCGCGGCGCCGGTGGCATGGCGGCCGGACGCGCCGGGACGAGACGTGACGTGCCCCCTCCGCCGCGCAGCTGGCTCGGGAAATTCGCCGACTCGTTCCGCGGGCTCTTCCACGCGGTCTCGACACAGTCGAGTTTCGCGGCGCACCTGCCCGTGGCGGCCCTGGCGGTCGCGGCCGGCGCCTGGTTCGGGCTGTCCGCCGGCGAGTGGTGCCTCGTCGTCCTGGCGATCGGCGGGGTGCTCGCCGCCGAGGTCTTCAACACGGCCCTCGAGGACCTGGCGCGGGCCGTCGGCCGCTACCCCGACCCCGGCATCCGCGACGCCCTCGATGCCGCGAGCGCCGGCGTGCTCGTGGCGGTGGGGACGGCGATCCTCGTGGGACTCGTGATATTCGGGCCGCGGGTGGTCGCGCTGCTCGGCTTCTGCGATTGACCCCGGTGGCCGCAGGGGCGTAGCGTGTGCCCCCGGTGCGGGGAACGGCGGCGCGTGCCGACCACTCGAACACCGGACAGACCTCAGGAGAGACAGTGATCATGGGCAAGCTCTTGGCGGAGGCGATCGGGACGTTGTGGCTCGTGCTCGCCGTGCTCGGCAGCGCCACCTGGGCGGCCGGCCACCCGGACGTCGGCATCGGCTGGCTCGGCGTGGCGCTGGCGGTGGGGCTCTCCGTCCTCAGCATGGCCGCGGCGATCGGCCACGTGTCCGGCTGTCACCTGAACCCCGCCGTCACCGCGGGCCTCGTCGCCAGCGGACGCTTCCCCGCAAAGGACGCGATCGGCTACATCGTGGCCCAGCTGCTCGGCGGCCTGGCCGGGGCCGGGATCTTCTACCTCGCCGCCCGCGGCGCCCCGGGCTTCGACCCCGCCGCGGCCTTCGCCGGCGCGTCCAACGGCGTCGGCGAGCACTCGCCGACGGGCCTGCCGTTCGCGGGGGGCTTCATCGTCGAGACCGTGCTCACGGCGGTGTTCCTGTTCGTGATCCACGGGGCCACCGACAAGCGGGCCGGCGGCGTGATCGCCCCGATCGCGATCGGGCTGTGCCTCACGCTCGCGCTCCTCGTCGGCATCCCGGCCACCAACGCCTCGCTGAACCCCGCGCGGAGCACGGCCACGGCCGTCCTGGCGGCGGTGTGCGGCGAGGGCTGGCCGCTCAAGGAGCTCTGGCTGTTCTGGGTGGCGCCGATCGTGGGCGGCATCGTCGGCAGCCTGGCCTACAAGACCGTCGCCGACTGCTGCGACTGATCGGATCCGAGGTGGCCACCGCGGTCGGACGATCGTCCGGCCGTGGTGTCACCTCGCTCGCACGTCGTAGCAGAGAATCTCGTCGCCCTCGCGGAGGTAAAGCCGGCCATCGACGATCACCGGATGCGCCCAGCTCGGCCGGTCACCGCTGCCCGGGATCTTGAACGCCGAGACCTCGCGGTAGCCCGCCGGATCGGCCGCCACCAGGGCCAGCGTGCCGTCGGCGAACCGGGCGTAGAGGTGGCCGTCGGCGGCGGCGAGGGCCACCGAGTTTTTGCCGCTGCCCCGCTCCTTCCAGACGACCTTGCCCGTGAGGAATTCCGCACAGACGAGCACCGCCTGGTCGTCGTTGCAGCCGTAGAGGTGGTCGCCGATGAGCACGATGCCGCCGTGCTTGTTGGCGAGCTCCGGCTTCATGCCCCACACCTCCTCGACGGTGACGGCACCGCCCGGGCCGGGCACCTGCTTGAGGAGCGCCCCGCCCCGCTTGTAGCCGGCGGCGATGAACACGAGGTCGTCCCTGACGATGGGCGTGGGGATGACCGCGGTCGTCTTCTCGATGGGATACGTCCAGAGCAGCTTGCCCGTGGCGGCGTCGATGCCGAGCGCGCCGGTGGCGGTCGTCTGCACGTAGACCTTCCGCCCCTTGACCGTGGAGGCGACGAGCGACGCGTGGCCCGCCCCCCGCTCGTCGGGCGCCTGGCACGTCCACGCGGGGCGGCCCGTCTTCGCGTCGAGCGCCACGACCGTGGCCTGCTCACCGCCGGGCGTGCAGATGACGCGGCCGCCGTCCACCGTCACCGACTCGCTGTAGCCCCACGAGTCCCCCTTCTTGCCGCCGAAGGCGGCCTTGAGATCGACCCGGAAGATCTCGCGACCGTCCTTCGTCGCGCAGGCCACGAGCTGGCCGAACGGCGAGAGCACGTAGACGATCCCCCCGGCGACCGTCGGCGTGCTCCGCGAACTCTGCCACGACTCCTGGCCGTCGGTCCACGGACCGCCCGTCTTGGTCTTCCACAGTTGCTTCCCGGTCCCGCGGTCGAAGCAGGTGAGGTATTCGTCCTTGTCGTCCGCGGTCGAGAGGCCGTCGCCGAGCGTGAAGATCCGGTCGCCGGCGACCGCGGGGCTCGCGTAGCCGCGGCCGGCGCCGGCCGTCTTCCACACGAGCGGCGGCCCGTCGGCCGGCCAGGTCTCGAGGAGGTCGGTGTCCGGAGCCACGCCCGTGCGGTCGGCGCCGCGGAAGGTGGGCCAGTCGGCCGCATGCGTGGCCCCGGCGGCCACGAACGTGAGCAGGCAGGTCAGGGGCACGGAACGCATGGGCTGGTCCTCGGGGGCTCGGGCTCTTCGGGCAACGTACGGGGGGCTCGGTGGCAGGGTCAACGCGGGGCGCAGGCCCCCGGCAACGCCCCGCGGAGTGTGGTATTTTTGCGGAAATACCCCCGAGGAACCAGCGCCGTGTCCGCTTCGCCGTCCCCCTCCGACCCGCTCTTCGGCCGCCGCGAGAGCGTCGAGCAGGTGGAGGAGGGCCGCGACCTCGCCCCCAAGTTCGACGCCCAGGGGCTGATTCCCTGCGTGACCACCGACTTCGCCTCGGGCGAGGTGCTCATGGTGGCCGTGATGAACCAGGAGGCGCTCGCCCGGACGATCGAGACCGGCGAGGCCCACTACTGGAGCCGCAGCCGCCGGGTGCTCTGGCACAAGGGGGCCACGAGCGGCCTCGTGCAGAAGGTCGTGGAGATGCGGATCGACGACGACCAGGACTGCGTCTGGCTCCGCGTCGCGATCCCGGGCGGCGCGAGTTGCCACGTCGGCTACCGGTCGTGCTTCTATCGGAAGGTGCCGGTGGGCGCGGAGCGGTCGGCCGGCACGGCCCTCGAGTTCCTCGAGCACGAGAAGGCCTTCGACCCGAAGGCGGTCTACGGCGACGCCCCGAACCCGACGCAGCTGTGACGCGCGCCATGCGCGTCACGAGGCCAGTTCGGTGTAGCCGCGGATTGGCAATCTGCGGAATCCGGTCCGCAACCTTGTTCGGCCAACGCGATTCCGGTCGGCATGCCACCGTGTGCAGACTGCCAGTCTGCACCTACTCGCTGCGCGGAGGCGGTGGCCAAAGGGCCCGCCTCATCGCTGGTAGTGCTTCTGCACCCACTCGCGGTAGGCGCCGCTCGTGACGCTCGCGACCCAGTCCTGGTGGTCGAGGTACCAGCGGACCGTCTTGCGGATGCCGGTCGCGAAGGTCTCGGCGGGCTGCCAGCCGAGGTCGCGGGCGATCTTGCGGGCGTCGATCGCGTAGCGGCGGTCGTGGCCGGGCCGGTCGGTCACGTAGGTGATCTGGTCGCCGTAGGGCCTGCCGTCGGCCCGGGGCCGCTCCTCGTCGAGGATCGCGCAGAGCGTGCGCACGACGTCGAGGTTGGGTTTCTCGCTGTTGCCGCCGACGTTGTAGACCTCGCCCGTCGTGCCCGCCTCGAGCGCCCGGCGGATGGCGGCGCAGTGGTCGCCCACGTAGAGCCAGTCGCGGACCTGCATCCC
The DNA here is from genome assembly GCA_046095965.1 of Planctomycetaceae bacterium. Taxonomy (GTDB): domain Bacteria; phylum Planctomycetota; class Planctomycetia; order Pirellulales; family UBA1268; genus QWPN01. The sequence goes on from JBJTJO010000144.1 coordinate 10,855, forward strand.
GTCGCCGTAGATCGGCAGCGGTTTGCCGGCGAGGGCGTTGTGAATGATGAGCGGGATCAGTTTTTCCGGGAACTGGAAGGGCCCGTAGTTGTTCGAGCAGTTCGTGGTCACCACCGGCAGGCCGTAGGTGTGGTGGTAGGCCCGGACGAGGTGGTCGCTCGCCGCCTTGCTCGCCGAGTAGGGGCTGTTGGGCTGGTACTGGTTGGTCTCGGCGAACGCGGGGTCGGCGGGCGCGAGCGAGCCGTAGACCTCGTCGGTCGAGACGTGGAGGAACCGGAAGGCGTCGCGGCCGCTGCCCGGGAGCGCGCCCCAGTGCTTCCGCGCCGCCTCGAGCAGCCGAAAGGTGCCCACGACGTTGGTCGCCACGAAATCCTCGGGGCCGTGGATCGAGCGATCGACGTGGCTCTCGGCGGCGAAGTGGACGATCGCGCGGATGGCGTGCTCGGCGAGCAGCCGCTCGACGAGGTCGCGGTCCCCGAGGTCGCCGCGGACGACGTGGTGGCGGCCGTAGCCCTCGAGGGAGGCGAGGTTGGCGAGGTTGCCCGCGTAGGTGAGCTTGTCCAGGTTCACCACCGGCTCACCGCCGCCGGCGAGCCAGTCGAGGACGAAGTTCGAGCCGATGAATCCGGCGCCGCCGGTGACGAGGATCATGCTGGTTTTCCGAGGTTTGCCGGCCACCGGGTCGGGTCCGGGGGGCGCGGCTATAGTGGGAGTGTACGGAGAGGCGACGCCCCACGAAACAACCATGCTCAGCCCCCGGCAAACCGTCGAGACCTACTTCCTCGAAGCCCGGCACATGCTCCTCGAGGTGGCGGCACTTCTCGATCGTCACGACGCGGCGGTGGCCCGCGACGGGACGGCCCGGAACGAGGCCGGTGGCGACGCGGCGGCCGCGGAAAAACTCGCCGTCCTGCGGGAGGCCCTTTCCGTTCTCGCAGCCGAGCGGTGCGACGGCGAGCGGACGGTGAAATTGCTCGACCTCTTCGCGAGGGTGTAGCCCGGCGCCGGAGCACCACGACCATGCAGATCATCCAGCCCCACTACCACGCGATCGCCCGCACCGCCCAGGACTACGAGCGGATGGCGATGAGCGGCGTGGTCGCCGTCGCCGAGCCGGCCTTCTGGGCGGGCTTCGACCGGAAGTATCCCGAGACCTTCATCGACTACTTCCGGCAGATCAGCGAGTTCGAGCCGACGCGGGCGGCCCAGTACGGCATCCGCCACTTCTCCTGGGTGGCGGTGAACCCCAAGGAGGCGGAGAACCCGACGCTCACCCGCGAGGTGCTGAAGACGTTCCCCGAGTTCTTCGCCAAGCCCACGGTGCTCGGCGTCGGCGAGACGGGACTCCACAAGTCCACGAAGAACGAGTGCGCGGCGCTCGAGGCCCATGTGGACATCGCGATGCAGCACGGCCAGCTCGTGCTCATCCACACGCCGCACCTGGCCGACAAGGCTCACGGCACGAAGCGGGTGCTCGAGGTGCTCGCCGGCATGGACGTGGACCGCGAGCGGGTCTGGATCGACCACGTCGAGGAGCACACGATTCGTCCCTGCCTCGACGCCGGCTACTGGGTGGGCTTCACGCTCTATCCCATCACGAAGTGCTCGCCGAAGCGGGCCGTGGACATGCTGGAAAAGTACGGCACCGAGCGGATCCTCGTGAACTCCTCGGCCGACTGGGGGCCGAGCGACCCGTTCACGCTCCAGGAGTGCATCCTCGAGTTCCGCCGCCGCGGCCACTCGCTGCAGGAAGCCATTGAGGTGTTCCACAACAACCCCTGCCGGTTCCTGGGGCAGAACCCCAAGTTCGACATCCGGCCGATCCGGGTCGAGCCCGCCGCCGATCCCGTGCTCGCGGGCTGACCCCGGGAACGACGAGCCCCATGGCCGACCACGCTCCGACGACGCTCGCGCTCGTCCGCCAGCTGAAATTCTGTGCCGGCCATCGGCTGCACGGCCATGAGGGCCGGTGCGCCTTCTTTCACGGTCACAACTACCGCGTGGACGTCGAGGTCGTGGCCGAGGGGGGCGGCACCGACGTCGATGCCGTCGGTCGCGTCGTGGACTTCTCGCTCATCAAGAGCCGGATGCTCGGCTGGCTCGACGAGCACTGGGACCACGCCTTCCTCGTCTTCGACGAGGATGCCAACGCGCTGGCGGCCGTGCGGATGGTCGAGCCGACGAAATACTTCGTGATGCCCTGGAACCCGACCGCGGAGAACATGGCCCGCTACCTCCTCGAGGTCGTGGCGCCCCGGGTGCTCGGCGACCTCGGCGTCGTGGCCCGCCGCGTCGCCGTCTGGGAGACCGACGAGGCCTGTGCCGTGGCGTCCCTCGCCGGCGCGCCGCCCGAGCCGGCCTTCGCCCTCGAATCCGCCGTCGTGATCGACGGTCGCTGACCCAGGACCCGCGCCCCATGCCCGACTTCGGCTCGTTTCCCTCGACCCGCCCGCGACGGCTGCGGCGCCACGACTGGCTCCGCCGCGCCGTGGCCGAGACGGCGCTCGCGCCGGCCGACCTCGTCTGGCCGCTGTTCGTCCACGAGGGCCGCTCGGCCACGCCGGTGCCGAGCATGCCGGGCGTCGAGCGGCTCTCGGTGGAGGGCGCCGTGCGGGCCGCCGAGGAGGCGGTGAAACTCGGAATCCCCGCGGTGGCGCTGTTTCCCGTCACGGATCCGAAGCAGAAGACCGACGATGGCCGGCACGCCCTCGATCCGGAGAACCTCGTCTGCCGCGCGGTCCGCGCGATCCGCCGCCGCCTCGACGACGCCGTGGGCATCGTCTGCGACGTCGCCCTCGACCCCTACACGAGCCATGGCCACGACGGCCTCCTGCGGGAGGGGCAGATCGTGAACGACGAGACGGTCGAGGTCCTCTGCCGGCAGGCGGTGGTGCTCGCCGAGGCGGGCTGCCACGTCGTCGCGCCCTCCGACATGATGGACGGCCGCGTGGGCAGGATCCGCTGGGCGCTCGACGCGGCCGGCCGGCAGGACGTGGCGATTTTGGCCTACGCCGCCAAGTACGCCTCGGCCTTCTACGGCCCGTTTCGCGACGCGGTGGGGAGCAAGGCCGCGCTCGGCACGGGCGACAAGCGGACCTACCAGATGGACCCGGCGAACACCGACGAGGCGCTCCGCGAGGTGGCCCTCGACGTGGCCGAGGGGGCCGACATGGTGATGGTGAAGCCCGCGCTGACGAGCCTCGACATCATCCACCGCGTGAAGCACGAGTTCGGCGTGCCGACCTTCGCCTACCAGGTGAGCGGTGAATATTCGATGATCCGTGCCGCGGCCGCCAACGGCTGGCTCGACGGCCGCCGGGCGGCGCTCGAGAGCCTGCTCGTCATCAAGCGGGCCGGCGCCGACTGCATCCTCACCTACTTCGCCCCCGAGATCGCCCGGGGCATGTCGGCCTGACCTCCGGCCGCGGTGGGCCGGTCACGATGCCCGGGCGGAGACGAGGAGGATGGTTCGCCACGGCGCTGTCAGCCGGTAGGACCAACGGTCCTTCGCCCACCACGGCCGCGCGTGGTGTGGATTGCGCAGGCGGGCGTCGCGGAAGCCGGCCTTGCGCAGCGTGGCCACGAGGCTGCGCGGGCTGAAGTAATACTGGTGATCGAACAGGTACAGCCCCCACGCGTCGCCCTGGACGAACCGGCTCCAGCTCTCCCAGTTGCCGGTCTCGACGAACAGCAGGCCGTCCGGCCGCATGCGCCGCCGCAGTTCCGCGAGCGTGCCGATCGGGTCGCGGAGGTGCTCGATGACGTCCCAGAGCGTGACGACGTCGTAGTCGTCGCCGGCTTCCTCGACGAGGGGGACGCCGTGGCGTTTCCGGGCCTCCGCCCTGGCAACCGGGCTGTGCTCGATGCCGGTGGCCGCGTAGCCCGCGTCGGTCGCGGTCCGGACGAACGTGCCCGTGCCGGCACCGAAGTCGAGCAGCGTCGTGGGACCGCGCTGTTGCCTGACGAGATCGAGCTGGAACCGGGCCCGCCGCGCCCCGAATTCGGGATCGGCGACGTAGGCGTCCCGCGACGCCCATCTCCAGTCCATGTAGGCGATCGATGCGGCGAGGCTCGGACGATGCGACTGATAGGCGATCCGGCACGGCCGGCACTCGGCGACGACCGCATGCATGCCCATGCCCGCCCGCAACACGCGCGGACGATGGTGCCGGGCACACAGCGGGCAATGCACGACCTCGGTTCGGGGGAACGAGCGGCCCTGGATGACATCGCACACATCCTCGGGGGCCGGCAACGGGGCGGCGGGCACGGCGGATGGCGACATGCACGTGTCCTCGGGACCGGCGCGCCGGGCGGGCGGACCGGGGCGGGCGGAGTGTACGGGCACGGCGTGGCGGATGTCTCGCCGGATTCAGGGTCGGGGCCGAAACGCGACCAGCCGGTCCGGACGCGTCTCCAGGCGCGGCGGGTTCTCGGCGCCGATATGGATGAGGTCGATGCGGCAGGTGTCGCTCCAGTACGTCCCCACGGCGATCCTCTCGCGGCAGACGGCGGGCATCTGCGGCCGCGCCCTGGTGGTCAATCTCCCGGGCCGGCCGAAGAGCATCCGCGAGTGCCTCGACGCCGTCTTCCCCGCGATCCCCTACTGCATCGACCTCATCCACACGGGCGCCGCCAACCCACCGCGCCTGGAGACGAACCCGGATCGCGTCGTTGCCTTCCGCCCGAAGGCGTGATGTTTTTCTGAATCGTCTCGCATGCTGACCCGATCGGAGCGCACCAAGCATCCGTCCATTACGGACAGAACTTCCGGGAGGGGTTGCCCGTACCGTCGAGCCGGCGTTGCTGACCAGCGCAGGCA
>JBJTJO010000145.1:0-10151 GCA_046095965.1 Planctomycetaceae bacterium
GTTCAGGCATCGGGGTTTCGCGGCATGAATGGTGGGCGGCCACGACGAGGCTACAATCAGGTGACGGCCCGGTGAATCGCCCGGCCGCTGCCCGCGAGATCCGACGTGACGCCCCCGGCCGCCGCCGCCCCGCTCTCCGCCGTGCCCGACGCCCTCGGCCGGTTCGGGAAGTTCGGCGGCCGCTACGTGCCCGAGACGCTCTCGGCGGCCCTCGACCAGCTCGAGCGGGAATATGCCGTGGCGATCGCCGACCCGGCCTTCCAGGCGGAGCTCGACGGCCTCTTGAAGACGTTCGTGGGCCGCCCCTGCCCGCTCCACTTCGCGGCCCGGCTCACGGAGCTGGCCGGCGGCGCCCAGATCTGGCTCAAGCGCGAGGATCTCTCCCACACCGGCGCCCACAAGATCAACAACACGCTCGGCCAGGCCCTGCTCGCGATCCGCATGGGCAAGCGGCGGATCATCGCCGAGACCGGCGCCGGCCAGCACGGCGTGGCCACCGCCACGGCCTGCGCGAAGTTCGGCCTCGAGTGCGTGGTCTACATGGGGGCCGAGGACGTCCGCCGGCAGGCGCCCAACGTCCGCAACATGCGGTTCATGGGGGCCGAGGTCCGCCCCGTGGAGAGCGGCTCGCGCACGCTCCGCGACGCCATCAACGAGGCGATGCGCGACTGGATGGGCTCGGTCGAATCGACCCACTACATCATCGGTTCCGTCGTGGGCCCACATCCCTTCCCGCGGATCGTCCGCGACTTCCAGTCGGTGATCGGCCGCGAGACGATCCAACAGTGCCGCGCCGAGTTCGGCCGGCTCCCGAACGCGGTCGTGGCCTGCGTCGGCGGCGGCAGCAACGCCGCGGGGATGTTCTTCCCGTTCGTCGATCACCCCGAGGTGCGGCTCGTCGGCGTCGAGGCCGGCGGCCGCTCTGGACGGCCCGGCGACCACGCCGCGAGCCTCTCGTTCGGCAGCCCGGGCATCCTCCACGGCTCCCTGAGCTACGTGCTCCAGGACCAGGACGGCCAGACGGCCGACGTGCATTCGGTCTCGGCGGGCCTCGACTATCCCGGCGTGGGCCCCGAGCACTCCTTCTGGCACGACCTCGGCCGCGTGGAATACACGAGCGTCACCGACGGCGAGGCCCTCGACACCTTCGACCTCGTGGCCCGCCGCGAGGGCATCCTGCCGGCGCTCGAGACGTCGCACGCCCTCGCGTGGGCCGTCCGCGAGGCGGCCACGCGGAAGCCCGACGAGATCCTCGTCGTCTGCCTCTCGGGCCGCGGCGACAAGGACGCGGCCGAGATTGCCCGGCTCCGCGGCCTGGCCGCCGACGGCGGAAAGGTCTGACAGCGCATGGCCGTCGCCACCCCAGTCACCACGGGCCAGACCGGCGTCGAGCGGATCGCGGCGGTGTTCGCGGCGAACCGCGGGGCGGGCCGCAAAAGCCTCGCGCCGTTCGTGACGGCGGGCGATCCCGACCATGACACGACGGTGGCCGTGATCGAGGCGGTCGCGGCCGCGGGCGCGTCGCTCTGCGAGCTCGGCGTGCCCTACAGCGACCCGATCGCCGATGGCCCGGTGATCCAGGCGTCGTACACGCGGGCCCTCGCCGCCGGGATCACGCTCGCGGGCGTGTTCGACATCGCCAAGCGGGCCGCGGCGCAGACGGCCATGCCGATCCTGGCGATGGTGAGTTACTCGATCATCTTCCGCCGCGGGGTCGCGGCCTTCACGGCCGACGCCGTGGCTGCGGGCCTCGCGGGCCTCGTGGTGCCCGACCTCCCGCTCGAGGAGTCCGACGACCTCGACCACGCCTGCCGCACTTCCGGCCTCGCGCTCGTGCGGCTCGTCACGCCCACGACGCCCACCGACCGCGCCGCCGCGATCGCCAAAAAATCCACGGGCTGTCTCTACTGCGTGTCGGTGGCCGGCGTGACCGGCGCCCGCACCGACTTGCCGCCGGGCCTCTCCGACCGCGTCGGGTGGCTCACAACGCAGACCGACGTGCCCGTGCTCGTGGGCTTCGGCATCTCGGGGCCCGAGCAGGTGAAGGCCGTGGCCGCGGTGGCCGACGGCGCGATCGTGGGCTCGGCGCTCGTGCGGCTCGTGGCCGAGTCGGCGGGCAAACCCCGCGCCGACATGCTCGCCGCCGTGACGAACCGCGTGACCGACCTCGCGTCCGCCTGCGGGCCGCGGGGCTGAAACCCCTCCGCGACCGCAGCGGCAACCCGGCACCAGCACCGCTTCCCTGCACCCGCGGGACATGAAACCATCATGATCACAGCACATAATTGACCTTACTCCCAAATCGGCGTACGCTTTGGGACCATGCTCCCAAGAACGCTTTCGCTCTCGGAATCCAGCAGTTTCCTGCTCCTGGGACCGCGGGGCACCGGCAAGTCAACGCTCCTGCACGAGCGGTATGTGAACCGATCCGTGATCTGGATCGATCTGCTCGACCCCGAGAGCGAGCATCGCTTCTCCCTCCGGCCCGGCACCCTCCGCGAGGCGGTCGCCGCGGCTCCGGCGGCGGATTGGGTGGTGATCGACGAGATCCAGAAGGTGCCGGCGCTGCTCGACGTGGTGCACGGGTGCATCGAAAACCCTCCCGGCACCGGCCGCCGCGTGCGGTTCGCGATGACCGGATCGAGCGCCCGCAAGCTGAAGCGGGGAGCCGTCAACCTCCTTGCCGGCCGGGCCTTCGTCCACCATCTCTTTCCGCTGACCAGCCGTGAACTCGGGGCCGACTTCGATCTCGAGCGCTGCCTGAAGTTCGGCACGCTCCCCGCGACGCTGGCGTTCGACGCCGACGCCGACCGCAACGAGTTCCTCCGCGCCTATGCCCGCACCTACCTGCGGGAGGAGGTCTGGAGCGAGCACCTCATCCGTCGGCTCGATCCCTTCCGGCGCTTCCTGGAGGTGGCCTCGCAATGCAACGGCGAGATCCTCAATTTCTCGAACATCGCCCGGGACGTCGGCGTCGATCACAAGACCGTCGCTTCCTACTTCGAGATCCTCGAGGACACCCTGCTGGGCTTCATGGTGGAGCCCTGGCATGCCTCGGTCCGCAAGCGACAGCGCCAGGCGCCGAAATTCTGGTGGTTCGACCCGGGCGTCGTCCGCGCCCTGGCCGGCACGCTGTCGGTAGACGTGGTCGCCCGGTCCGGGGGCTACGGCCGTGCCTTCGAGCACTTCGTGATCCTGGAACTCGTGAGAGCCGCCGACTATGCGCGCAGCGACTTCCGCTTCTTCTATCTGCGCACCAAGGACGACGCAGAGATCGACCTGATCGTCGAGCGGCCCGGACGTCCACCGGCCCTCGTGGAGATCAAGTCCACCGACCGGGTGGAGCCGCGGCACGTCCGCGATCTCCAGCGGTTCCTTCCCGACTTTCCCGGCGCCGTCGCGATGTGCCTGTCTCGCGACCCGATTCGGCGGAAGACGGGCGAGGTGCTGGTCGTGCCGTGGCAAGACGGCCTTGCGGAACTGGGTCTGTGAGCCGGGCGTAGCGGCCCGGCACACTGACCGCGACGCTCGCGCCGGCGGCGAGCCGTCACCCGCGGACGATGCCGACCGCGGGGCGGTGGAACCAGTCGATGCCGAGCGGCTGGAGCGTCGCGGCGATCGCATCGACGTGGTCGTCGTGGAGCCAGCGGCGCAGGATCACCTCGCCCACCACCGGAAATTCCGGCATGGCGTCGGTCACCACGTCAAGGAGCCGCCGCGCCGAGTCGAGGTCGCCGCGGGCGACGGCCAGGGCCGCCTTGAGCACCACGGGCTCCGGCCGCGTCGGCGCGTCGATCCGGGCGAGCCCCCGCTCGGCAGCGTCGAGGTCGCCCCGCCGCAGGTCGTAGAGCGCCGCGCAGAGGTGGAACCAAAGCAGCGGCTGCGGGCTCTCGGCGATCGCGGTGGCCACGATCACCCGGCCACGGTCGGCATCGAGGTCGGCCGCGATCCGCATCGCGCCCAGCATGCCGCGAAACGTGGGGGATCCGGGCACGGCCTCCATCGGTTCGAGGATCGCGCCCAGACCTTCGGACTGGCGGCCGAGCCAGCGCACGTAGCCGCGGACGAGTTCGACCCATGGGTGGCCGAGCGCCGCCCGGCGGGCCGCCTCCACCCGCTCCATCACGCGGTCGGGAAGCCGGGCGCGAGGGTCGAGGCTCGAGGTGTATGCCTGGCACGAGGCCGCCGCCCAGAAAATATTGAGCATCGGTGACTCTGGGGTACGGTCGAGCGCCTGCTCGAGCGCCCGCACGGCGAACGCAAGGTCGTCCGGCGCGCCGGTGATCATGAATCGCCACAGCGTCGCGATCGCCTCCGGCACGGAAAGCTCCTCGACGGGCGTGTGGCCGCTCGCCCGCAGGGTCTCCCGCAGCATCGCGCCGCACTCGTCGGCCACGTCGGCCACAACCGCGCGGGCCGCGGCCGCCATCGACCGGCCGGCCACGCCCGGCGCGGCGGCGAAGCCGTAGGTCTTCGACCACACCTGCCTCGCCGGCAGGCCGGTCGCGAGGGTCGCGAGCACCCGCACCTCGTCGCCGGCGGCCTGCAGTGCCGTGTCGAGCGTGAACGGTGAAGCATGGGAAATCCGCGCGTCGCCCGCGCCGCCGACCGCGTTGGCCCCCGGCCCCGCGACCGGCGCGAGCGGGACCACGAGCGAATAGCCGCCGAGCTCCGCGAGCAGGTTGCTCGTGAACGCGGCTGCGAGCCCCGCCGGCGCCTGCTCGGGCGCGAGAAACCGCGTGGCGGCGACGGCCAGCACGGGCAACTCACTGGCCTGGGCGGCCGTCGGAGTGACCACCGCGCCTTCCTTGACGAACCGCACGCGATAGTCGCGAAGGGGTAGTTCGATGCGGATCGGGTCGGCGGCGCCCTCGGCGGAGTAGTACTGGTCGAGGAGTTTTCGCAGGCGACCGGCCTGCATCCGCACCGCCGCTCCTGCCGTGCGGCCGTCGGGATCCCTGGCGCCGAGCACCCGCGCCGCGATCACCCGCCCGGTGGGTGGCGGGCCGCCGCCCGCGAGCGCGTCAGCGCCCAGAAATCTGAGGAGCGCGACCACCTTCGGCGAACCCCGGAACCTAGGGCTGTCGCAGACGCGGTCGAGTTGGGCGTGAGGGGAATCCATTGACAGTCAGCTCCGGCTATTGGGGCCCCGAAAAGCCTGGATGTTACCTGATGTTGCGCAGGCGTCACTCGATGGTTCCAATTCATGGGGAACTGGAGTGAACCACCACACTGATCACTGATACGGGTGGTGCGAATCGCCCCACCGTCTGGTGCGAATCGCCCCACCCAACACCACTGTTTCTGGTGAACCGCTCGTTTCCTGGGGAGAAAGCAAGCCTCTCGCTCCTGTGATGACTTGTGGTGGCCATTGGGTGATTTTGACTGAAAAACATGCGAAAGAGTCTCGATCGCGGGAGGATTGCCGGCCAGAGACATTGCGCTCGCTTACGGAAAATGGGTAACTGGGGGATCTTCACGGCCCAGGGAAGGCTTACGTATCGCGCAGCCTGTTCTCAAGAAATTCTGCGGCGCGGCATTTGCATCTCCTTGAGATCCCAGAGTGGGCCTCCACCCTGCCCACCTCGATCCCTCCCGCCTGCCCCGTCGCCGCGAGTTTCACGGAAGAAAGTCGCCCAAAACCATGGTTTCCCCGGTTCCCACCGCCGCTGGACGCAATGGGATCACCAATCCCGGTGACCTCCTGCGTCTGCGGGCCGCCCTGCTCGTGGCCGGGGCGGCGGTGATGGTGCTGCAAATCGTGGGCACGCGGATCATTGGTCCGCACTTCGGGGCCGGCCTCTCCGTCTGGACGGCCCTGATCACGGTCACGCTCGTGGCCCTCGCCGCGGGCTACTTTCTGGGCGGCATCCTGGCCGACCGCTACCCGCTGCCCCGCTCGTTTGCCGGCGTCCTGCTTGCGGCCGCCGCCGCGATCGCCCTCGTGCCGGTGCTCCGGGCCCCGGTGATCGACCTTGGCTGGTCGATCGGCATCCGCGGCGGGGCCCTTCTCGCGGCCACGATCCTCTTTCTTCCGGCGCTCGTCCTGCTCGGCATGGCCTCGCCCTTCGCCATCCGCCTCGAGGCCCGGGGCGTGAGCGACGCGGGCCGCTCGGCCGGCCGGCTCTACGCGATCTCGACCGCCGGCTCGGTCGTGGGTGCCGTCCTCGCCGGCTACGTCCTCGTGCCGATGCTGCGGATCCCGGTGCTGCTCGCGATCCTCGCCACGACGCTGGCGGTGGCCGCGGTGATTGCTGCCGTGCCGGGCATCGACGCCCGCGTGGCGATCGCGGCCGCCGTGATCGCGGCCGTCTCGTTCGCCCTCGCCTCGCGGTCGCCCAAGCCGGCCAACCTGGTCGCGGCCCGCTCGTTCGAGGGCACCGACCTGCGGGTGGTGGAGGACAACGGCGTCCGCTTCCTCTTGATGGATCATGTCATCCAGTCAACGGTGAACGCCGAGGGCCGCCCCACCGACAAGTACGCCTACTTCCTTGCATCCCGCGTCCTGCTCGCCCGGCCCGAAGCCCGCCGCGTGGCGGTGATCGGCGTTGGCGGCGGCGGCCTCCTGAACCTGCTCACGGAAAAAGGCCTCCACGTCGAGGGCGTCGATCTCTCGCCCGAGGTGATCGACCTCGCCCGGGGCGAGATGGGCCTCACGCTCCCGGCATCGCAGCTGCACGCCGCGGACGGCCGCGTGTGGCTTCGCCGGCATCCGGCCGCGTTCGACGTCGTGATCCTCGACGCCTTCGCGGGTGACAAGATCGCCGCCTCGCTCGTGAGCCGCGAGGGGCTGGCCGTCGCGAAGGCAGCCCTGGCCTCCGGCGGCCTGCTCGCCGTGAACACCTGGGGCATCGATCCGTCGCGGGGTCGCCCGAATCAGACGGGTGCCGCCATCCGGGCCACGCTCCGCGACGTCTTCGGGCACGTGCTCGAAGTGCCGGCCGCCGGCAACCTCCTGCTGTTTGCGGCCGACGAGCCTGTCGTGGCCGGTCGCGACGCGGTGGAACTTGCGGCGTTCGACGGCCCGCGGACGTTCACCTGGCTCGACGTGGCCCCGGTCGAGTGGCCCGCCGCCGCCGTGCTGGCAGACGACCGGAATCCGATCGACGTGATTGATGTGGCGGACCGTGAGGCGGCGCGAGTGGGCCGCCGGGAGTCGATGCCTGTTGCCGTTCGCGAGGCGTTGGCGTGGGAATGATTTCTTTGGAGGGCATGTTCGTGACGTGTGCTGTTATGGAAAACGCTCGGAACGAGATCCAATGGGCTGCCCCGCGGCGAGGGATTGCTGCCGCGGTGGGCCGGGGCGTCGTTGGCCTCATCTCCTTGGTCGTCATCACGACCGCCAGCGAGGCGTTGGCGAGCATACGGACTTGGACTGGAGGCGGAGCCGACAGCAACTGGTCGACCACGGCAAATTGGAGCAGTGTTCCGAACGGCAACGATGACATTCTTTTCTCGGGGACCAATCGTCTCAATAGCGTCAACAACCTCGATGCCGTCAGTTCCGCAAATAACGGCATCGAATTCGCGGCCTCGGCCGGAGCCTTCACGCTCTCGGGCAGTGGGGTGACGCTCGACGCTCCCGTCTTCACGCTGCAAAACAGTTCGACGAATCTCCAGACGATCAACTTCCTGACGTTGGCGATGGCAGCCAACGGCATTTACAACGCCAACGCGGGCAACATGTTGATCCAGAGCCCGATCTCGGGTGCCGGGTTCACGGCCACGTTCAGCAGCACGTCTGGCTTGAACGGCACGATCCTGACGGGCAGCAACAGCTATAGCGGCGTGACGACCGTCTCGTCAGGGTTTCTGCGGATCGAAAACGCCAACGCCCTGGGCACGACCGGGTCGGCCACGAGCGTGACCTCCGGTGCCGCGCTGCAACTGGCGAACAACATCACCGTGGGGGCGGAGGGTCTGACGCTTAACGGCTCCGGTATCGCATCGACGGGCGCCCTGCGCAACGTCAGCGGCACGAACACCTACGGCGGCGCGATCACGTTCGCCAGTGCGGCCACGATCGGTGCCGACGCCGGCACCCAGTTGAACCTCACGAACACGCTCGGCGGCAACTTCCTCAAGACGTTCGTCGGAGCTGGCAACATCACGGCGACCAACGTCATCTCGGGGGCCACTTCCGGCATGACGATGTCGGGCTCGGGCACGCTCACGCTGTCGGCCAACAACACGGTCACCGGCACGTTCAGCATCAATAACGGCGTCGTGCGGGCCACGACGAGCGCGGGGGCCCTGGGTTCCGGCACGCTCCATCTCGGCGGCGGCGTCCTCGAACTCGCCAACGACACGGGGCTCGCGTTCAACCGTAATACGACCCTCTTAACGAGCGGCACGATCTTCTCCGAGCGGCTCACATCCGGCGCGGGCGTGACCCACACGCTCGGCACGCTCGGGATCGGGGCCCAGACGCTCACGCTCAACACCGACGCGAACGTGACGAGCGGCACGGCCGGCCTGACGTTCGGCGCGGTGACCGGGACCGGCGCCGCGACGTTCATTTCCAACCGCGGCGCCACCGCCAACACGCTCCTCACGCTCGGTGCGGTCACCGCCACGAACTTCGGCATCACCGTCGGCGGCAGCGGCGACACGAACATCACCGGCGTCGTGGGGCTCGGCACCGGCGGCCTGACGAAGACCGGCACGGGCACGCTCACGCTCTCCGCCGCCAACACCTACACCGGCACGACCTCCATCCAGGCGGGCACGCTCTCCATCAGCGCGACCAACAACCTCGGCAACGCGACGAGCGCGGTCCTCCTCGGCGACGCCCTCAACGAGGGCACGCTCTCCTACACCGGCACCTCCGTGCCCTTCACCCGCGGCTTCACGATCGGCGCGGGCGGCGGGCAGCTCGACGTGACGCGGTCGGGCACGACGCTCACCGTGAGCGGCACCAGCGGGATCCGCGGCACGGGCCCCTTCACCGTGGGCGGGCTGGGCAACGTCACGGTCTCGTCCACGATCTCCGGCATCTCGGGCCTGACGATGGCCGGCTCCGGCACGCTCACGCTCTCGGCCACGAACACGTTCGGCGGCACCACCACGGTGAACTCCGGCGTGCTGCGGCTCGGCAACGCAAGCGCCCTCTCGGGCTCGAACGCCGTCACCGTCGCCGGCGGCACGCTCGACAACGGCGGCTTCACGAACTCGGTGGCGAGCTTCACGATCACCGGCGGCGTCTTCTCGGGCACGGGCACGCTCACCGCGAGCACCTACTCGCTCCAGGGTGGCACGATCTCCGCAAACCTCGGCTCGGGCACGATCGCGACGCTGGCCAACACGACGCTCTCGGCCACCTCGGCCGCCTCGGCCGTGCAGCTCAACGCCGGCACGCTCACGCTCTCGACGGCGAACCTCCTGAGTGCGGCGCCCGTGGTGACCGGCTCCACGGGGGCCACGCTCGCCCTCGGCGGCAACCAGACGGTGGGCTCGATCGCGGGCGGGGCCGGCGTGTCGCTCGGCTCGAACACGCTCACGACGGGCACGAGCAACGCGAGCACGACGCTGTCGGGCGACGTGAGCGGCTCCGGCGGCTTCGTGAAGGTCGGCTCCGGCACGTTCACGCTCTCGGGCAACAACTCGTATTCCGGCACGACCTCGATCAACGCGGGGGCCGTGAGCGTGGGGAGCGTGGCGTCGGGGGCCGTGAACCAGGCCCTCGGCACGGGCGACACGGTCAACCTCGGCGTGGCAGCCACGTCCTCGGGCCGGCTCCTCTACACGGGCGGCGCGGGCACGCTCTCGAAGAACGTCTTCGCGCTGGGTAACGGCACCGACACGATCCAGAACGCAGGCTCGGGGCTCCTCACGCTCTCCGGCACGCTCCAGAAGAACGGCACGATCCTCCGGCTCCAGGGCGGCGCCCAGGGCATCAACGTCACCGGCCGGATCACGGGGACGAGCCAGAACTCCGACCTCGCCGTGCAGAACGGCCTCACGACGCTCTCGACCACCAACAGCTACAACGGCCCGACGTTCATCAACTCGAGCGGCACGCTCGCCCTCGGCATCTCGAACGCCATCCCGTCGAACTCCGCCGTCACGATCGGCGGCACGTTCGCCGGCGGCAACGGCGGGGCGGGCACGCTCTCCATGGGGTCGTTCACCAACGCGATCGGCAGCCTCGC
>JBJTJO010000146.1:0-5107 GCA_046095965.1 Planctomycetaceae bacterium
GCCGCCCCCTGACCCCCGCCCCTTTTCCCTTCCCGGAGACCCGGCATGCCACCCTCGATCCGACTGGTTCTCGCCCTCTGCGCGGCCGCCGCGGCGGCCCGCGCGCACGCCCACGACACGTGGGTGCAGGTGTCGGCCCCCGTGGTCCGCCCCGGCGACCTGGTCCACGTCGATCTCGCCCTGGGCAACCACGGCAACGACCACCGGGACTTCAAGTTTGCCGGCAAGCTGAGGTCGCTCGACGGCGCGACGCTCACCGTCCTGGCGCCGGATGGCCGGGCCACCGATCTCGTCCCGGCGGCCATCGACCTCGGCTCCGCGCCGACCGACGGCTTCTGGTCGGCCCGGCACGTCCCGGCGGTGGAGCGCCTCCACTGCGTCGCGCACACGCGTGAGGGCCGGCACCGCGACACGCGATCGATCAAGTCCGCGAAGACCTACTTCGTCGTCGCGGAGGACGTCACGCGTCCGTCCGCTGCGGCCCGCGATCTTCCGGCACCGCTTGGTCACGCGCTGGAACTCGTGCCGGAAACGCATCCCGTGCTCGATGCGGGCCCGGGCCGGGCGATCGCGGTGCGGCTCCTCTTCCGCGGCCGGCCGCTGGCCGACGAGCGCGTGTCCTTCATCCCCCGTGGCACCGAGCTCGCGGCGGACTTCGATCCGGATTTCGAGCGCCGCACCGACGCCGAGGGGCGCTGCACCTGGACGCCGAAGCAGGGAGACCGCGTGCTCGTCGTCGCCCGGCGGGCCGCCCCCGAGGAGCGTGGAACCGATCACGAGGGCACTGCCTACTCGGCCACGCTCGTCATCGACGTGCCGCAGCGCCGCCCGTGTGGCACGATCGACTGACTTCCGCCGAGTGCGTGCGCATCACGCGAACCGCGCGGCGAGCGCCATGGCTGCCGTCTCGACCCGGAGGACGTGGGGCCCGAGGCCGGCTCTCGAGGCGCCGGCCGCGAGGGCCGCCGCGATCTCCTCGGACGTGAAGCCCCCCTCGGGACCCACGAGGCCGACGACCGCGGCGGCGGCCCGCAGGGCGGATGCGTCGAGGGGCGGCGCGCCCGGGTCGCAGAGGATCGCGCGGCCGCCGGCGGGCAGGGGGGCGCATGCCTCCGCGACCGTCAGCGGCATCCCGATCTCCATGAGCGTGGTGCGGCCGCACTGCTTGCAGGCCTCGATCACGCCGCGGCGGAGCCGCTCGAGCGCCGCCGGCGTGGCCTCGGCCACGCCGCGCGACGTCACGAGCGGCACGAGCCGCGTCGCGCCGAGCTCGGTGAGCTTTTCGACGAGCCACTTCTGCCGCTCTCCCTTCGGCAGGGCCACGGCGAGCGTGAGCCGGACGCCGCCCGCCGCGGCGGCCGTCGGCAGCCGCGGGCCGACCTCAAGCGTCACCTCGTCGCGGCCGATCGATCCCACCCGCGCGACCCACTCGCCCCCTGCGCCGTCGAACACGCGGACCTCGTCGCCGACCGCCGCCCGCAGTACGCGCGCGAGGTGCCGCGCCTCGTCGCCCGTGAGGACGGCGCGGCCGTCGCGCGGCGGCGTCTCGAGGAAGAATCGCTCGCTCATGGATTCGCTGCTGCGCCGAAGCCCCGAAAACGCGGCAAAGCTCGTCCTGACCCGGCGGAGTTCCGCCGCTACACTCCGCCCCCGATGGTACGCGACATCGCCGACTCCGCCGCTCCGTTCTCCGGCCGCCTCGAGCCGGCGGCCTTCCACCCCGGTCCGCCGCAGGAGGAGGCCCTCGCGCGGCTCGAGTGGCTCGTGACCGGGCGCCAGCGGTGCGGCATCGTGACCGGCGATGCGGGCCACGGAAAGAGCCACCTTGCCGCCACCGCGGCCCGGCGGCTCGGCGGCCTCGGCTGCGAGGTGGCCGTCCTGTCGCTCGCCGGCCTGCCCGAGGGGGAATGGATCGACCTCGTGCTCGAGCGGCTGCCGCTCGACGCCGCCAGCCGCGCCGAGTCGAGCCGCCCCTGGCAGAAGCTCGAGAGCCGCCTCCGCGAGAACGCCCTCATGGAGCGGCCCACCGTCATCGTCTGCGACGACGTGGATCGCGGCCCGGCCGACGCCGCCGAGGGCATCGCCCGGATCGCGAGCGCCGTCGAGTCGCGATTCTCCTGGTCGCTCGTCGTGGCGACCGCGGCCCCGGCCGGACTCGACCGCGTGCCCGACGCGCTGCGGCAGCGGGCGGCGCTGCGGATCGAGCTGGTGCCGTGGACCGAGGGGGAGACCGCGGCATTCCTGGCCTGGGAACTCGCCCGCCACGGCCGGTCCCCGGACGTGTTCACCGCCGAGGCCGCGGCCACGCTCGCCCGGTTCGCCGGCGGCGTGCCACGCGACGTGTGTCGGCTCGCGCGGCTGGCGCTGGCGGCCGCGGCCGGCGATGGCGCCGAACGGATCGCCGCCGCGACCATCGAGCGGGTCTGGCGGGAACTCGTGCCTTCCGAGCCCGCGCGCGAGGCCGAGACCGTGGTGCCGCCGCGGCTCCGCGCCGGCCGCCTGCCGCGGGACTGACGCTCCGCACCGCCGCGGCGAATCACCGCTTCTTGATCGCCGCCACGGCCGACTTCGCCGCCGAACTGACCTGCGGGTTCGCGTCGGAGGCAAGTTTCTCGAGCACGGGCAGCGCGTCCTTCGCCGTGGCGCCCATATTACCGAGTTCCCGGGCGGCAGCAACCTTCTTGTCCACGGGGCCCGACTTGAGGTCCTCGATGTAGGCCGGCACGAGCACGTTGCTGAAGCCCTGGGGGCCGCTGTTCATCTTCTGCCGGCCGGTGCTCCTGCCCGACTTCGACCTGGACGCCCCGGGCCTGGAGGATTTCGTGGTCTTGGTGGATTTGCTCGACTTGGTCGATGACGAGCAGCCCGCCGCGAGAATGGCGACCGCCACGATCCACTGCCTGCGCCGCATGGGTGAGTCGTCTCCGGAGCCGGGTCGCCGCGGGTCTCCGGCGACCGGGCGATCGTAGCAGATCACGCCGCGGGCAAAATCGCCGCGGCCGGGGGGCGTTCGTTTCCGGCGCCCGTGGCCTCGCGTAGACTCCTCGCCGGTTCCGCGTCGCGCGGCGACCAGGCACTCCCGGTGCCTTCCAGTGGCGGCGGAGTCGATCCCGGTGGGCAAGCAGGTGTCGGCGACGGTGCAGCGCATGGTCGCGATCTCGCCCGACGATGGCACGGAGATCGACCTCCGCGATCCGGCGATCGCCGCCGCGCTCTCGTGGCTCGTGCCCGGCCTGGGTCATTTCTGGCAGGGCCGCCGGGCCAAGGGGCTGCTGTTCCTGGTGGCGATCGGCGGCATCCTCATCGCGGGACTGTGGTTCGGAGGTGGCAAGGTGGCCTACTGCCTGTGGAGCCCCGGCGCCCGGCGGATCGAGTTCATCGGGCAGGCGGGCATCGGCGCGGTGGCCGTGCCCGCGGTGATCCAGTCGTGGTCGCTCGCCACGACGGGCAGCCCGTTGCTGCCGGGCGGGCCGTTCGTGCCGCCGCTCCTGCGGAACCAGCCGGTGTCCGCGGCGTACGCCGCGCGCCTCGAGCGGACCGAGCCCGGCATGACGTTCGTCCGCGACCCCACTGGCCGGCAGGCCCGCAGCACCGTCGATGAACTGTCGGTGTGGTACCTGGGGCTCGGCCGCTTCTTCGACATCGGCACGCTCTACGTCACCATCGCCGGCCTCCTCAACCTGCTCGCGGTCTACGACGCCTGGGCGGGGCCGCTGCACGAGGCGGAACCGGAGGGTGACACGCAGACCACGCCGCGGGCGGGCCGCGGGCGGCGCCGGGAGGCGGGCCCATGACGCCGCCGGCCATGCTCGCCGTGCCGCTGGTCGCGCAGGTGGTCGCGCCGCTGGTCGCCCACGCGGTCGATCGCGTGCCGGGACTCGCGCTCGGCCTGCCATTGCTCGTGGTCGCGAGCCTCGTGTTCGCGGCCACGCGACACGAGGATCCGTCCGTGATCCGCCGCGTCGCCATGCAGTGGCTCGGCTGGTTGGGCGGCATCCTTGGGGCCGTCCTCGCGGCGGTCTTGTTCCTGGCCTGGTGGGCGTAGCCGCGCCGCGTCAGCCGCGGGCCGCCGCCAGCCGCCGCAACTGGCCGCAGGCCGCGTCGATCCGCGCCCCCTTGCGGTGCCGCACCTGCACGTTCACGCCGGCCGCCCGCAGCGTGTCGAGAAACCGCTCCTGGTCGCGCTGGCCGGGCTCACGCCAGGGCATGCCGGCGACGGGGTTGTAGGGAATCACGTTGACGAGGGGCGCGCGGCCGCCGAGCAGCCGCACGAGCGCCTCGGCGTCGGCGAGCGAGTCGTTGACACCGCCGAGGAGCACGTACTCGAACGTGAGTCGCCGGCCCGACGCCTCCCAGTAGCGGTCGGCCGCGCTCAGCACGGCGTCGAGGCCGATCGCCTTGTTCACCGGCACGAGCCGCGTCCGCAGGTCGTCGGTGGCCGCATGGAGCGAGACGGCGAGGTGGTAGTCGGGGGCTTCCGCCGCCAGCCGTTCGATCGCCGACGGGAGGCCCACGGTCGAGATCGTGATCCGCCGCGCCGAGATGCCGAGGCCGTCGGGATCGCGCGCCGCCGTGAGCGCGGGGAGGAGCCGGTCGAGGTTCGCCAGCGGCTCGCCCATGCCCATCACGACCACGTGGCTGAGCCGCTCGTCGCCCGGGAGGAGCCGCGTGAGCCGCAGGAGCTGCTCGAGGATCTCCCCCGACGAGAGGTTTCGGACCACGCCGTCGATCCCGCTGGCACAGAACACGCAGCCCATCGCGCAGCCCACCTGCGAGCTGATGCAGGCGGTGCGCCGATGGCCGTCGGGCCGCCGCTCGCGCAGGAGCACGCACTCGATCCGCTGCCCGTCGGCCAGTGCGAGGAGGAGCTTCTCCGTGCCGTCTTCGGCGCGGGTGTGGGCGGCGACGGTGGTCGTCCAGATCGCGAACCGCCCGGCGAGTTGCCCGCGCAGGCCCGCCGGCAGGTCGGTCATGTCGGCGAAGGACTCGGCCCGGCGGGCGAAGAGCCAGCGGCGGACCGCCCCGGCTCGCCAGCCGGGCTGGCCGAGGTCGGCAAGCGCGCGGTCGAGGTCGGCCGTGGGTTCGAGCGCGTGCGGCAGGGGGGTGA
>JBJTJO010000147.1:0-7734 GCA_046095965.1 Planctomycetaceae bacterium
CCATGGCGGCTCACTTTTCCTTCACACCATCCAACCCGGCTGCCTCCGGGGCCTGGCCGTGCGGGCAACGAGCGACGAACCGCAGTATATCGCGAGCGTGAGCCTCGGGGCTTCTCGGCGTCGACCAGATGCTCTTTCGGCAGCCGCCGCGCGTCCCATCGGGACACAACAAAACGCAGAATGCATGTCCGCCCCCTGGGCGAAGTCGCCACCCACACGCCAGGGCGTGCTGAATCGCATCGCGAATGTGTTTGTCGGGATGCACGCAGGCGATACGCCTCGGAAGGACTCGCCGATAACTCCGCCAGCCACAAAGATATACCTCTGTACACTTTTGCCGCAATCCCGTCGTCGCTGACCCGACTCTCGTTTGTCAGCCAGTCGCGGCCAACGCGTACCATTCCCCGACAATCGACGGCGGCATACGCCCGTCGGGTAGCCCGGAGTGGGAGCGACGGGAGTGCGGGTGGAACGCCGAACGGCTCCGCGGTGGCCGGATGACACTGCCACCCGCACTCCGCAGCGTGCCACGCTGCGGCTACTGGGGGAGCGCTGCGGAGGCGTCTCTCACAAATCGCCCGATTCGCGGCCGCCCGGATGGAGCGACTTCGTGTTGCGCTCGATCGCCATGACCACCATGTGGCGGCCGTTGCCGTCCGGTGAACTGGCCACGATCGGCAGCACCTGCCGCTTGTTGGGCATGTCCACCCGCACGCGGAACGTCCCGTCGGCCTGCACCTTCACCGGCTCGCCCTGGAGCGTGACACGGGCCTCGGGCTGCGTGGCGCCGTAGACGATCACCTCGGCATCCACCTGAAGCTGGAACTCGGGCCGGTCCCCCTCCTCGTCCTCGATGTCGTAGGCGTTGGGCCGGCGGCTCGGCGGGGCCATCGGCCGCTGCAGGCGCTCCTCGAACAGCTCCTGGAGCTCGGTGCTGTTGTTTTCGGGCGAGAAGCCGCCGCTCATCGCGTAGATCCGGTCGCAGTCGCCGACCATCCCGCCCCAGTGGGCGTCGAGCGTGTCCCCCTGGGTCACCGGCGGCACCGACACCGCGTTGCTGCGCACGATGGAGTGGAAGCGGCCCGAGGCGGCGAGGTAGCCGAGTTCGACGCGGCAGCGCATCGGCTCCCGGACGTCGATGAACCAGTTCTTCACGCCGCCATGCACCTCGATGTCGCGGACGACGCAGGCCGACGCCGACGCATTGAGTCCCGCCTCCAGCCGCAGCACCCGAAGCACGGGACGCGCGGCGTGCCACTCGGGGCCGAGCGCGGCCTGGGCGCGGACGACGCTCCGGGGCGTGATTTCCCAGAATGCGTGGAGCCAGTGCGGGCCGCGGACCATGAGCACCATGCGATCGCGCGGAGCCTTGGCCGCCCGCCCGGACTCGGGACGGGTGGCGAGATCCTTCACGCGGGCCAGTCGCGCCCGGGCCTCGGCGATCCGCCGCGCCACCTCGTCGTCCACGCCGCCCACCCGCGCGGCCGGCTGCGCCGGAGACGTAACGCCTCCGGGGGCGAGCGCCGACTTCGCCCGCCGGACGAGCGCGCGGATCAATTGATCCTTGCGCATCGAGTGCCAGCCGGGAACGCCGTGCTGCTTGGCCATGCGGGCCAGATCACGGACGGGCTTGTCCTTCAGGCTGGCGGTCGTCATGCGGGATTTCCAGGGTGCCGAGGGCCGGACGCCACGCGGGCGCCCCACCCGGTCGAGGCTACCGAGAAGCCGCGACGGCCGCAAACTGGAGCAGGCAGAAAATGGCCCGGAAGTCATTGCCAGCCAACGACTTCCGAGTCGTGGCGAGGCTCATTCGCCGCGGAGTTTCAGGCCCCGCTCGGAGAGCTTCTCGCGCACCTCGTTGAGGCTCGTCACGCCGAAGTTCTTGCACTCGAGGAGGTCCTCGGCGGTCCGGCGCACGAGGTCGCCGATGGAGGAAATCCCGAGCTTCGTCGTGCACTTCCGCGCCCGCACCGAGAGGTTCAACTCGCCGATCGGCAGGCCGTAGATCTCCTGCTCGTCGGCCGAGGGTTCCTCGCCCGGCGTCGGCTCGGCGGTCGCGCCGGCCGCTGCGGGCTGGGCGAACTGGCCGAGCACGAGCCCCTTCGAGGCCAGCATGTCCTTGATTTCCACGAGGCTGGTCTCGCCGAAATTCTTGCTCGCCAGGAGCTCCTCCTCCGACGTGCGGGCCAGGTCGCCGAGGGTGAGAATGCCCATCTTCTGGAGGCAATTGCGACTGCGGACGGAGAGCTCGAAGTCGCTGACTGGAAGCGTCATCACCTGGTCGATCCGGTCACGCTGCCGCAGCTCGCTCTCGCCCCGCTGCAGATCACCGCCGGCCGTCGAGTCGCGGAGGAAGAGCCGTGCTCGCGGGTGGTCCGGGATCGCGTCGAGGATCCGCCGGTAGCACTGCTGCGCGCGGGCGAAGTCGTCGCGGTCCTCGTGCATGATGCCGAGATTGAGCAGGCTGCCGACCGTGGGTGGATAACGGTCGAGCGACTTCTCGTAGCAGGCGCGGGCCTCGTCGTCGTTGCCGAGGCGGTCATGGATGACGCCGAGCGCGAACAGTGCGGCCGGGTGTCCGGCGTCGATGGCCAGGGCCTTTTCGTAGGCGGCGATCGTGTCGGCGACGGGCGCGCCGGAATCGGCGAGGACGCCGCCGAGCGCGGTCCAGTAGTCGGCCGATGAGGCCGCCTCGGCCGCAACCCGGTCGAGTTCCTTGCGGGCCTCGGCAGCCCGGCCGGCGGCCCGCAGCGACTCCGCCGTGGCCGCGGCGCAGGCCGCAGCGTCGTAGCCCGCCTTGCGCGCCGCCGCGAACGCCTCGCAGGCCTTGTCGTGGGCCGCGACCTCGGCATGGGCCAGCCCCTGGTGGAAGAGGGCCAAGGCACCGCCGTCGCCGGACTTGAGGGTGGCCAGTGCGTCGCGGGCCCGGCCCAGCAGCCGCTGGCAGATGCCGAGTTTCACCGAAGCCGCCGGCGACCGCTCCGCGTGCGCCTCGAGTTCCTTGATGGCCGCCCGCAGGTCGCGGTGGGTGCCGGCGTGCCGGCCGAGTGCCTCGACCAGGCGGCGGACCTCCGCGGGGCCGAAGGCGCCGGTGCCGAGGATGAGGTCGCGGACGTCGGGGGCGGCGGTGGCAACCATGCGTGAAAAACCTCGCGAGCGGTGGGACGGACGAGCCGGTGAACCGAATGACAGCCAGCGGCGGGAGTCGAACCCGCAACCCCCGCATTACGAATGCGGTGCTCTGCCAATTGAAGCTACGCTGGCGCGGCGGACCGGCGCGGCGTGGCCGGGGCGGATCTGCTGCGAATCCCGCAAAATTAGCGCAGAAACCGGGCCATCGTCAAGTGCGCCGGGTTTTCCGGCCTCCGCCGCCGACCGCGGCCGATCTCCGCGGCGTTCCGGGCGTCCACGTGGGATCGCCACCCGCATTTCGCAGAGTGCCACACTGCGGCTCCTTCCGGACACGTCAGAACCACCAGGAATGAGCGCCTCCGCGGAGCGAGTAGGTGCAGACTGGCAGTCTGCACACGGTGGAACGCCGCCCGGCTCCGCGATGGCCAAACGACGTGGTGGACCGCATTCCGCAGAGTGCCACTCTGCGGCTACTCCCGGACATGCCAGAACCACCGGAAATGAGCGGCTCCGCGGAGCGAGTAGGTGCAGACTGGCAGTCTGCACCCGGTGGAACGCCGCCCGGCTCCGCGATGGCCAAACGACGTGGTGGACCGCATTTCGCAGAGTGCCACACTGCGGCTCCTCCCGGGCATGCCAGGACCACCGGGAATGAGCGCCTCCGCGGAGCGAGAGTAGGTGCAGACTGGCAGTCTGCACCCGGTGGAACGCCGCCCGGCTCCACGATGGCCAAGCGGGTTTCGCCCCCGGGAACACGAACAGGGTGGGGCCTCCGACCCGGCGGGAGCATCCCACCGAGACGGTGCGTGTCAGGGGCATGAGCAACGCACCGCCGGAACAAGTCGGAGACCCCACCCTCGTGCGGTTGGCGGGGCCGTGTGGCCACGGCCCCGGGATCGCCGACCCAGGGAGCATCCGGCGTGCCGCGGCCAAAAAATTCCGGCTCGGCCGAGGCGTATCCAGGGCCGAGTCACGATTTTCCCGGCCGACAACGCGATCGGCGGCCCGACCGCATCGGCCTGCGCGAGCGGGCCTCGCCCCGCGCACCGCCCGCGGCCCCGCGCGTTTCCGCGGCGCGGCGCGGCGTTTTGCGGCGCTCCCCCGGTGTGCCCGGCCCGGCGGCCCGCCGGTATGATCCCGCGTGCGGATGTCGCCCCCGTTCGCGGCCCGCCCCAGCCCGACGCGAGACATCCCGTGAACCCCCGACTGCCCGCCTGCGTGGGCCAGCACCGCTGCGGTCCCGGCCAGCCGCTCCTGGTGATCGCCGGCCCCTGCGTCATCGAGACCGCCGACCTCTGCCTGCGGATCGCGGAGCACCTCGCGGCGCTCCAGGCGAGCCTCGGCGTGCAGGTGGTCTTCAAGGCCTCGTTCGACAAGGCGAACCGGACGAGCGGCGGTTCTTTCCGCGGGCCGGGCATGGACGAGGGGCTCGCCGTGCTCGAGCGGGTGCGGGCCACCGTCGGCCTGCCGGTGACGACCGACGTCCACCTCCCCGAGCAGGCCGCCGCGGCGGGGCAGGTGTGCGACCTGCTGCAGATTCCGGCCTTCCTCTGTCGGCAGACCGACCTGCTCCTCGCGGCGGCGGCCACCGGCCGGGCCGTCAACGTGAAGAAGGGGCAGTTCGTGGCCCCGGGCGACATGAAGCACGCGGTCGCGAAGCTGCTCGCCGGCGGGTGCCGCGACGTGATGCTCTGCGAGCGCGGCACGTTCTTCGGCTACGGCCGGCTCGTCAACGACTTCGCCGGCCTCGTCACGATGCGGGCCATGGGCGTGCCCGTGATCTTCGACGCGACCCACTCGGTGCAGCAGCCCGCGAGCCTCGGCGGCGCGACCGGCGGCGATCGCGCGCTCGTCGAGCCGCTGGCCCGCGCCGCGGCGGCCGTGGGCATCGACGGGGTGTTCTTCGAGACGCATCCGCAGCCCGACGCGAGCCCGAGCGACGGGCCGAACATGGTGCCGCTCGCCGAACTGCGCGGCGTCCTCGGGCGGGTGCTGCGGATCCACGAGGCCAGGCTGGCCGGGGAGACGTCATGACGCGGCGCGTCGCGGTCGTCGCGATCGCGGCGGTCGCCTGCTGGACGGCGGGATGCGGGGCCCGCACGCCGGTCACGTCCGCGCCGGCCGCGCCGCCCGCGCCGCGCGAGTCGGCCGACAAGCTGCTGCACGGGGCGTTCGCCGTGCTCGACCGCCTCGACGACTTCGACGAGGCCCGCGGGATGGAGCTCGTGTTCGAGCGGGTCACGCAGTGGAGCCGCGCCGCGCGGCCCGAGGCCGCGGGCTGGCGGCCCGATCCGCTCGTCGCCTCCGTCCCCGCCGACCTCCGCGCCGCCACGGGCACGCCGCCGCTCGATACCGAGGCGTTCGCGGCGCCGGCCGATGTCATCTGGCTGCGTGACGAGCGCTGGCTGGCCGACATCGCGCGGTTCGCGCGCGGCAACGCCGTGACCGACGTCGAGATCGCGGCGAACCTGTTCCGCTGGACCGTGCGGTCGCTCGCCGTGGTCGCAGACCCGCCGCTGGCGGCGGCCCCCGACGCCCCGGCGACGCGCTGGTGGCTGCCGGGCGAGATCCTGCTCGCGGGCCGCGCGAGCCCCGCGCAGCGGGCCTGGATCTTCCTCGCCCTCGTGCGGCACGCGGGGCTCGATGGCGCGATGCTGGCGACGGTGGGGCCGGGGGGTGTGCCGCGCCCCTGGATCCCCGCGGTCGTGTGCGACGGCGAGGCTTACCTTTTCGACGCGGCCTACGGCATGCCGGTTCCCGGCCCGCGCGGCGCCGGCATCGCCACCGCCCGGCAGGCGGCTGGCGACCCCGCGATCCTCGCGGCGCTGTCGCTGCCCGAGCGGGCCTACCCGGTGCAGGCGGGCGACGTGGCGGGCATGTCGGTGCTCGTGGCCGGCGACCCGTGGAGCCTGTCACGCCGGATGGCGGGGATCGCTCCGGCGGCCCGCACGCTGCGCGACATGCGACTGGCGGTCGATGCGTCGGCCGTGGGGGCGGCGGTGGCCGCGGCCCTGCCCGGGGGCGACCGCGTCGAGGTGCGGCTCTGGGAGTTTCCGTGGACGACGCTGGCGCGGCGGCGGGCCGATCCGCAGGCCGTGGCCGCCTCGCTGCGGCGCGACCTCGCGCCCCTCATGGCCGGCGTGCCGGGCGCGAATCCCGCCGAGCGGGGCCTGGCCCGGCCGCTCTTCGCGGCGCGGGTCCGCGAGTTCCGCGGTGACCTCGAGGGGGCGAAGACGGCGTACCTCGCGGCGCGACCGGGCCGCGACGTGGTCGCGGCGGCCCTCGCCGCGCTGCCTCCCGCGGAGGCCGACGCGGCCCGCGCGCTCCTCGTGCAGATGAAGGAGGATGCCGCCTTCTGGCTCGGCGTGCTCACGCTCGGCGAGGGGGAGTGGACGGCAGCGGTCGATTACCTCGCCCGCATGACGCTCGCGGCGGCGCCCGACAGCCGTTGGACCGACGCGGCGCGGCAGAACCTCGGCACGGCCTACGCCGCGCTCGGACGCGACGCCGAGGCGGCCGCGGTGCTCCGGCAGGACGAGTCGCCGCAGCGGTTCGGGAGCCGGCTGACCGCGGCCCGCCTCGACGCGCGGAGAGCCGAGGCACCTCCGTGAGCCCCGCGAAAAACGCGGCTTGCCGCAGGCCGCGTTGCCCGTACGTCGCGAGGTCGGTATCCTTCTCACTTCCCACCACGATCCCCGCCTGGACGGCGCGACCCGCGCCCACGGACCCATGAAAGACGACATCCATCCCCGCTATGACCACACGGTCGTCCGCTGCGGCTGCGGCAACTCGTTCGCCACCCGGAGCACCGTGCCCGAGATCAAGGTGGACATCTGCAACGTCTGCCACCCGTTCTTCACCGGCAAGCTGAAGTTCGTGGACACGGCCGGACGAATCGAGAAGTTCAAGTCGAAGTTCGCCGCCGCCGGCTACGCGAGCGTCACGAAGGCCCGCAAGACGACGGCCACCGCCGAGTAGCGAAACCGGAAGTCCGTCCGGTCATCCTGCATTGAGGGGCGCCGCGACGGATCGCGACAGGATGCCATGGCTGGGCTGCGCGAGGAACTGGAAACGAAGCTGGCGAGGTTCGAGTCGCTCGAGCGCGATCTCCAGGATCCCGCCGTTCAGTCCGACGCACATCGGATGGCGGCGACCGCCCGCGAGCACGGGTCGCTCGCAAAGCTCGCCAATAAGTACCGGCAGTTCGCCGAGGCACAGCGTCGAATCAACGACAACGAAGACCTTGCCGCGTGCGGCGACTCCGAGTTGAAGGAGCTCGCGGAGGCCGAGCTGCCCTCCCTGCGGGCCGAGCGCGAACGTCTCTGGGACGAACTGCTCGAAATGTCGGGCGACGACGAGGATGCAGCCCGCACCCGTTGCATCATGGAGCTCCGCGCCGGCACCGGCGGCGACGAGGCGGCGCTCTTCGTCAGGGATCTCTTCGAAATGTACCGCCGTTATGCCCTGGCCGAAGGCTGGAATGTCGAGATCCTCGACGCCAGCCCGACGGAACTCGGCGGGTTCAAGGAACTGGTGCTCGGGATCGCGGGAGAGAACGTCTTCCGTCGCCTCCGTCACGAGAGCGGCGGCCACCGCGTGCAG
>JBJTJO010000148.1:0-21847 GCA_046095965.1 Planctomycetaceae bacterium
GCTTGATGTCGAGCGGCATCGCGGCTCCTCCTCCGGGGCGGTCAGGCGGTCGCGAGGGCGGCCACGTCGAGGGCCGGCTCGCCCGCCTCGCGGGCGATCTCGTTCAAGGCCTCCACCTCGGCGGTCGAGAATAGCAGGCCGCCGGCGCGGGCCGAGCGGGCGGCGGCCTCGGCCTCGAGCTGGCCGGGCAGCAGGCAGCGCTCGTTGCCATGGCCGAGGATGTCGGCCAGCACGGCCTTGACGTTCGCCGCCTGGCCGCGTCCGCGGGCGAAGGCTCCGCCGCTGACCGCCTCCGGATGGATGACCTGGAAGAAGAAGGCGCAGCCCTGCTTCTCCCCCTCGACCTTGGCCCGGCTCCGGATCGTGGGCAGCGACCCGCCGATGAAGCCGGCCACGATCTCGTTGATGAGCGACAGGCCGTAGCCCTTGTGCGCCCCGAAGGGGAGCAGGGAAACGGCCTTGGCCGGATCCGTCGTGGGGTTGCCGTCCTTGTCCACCGCGGCGTCGTGGGGGAGCGACTTGCCCTCGCGCAGGAGCTGCTGGACTCGCCCCATGGCGATGCCGGACGTCGCCCAGTCGCTGACGATGGGGTAGCCGACCGCGTCGGTCGTGGGGAAGCCCCACGAGTGGGGGTTGGTGCCGAGGGTGGGGAACTTGCCCTGGAAGGGGACCACCTCGGCGGTCGAGAACAGGAGGCCACCCGCCCTCGCGCTTCGCACGGCGGCCTCGGCCTCGAGCTGCCCGGGCAGCATGCATCCCTCGTTGCCGTGGCCGAGCACGTCGGCGAGGACGGCCTTCACGTTGGCCTGCTGCGAGCGGCCCTTGGCGAAGGCGCCGCCGCTCAGGGCCTCGGGGTGGATGACCTGGAAGAAGAAGGCGCAGCCCTGCTTCTCTCCGGCCACGGCGGCCCGGCTGCGGATCGTGGGCAGCGACCCGCCGATCAATGCCGCCACGATCTCGTTGATGAGCGAGAGCCCGTAGCCCTTGTGGTCGCCGAAGGGCAGGAGCGACACGGCTGCGGCCGGGTCGGTCGTCGGCCGGCCGTCCCTGTCCACGGCGGCGTTCGGCGGGAGCGGCTTGCCTTCCCGCTTGAGCTGCTGCACGCGGCCCATGGCGATCACGCTCGTGGCCCAGTCGATGACGATCGGGAACCCCACGGCGTCGATGGTCGGAAAGCCCCAGGAGTGCGGGTTCGTGCCGAGCGTGGGGAAGACGCCCTTGAACGGCACCACCTCCGCGAGCGACGCCGTGCAGTTCGTGTAGGCGATGTAGCCACGCTTCGCCGCCTCCATCACGTAGCCGCCGCCCCAGAGGTAGTGGAAGGCGTTGTCCACGCTCACCGTGCCCGACCCGTGCCGGTCGGCGAGCCGGATGCAGGTGTCGATCGCCTCCCAGGCAACGGCCTGGCCGAGCTTCTTGCCGGCGTCCCAGGCCTCGCAGGCGTCGAACCGCGAGGGAAGCCGGCGGATCACGGCCCGCGGCGTGCAGCCGCCCGCCTTCGAGCCGAACAGGTCGTCGAGGTGCAGGGCCTTGATGGCGTTGTGGGTGCGGATGCCGTGCCGCGTGGCCGCCGTGGCGAGCGTGGCCGCGTGCTCCGCCTCCGCCGCGTCGAAACCCCGCTTCAGGTACGCCGACCGCACGAGCGACTCGTGCGTCTCGACGGGCACGACGTGGAACGTCTCGGCCATGGGCTCTAGACCACCTTCCTCACGGGGACCTCGGGGTTCACCTGCGCCAACGGCGGTTCGCCGTGCATGGCCCGGATCAGGTTCGTCACCGCCGCCATCGCCTGACGCTGCACGCTCTCGAGCGTCCGCGAGCCGACGTGCGGCGTCACGAGGCAGTTCGGCAGGCTCACGAGCGGATGGCCGGCCCGCGGCGGCTCCTCGTCGAGCACGTCGGTGCCGTAGCCACGGAGTTTTCCCGACGCGAGAGCCGCAGCCATGTCGGCCGTGTTCACGATCTCGCCCCGCGCGCAGTTGAGCACGATCGCGTCCGGCTTCATCCGGGCGATGGTCTCGGCGCGGACGAGGTCGCGGGTCTCGGGCGTGAGGTTCGTGTGCAGCGAGACGTAGTCGCTCGCGGCAAAGAGTTCGTCGAGCGTGGCCATCCGGGCCACGCCGTGGGCCTCTGCGAACGGCTCGTCCCAGTAGACATCGTAGCCGATGGGCTTCATCCCAAAGGCCCCGGCCCGGATCGCCACCTCCTTGCCGATCCGCCCCATCCCCACGATGCCGATCGTCTTGCCGAGCAGCTCGCGGCCGGTCTGCCGCTTCCAGCCGCCGGCCCGCACCGAGTCGGTGTGGACGAGCAGGTGCTTCTCCAGGGCGAGCAGGAGCAGGAAGGCGTGCTCCGCGACGGTCGTGTGATTGACACCCGGGGTGAACAGGAGCGGGATGCCGAACTCCGTGCAGGCCTTGACATCGATCTTGTCCACGCCGATGCCGTACTTCGACAGCACCGTGAGCCGGGGCCGTGCCTTTTCCAGCACGCGCCGCGTGATCGCGTCGTCGCCGCAGATGAAGCCGTCCACGTCGCCCACGAGCGCGAGCGTGTCGGCCTCGGAGAGCGGCCCGCGGGCGGTGACGATCTCCCAGCCGGTCTTCGCGAGGGCGTCGTGGTGGGCGCCGGGCGTGTCCTGGAACGACGTCGTGGTAAGCAGGATCCGGGGCATGGTGCGGGACGTCCTGGGGCTAAGACTGCCGAAAAACTACCCGTTCCGGCCCGACGCTCGCAATGACCGGCCCCTCACGCCCCGAACCGATCGACGTGCGGTTCCGTGACGAACGCCTCGAGCAACGCGGCGTGCCGGCCGTCGAACTTCCAGAGGTGGGTCGCCCAGCGGTCGGCGACGCCCGCGCCCTCCGTGCCGGTGCGATGCAGCCAGTACCGCTCGCCGTCGCGGAGCGGGTGCCGGGCGAACTCGGCGTCGCGCTGCGGCGGCACCCGGGTCTTCAGCCAACTCCAGTGGATGACGTGCAGCCGGTACTCATGATCGGGGTGCCGCATGCACCACGCCCGATACTCGCGCTCGGTGACACAGGCCGCCCGCGACCTGACCTCGCGGGCCAACGGGTCGTCCCGGCCGAGGATCTCCTCGGCCACCGCCACACCTGCGGGCGCGGTCGTGATCACGATCGCGGGGTCCGCGTCGGTGGTGTCGCCGGCGGCCAGTGCAAACGCCCGCCGGGCCTCGAGCAGCGCGGGGGCGGCGTCGATCCACGTGGCGAGGTCGGCCGCCGAGCGGCATCGACGGGGGCGACGTCGGCACTCCGCATCGCCGCCGCGGCCTCGCGCAGTCCGGCAAGCCAGTCGCGTGTGGCAGACAGCATGGCGATCACGCATCCAGGGCGGCTATCGCGCCCGGCGAAACGACGTCGGGCAGCGGATCTCCCATTCGAGGAACGGGGGATCTCGCTGCCCGACTGGAACTCACGAGCCGGCCACGGCGTGTGCCGCGCCGGGCCGCCGACATCAACGGGCGAACATCGACCGGAGCCACGCGTTCTTCCGGCGCTCGAGCTCGATGAGCTTGGCGACGGGGCCACGACGGACGCCACCGGCGGGGCCGGAGGCGATCTGGCTGGCGGACGCGGTGGCGCCGACGGCCATCGACACGATCATGGCGAGAACGAACAACACGCGCTTCATGGGGGGAGAATCCTGTGCATCTCGAACCGGGGGGACCCGACCGGGCACGCTGCCCTGCCGGGGTGAGCCGGGAGGGGTGATCGACGAGTCGGCCACCGCGGGTTCACCTGGTGAAAGCGGGCCCGCACGCCAAAAACATTCCGCACGTGACGCATTCGCGGCGTTTCGCGCACCGCCGCCACGACCCGCCCAGGACTCGGAAAAAACGGCGAAATTGTGGCCCGTCCCTGCTTGACGGGCGCTGATTCATGTGCCTGCGGTGCCATGCGGTTGGCCACCGTGTGCAGACTGCCAGTCCGCACCTACTTGCTGCGCGGAGGCGATGCCGTTTGGGTTGTCCGGGAAGTAGCCGCAGATTGGCAATCTGCGGAGTGCGGGTCGCGACGCCGTTCGGCCACCGCGGTGCCCTCCGTCATGACCGGGCGAGCGGGTCGTCGGGCCAGGCGTGCTTCGGGTAGCGGCGGCGCAACTCCTGCCGCAGTTTCGGATACGTCGTCTTCCAGAAGCCAGCGAGGTCGCCCGTCACCTGCTGCGGCCGGTGGTTCGGGCCGAGGAGGTGGAGGAGCACCGGCACGCGGCCCGCCGCGATTCGCGGCGTCTCGGCCACGCCGTAGAGGTCCTGGATGCGTGCCGCGAGCACCGGTGGGCCGTCAGCGGCATACGTCAGTTTCAGTCGCCGGCCGGAGGACAACTCGACGTGCGGCGGCGCGAGCCGCTCGATGTCACGGGCCCGGTCGTGGCCGACGAGACCGCGCAGGTGGTCGAGCCAGTCGGCCGCCGGCAGCTCGTCGAGCGACCTCCGTCCGCGACAGAGCGCGGGCAGGAGCGCGGTGAGCGCCGCGTCGTCGAGCGGCGGCAGTCCGACGTCGGGCACGGCGCCCGCCAGCCAGCGTGCCCGCGCGAGAAAACTCCCGGCGGCCGAGTCGGCGTCGGGGACGACGCGCTCGAGGTACCGCGCGGCCTCGCCCGCCAGGAGCGCGGCCGCGGCCTCGTGGTCGCGGATGGCCATCGGCGCCTCGTCGAGCACGAGGTCCATCCACGCGGTGCGCGTCCGCGCCTCGACCTGCCGGCGCGACGGATGAAAGAGCAGCTCGTCCGTCGTTCGCATGTGATGGCGCGACGGCTCCTCGTCGAGCCACGCACGCTCGACCGCCGAGGCCTGTCGCACGGCGGCCTCGCCCCCGGCGTCGTCCACGTCGATCGCGAGAAAGAACGGCTCGCCGCGGAGCCGCGACGACGTCAGCCGCACGCCCCGGCCGCCGACGAGCGTCGCGCGGTCCTGCGCGCCCGGCCGCAGCCTCGCCAGCCGGTCGGGAAACGCCTCGAGCAGCGACCGCATGAGGGCCGTGGCCGGATCCGCCGCGCGCGGGCCGGGGGGCGTCTCAACGAGTCGCTCGAGTTGCCCGGCCACCCGCAGCACCGCACGGGCGGCCCCGTCGTGGGGCTCGAGGTCGGGGTCGGCCCCGGCCGGACCAGGCCGGCCCGCCGCAAACGCCCGCAGCGCGGCCACGCGATCGACGATGTCCGACCGCGAGCGGACGCGGTGGCGGTCCCGCGGGCCGGTGCCCGGCCGCGGGGTGCGGAAGGGATCGCGGTCCGAGAGCAGCGCCGCGGCGACCGCCGCCTCCGCGAGGACGCCGTGTCGCGTTCCGGCGAGCAGCAGCCTCGCGAGTCGCGGATGCGCGGGCAGGCGGGAGAGTTCCACGCCGAGCGGCGTGATTCGCCCCGCGTTGTCCGCGGCCGGATCGACCGCGCCGAGGTTGGCGAGCAGCCGCCACGCGGCGGCGATTGCCTGCTCGGGTGGCGGGTCGAGCCAGGGGAACCCGCGCGCCTCGCCGAGCGCGAGCAGGTGCAGGAGCGGACCGGCAAGGTCGCCCCGCAGCGCCTCGGGCGTCTCGGCCGCCGGCCGCTGGTGATGCGCGGCCTCGTCCCAGAGCCGCAGGCAGACGCCCGGCGCCGTGCGGCCCGCGCGTCCGGCCCGCTGTTCGGCAGACGCCCTCGAGATCGGCACGAGCTCGAGGCGCGGCAGTCCCGTGCCGGGGCAGGTCCGCGCCTGCCGCGCGAGCCCCGAGTCCACGACGCCGGTGACTCCCGGGATCGTGAGCGACGTTTCCGCCACGTTCGTCGCGAGGATGACCTTGCGCCGGCCGGTCTCGTCGAGCACGCGGTCCTGGTCCGCCGGGGGCAGTTCACCGTGCAGGGGCATGCAATCGACGTCCTGCCGCTCCAGGGCGGTGGCGAGCATCGCCTGGCAACGGCCGATCTCGCCGCGACCGGGCAGGAACACGAGCACGTGGCCATCCGTTGAACGCAGCGCCTCCTGTACCGCTCCACCGACCAGGTCCACGAGATCCCGCCGGTCGCCGTGCCGCAGGTACCGCGTCTCCACGGGAAACACGCGGCCGGACGCCGCGATCACCGGGCACCCGGGGCCCGACGGGCCGCCGCCGAGCAGGGCCGCCACGGGCGCCGCGTCGAGCGTGGCGCTCATGACGGCGATCCGCAGGTCGGGCCGCAGCGCCTCGCGCACCCTCACGAGCAGCCCGAGGACGATGTCCATCTCCAGCGACCGCTCGTGGAACTCGTCGAGGACGACGGTGTCGATCCCGCCCAGGCCGGGGTCGTCGAGCAATCGCCGCAGCATGATGCCGGTGGTCTCGACGGCCAGCCGCGTGCCGGGGCCGGCCTTGGTATCGAAGCGCACCCGGTAGCCCACCTCGCCGCCGAGCGGCGAGCCGCGGAGGGCCGCGATCCGTCCGGCCACGGCCCGGGCGGCCAGCCGCCGCGGCTGGAGAAGCACGACCCCGCCGGTCGGCGGCAGGTCGTCGAGCAGGGCGGCGGGCACGAGCATCGTCTTGCCCGAGCCCGGCGGGGCCGTGACCACGACGCTGCCCCCCCGGGCCGCGGTCACGACACGATCGAGCACGGCCGCGACCGGCAGATCCGCGGGCAGGGGCGTGGCGGGAGACGGCATGGCGTGGACGATCGGCGGCGCGGCGACCGCTCGAATATAGGAAAACGCAGAAAAACCGCGCCCGGTGCCGGCGCCCATTGAGCGTTCGGGGCCGAGTTTCTATAACGACCTCGCCGGCAGTTTTCTGCAGTTGGAAGGGATTTCACGCACGCATGCCCGCCAGTCAGACCCGCCCCGCCTCCCGGTCCGTCCTGCTCACGGGAGGCACCGGCCTCCTCGGTTCCTACGTCATCCGCGACCTGCTGCTCGACGGCTGCGGCCTGGCCGTCGTGGTCAGGCGCGAGCGCCGCATCGCCGCCGCGACCCGCATCGAGGCGATCGTCCACCATTGGGAGCGGGTGCTCGGCAAGCGGCTGACCCGGCCGACGGTGCTGGAGGGCGACCTCAATGCTCCGCTGTGCGGTCTCGACGAGACCGCGATCGGCTGGGTCCGCGAGCACTGCGACACGGTGCTCCACAACGCCGCCAGCCTGACGTTCCGCGGCGCGGACCGCGAGCAGGAGCCCTGGCGGTCGAACGTGCACGGCACCGCGAACGTGCTGGGCGTCGCGAAGGCGGCCGGCTTGCGGCACTTCCACCACGTGTCCACCGCCTACGTTTGCGGCCTGCGCACCGGGACGGTCTGCGAGGACGATCTCGACGTCGGCCAGGACTTCAGCAACGACTACGAGCGGAGCAAGGTCGAGGCCGAGCGCCTCGTCCGGTCGGCCGACCACCTCGACAGCGTGACGGTGCTGCGGCCGTCGATCATCGTGGGTGATTCGCGGACGGGCTTCACGTCCACGTACCACGGCTACTACGTGATTCTCAGGCTCGGCCACACCCTCATCCCGCACGTGCCGTGGGGGATCATCACGCGCGAGGCGCTGGTGCAGTCCTTCGGCGTCCACGACCACGACACGAAGAACCTCGTGCCAGTGGACTGGGTGTCGGCGGCCATCGCCCACGTCGTGCAGACGCCGTCCGCCCGCGGCCACACCTTCCATCTCACGAATCCGCGGCCGGTGCCGATGGACGTCATCACGCGGAGCGTCGAGGAGGCGGTGAAGGCCACGCTCCCCGATCCCGCCGAGCGCACCGAGAGCCAGGACGGCCAGTGGCTCGCCGAGAACCTCGTGGACCAGATGGACGTGTACCGGACGTACCTGCGCGATGACCCGGTCTTCGACCGGACGCACATCGACGCGGTGGCCCCGCACCTCCCGTGCCCCGAGCTCGACGTGACGACGCTGCGGAGGATGGCCGACTTCGCCATCGCCCGGGGCTTCGGCCGCGAGCCGGCGTTCCCGGTCCCGACCGACTCCGCGAGCGGCGCAGCGCGCCCCATCGCGGGCGTCGCGGCCGGCTGAGCCCGAGGTCCCGGCGATCCCGGTTCACGCCCGGAGTTTTACGCCCACACGTTTTACGCCCAGAGGTTCGCGGGATACTCTCCTGCCTCGACGAGGGCGGCGATGCTTGCCTGCACCGCGGGCTTGTCCTCGGCATAGGTGGCGCCGAACCACGCCGCCGTCGTGCGCAGCACCTCGCACGTCGCCCGACCCGCCTTCACGAGGTCGCCGACGGTCGTCGGGATGTAGCACTCGCCCTTCGGCTCGGCCCCGTGGCGGGCGAGAAACCCGCGGAACTCGGCGTCGAGCTGGGCGAAGATCGCCGGCGTGAAGCCCCAGAAGTTCATCGACACCGGCTCCTCACCGGTCAGCCTGACCGGGCCGTCGGGGCCGGCGCACTCGACCCCGCCAGCCGTGCGGCGGACGCCGGACAGCTCCTGGATGTCGGCGAGGAAGCCCCGGGCGTCGGTGCGGCACACGCCGCGGGTCACGGTGCCGTGCTCCGACAGGGTGTTGGCGAGCGTGAAGCCGACCATCGAGTAGGCGGTCGAGTCGCCCGCCTGCCCCGCGAGCCGACGGGCCAGCACGGCGAACGAGTCGCGGCCGTAGAAGTCGTCGGCGTTGATCATCGCGAACGGCTCGGCCACCGCGTCACGGGCGCAGAGCACCGCATGCGTCGTGCCCCACGGCTTCTCGCGCCCCGGAGGCGGCGCGAATCCGGCCGGCAGGCGGTCGAGCGTCTGGAAGGCCACACCCACCGGGATCCGCGCCGCGAACCGGGCGATCACCCGCTCGCGGAACGCGTGCTCGAAGTCGGGCGGAATCACGAACACGACATTGACGAAGCCCGCGCGGATGGCGTCGAACACCGAGTAGTCGAGGATCGTTTCCCCCGCGGGGCCCATGGGGTCGATCTGCTTGAGGCCGCCGTAGCGGCTGCCCATGCCGGCGGCGAGGACGAGGAGGGTCGGATGCATCGAAGGTGGTCGCTCCTGGATGGCGGTCGGCGAGGATACCACGCCGCGCCGCGATCGGGATCGTCAGGACCGGGCGGCGCGGAACCTCCAGCCCGTCCGCGCCTGGAGGGCCTCGAGGACGATCAGCGCCGAGAGCAGCGGCAGGAGCCAGCGGCGGATGTCCTGGAACGCGGTCGGCCGCGGCGCCCGCCAGACGTCGGAGAGGTCCACGCGGTCCGCGCCCCCGCTCCGCCGGCTCGCAGCCGCCAACTCGTCCAGCCGCGCGCGGTCGAAGTCGTATTCCGGGTTCGAGGCCACGTTGACCGGCCCGGCGGCGATCGCGCCGGCCCCGAGCCGGACCGCCCCGCGGACGTAGTCGGTGCCCGCGGCATCGACGCGCGCCGACCAGTGGCCCGGTGCGAGCCGCTCCCAGGGAACGGGCACGGCCGCACCGTCGGCGCCGCGGGCCACGGCGAGCTGGGGCGGGTCGGCGGCGAGCCGCCCGGCCCACGAATCGTCGTGGAACAGGTCGAAGCGGATCCGCGTGCCGTCCACGTCGGTCCGCAGGCCGATGCCCGGCGGCAGCGCCGTGCCGACGAGCCAGCGGGCGAGGCTCTGGGCGAAGTCGGCGTAGCCCGGCCAGGCCCGCTGGGCCTCCGACCGCTCGCCGGCCATCGGGAACGTGACCGCTGCCGCGCGGCCCGCCCCCTTCTGCCAGAAGGCCACGAGCGGCGCCGCGTACTCGTCCCCCGAGACCGCCCCCTGCGACGCCCGGGGCTTCAGGTAGCAGAGGTTGTAGCCGTCCACGGCGGCCGGCCAGTCGAGCGGCGCGGCGGCGATTTCCAGCCAGCCGGGCGTGCCCTTCACGGGGGTCGGCTCCTCGATGAAGGCCGACCGCGCGATCGTCGCGGTCTCCATCTCGAACAGGGCCGGCAGGTCGTTGGGGTCGGCATTGAAGAAGATCCGGCCGCCCCCCCGCTTCGCGACGTCCTGGAGGAACGCGGCGTCGCAGTCCGTGTCGGTGCCCAGCCCGATCACGCTCACCGTGCACTTCTCGCGGGCCATCTCCGCGAGGAGGACCTCGTAGTCGCCGGGCTCCTCGGCGTCGGCCGCGTCGGCGAACAGGATCACGTGCCGCTGGCCCACGGTGGCCTCGCGCAGCATCCGCCAGGCCTCGTCGAGGCCCGTGTAGACGAAGATGCCGCCCCCCTCGCTCTCCACGCTGCGGGCGGCCCGCACGAGGTCGCCGCGGTTGGGGCCCACGGCGACGAGGCCCTTCGACAGCGGATGGGCCGCGCTGTCCACCGGGATCAGCACCGCGAGGTCCCGGTCGCCGAGCAGCTCGATGGCCCGCGCGGCCCCCTCGTCGGCGAGGTC
Source organism: Planctomycetaceae bacterium (assembly GCA_046095965.1). Lineage (GTDB taxonomy): Bacteria > Planctomycetota > Planctomycetia > Pirellulales > UBA1268 > QWPN01. The sequence continues at coordinate 10,287 of JBJTJO010000148.1, forward strand.
CATCTTCGCGCGGCCCGATCCCGGGACGGTCATCGCCATGCTGCCGGAGCGGTCCATGACGATCGCCAGGGCCACGGCGAGCTTGCGGTGCTCCTGCTTGAGCTCGAGGCTCACCGGGAGCAGCGGATCGACGGGCGACGCAAACCAGCCCCCGGACGCGAACGCGAAGCGGCCGCCGGTCATCGCGAGCCCGCCCCCCTGCGCGGTGACGTAGAAGTCGAGCCCCTTCACGAACGCGGGGTCGAGCTTGTAGGCCGGCACGTTGTCGAGGATCACGGCGGCCGCCCCGGTGAGCATGCCGACATGGGCCGTGGCGAGGTCGTCCACGACCTGCACGTCGATGCCCGCGGCACGCAGCGCCGCGGCGAGGGGCGGGTCGGTGAAGGAGGTCACGAGCAGCACCCGCTCACCCCCCTGCACCTCCACCCAGCGTTCCGCGCGGTCGTTGCCCGGGAACGCGTCGGCCGCGTCGGTGAGCCGCGCCGCGTAGCGGTGAGCGCCGGGGGCCACCACGCGGTCGCCGAACCGCAGCCGGCCGGAGCCGTCCACGAGCGTGACCGGCTTGCGCGCCAGCGGCGTGCCGTCGCGCAGAATCTCGACCTCCACCGTCCGATCGGAGCCGCCGCGGATCGTCACCTCGCCGACGACGCCCTCCCGCGCCTGGATCCGCGGCGGCAGGTCGAGCCGTGCGATCGCGTAGTCGTTCAACTGCGGCCGTGGCGGGAGCCGCGTGTCGAGGGCGACGCCGCGGGCGAGGAGTTTCTCGGCGACGCCGTCGAGCGGCTCGGTCGAGAACCCGTCGGTGAGGGCGAGCAGGCGGGCCGCGCGGTCGGGGGGCATCTGCCCGAGCGCGTGGCCGATCGCCGTGGCCAGCCGGCTGCCGGCCCGGCTGCCGGCGTAGTCGGTCGCCGCGGCACCGGCCCGCAGGAGCGCGCCGCGGGTCACCGCCTCGGCGGCGAAGTCCACGACCAGGATCCGGTCGTCGGGGCCCCGCGACTTCTCCAGGATCGTCTGCCATTCCGCGAGGCGGGGCTGGATCGAATCGCGTGCCGACTCCGACTGGTCCACGAGCAGCCACAGGTCGAGGCCGTCCCCCTGCCGGCGCACCTGCGGCTCCGCGAGCAGGAGCACGACGAGCGCGAGGCAGGCGATCCGCAGCGGCCGGTGCAGGCCGAGCCGCGGCCACTGCCAGGCCGCCACCGCGAGCACCGGCACGAGCACAAACCACTGGGGCGCGAGAAATCTCATGGCGCGGGTGTCCGTGATGCACGCGGCGCGTCGCGGCCTCCGGTTCCCCAGGAGACGGCGAGCGCGGCGGCGAGGGCGCCGAGCCAGAGCGGGGCCCAGGGATCCTCGACCGATTGCTTGAGGGCCGCCTCGCGCCGCAGTGCGTCGAGCGTGTCGGCCGGGCCGGCCGCGCGGAAGTCCGACTCCCGCGCGTCGGCGAACTGCGCGGCGCCCGACACGATCGGCTCCCGCACGGCGGCGTCCGCGAGCACCGCGAAGAACGCCGGCGCATCGGGTGCGCGGCCGCGGAAGTCGACCACTTGATCGATCGCGACGAACTCGACGTTCGTGTCCACAAGCTCCACGAGCATGCCACCCCGCCCGCCGAGCGCCTGCGGCGCATCGATGGCCTGACCGGCATCGACGTTGCCGGTCCAGGGGCGATCCCCGCCGGACCGCAGGCGGTCGAGGAAGCGGCCGATCAGGACAACGACGGCGGGCGTGCGGGTTGCGGTGGAGTGTGCGACGTCGAAGTTGAAGACGAGTGCCTCGACCTCGCGGCCGCCCTCGAGGGTCGCGTGCCGCAGGAACACGAGCGGCCGTGAACCCTTCCAGAGCAGCGGCTCGTCGTTCGACCCGCAGGAAAGGTCGCCGGCCGGGCCCGACAGCAAACCACCCCAGGCGAGATCGTTGACGAGCGGATGATCCTCGGTGGCGATCCACGCCGGATCGAGCGGGGCGGGCTTCCGCTCCGCCTGGTCCGCAGACCCGTCGTCGGCTCCGATCATCACCTGGATCGCGTCGGTCTCGGGCGCGGTGCGATAGCGCTCGACGACCACGTCAGCCTCAGCGGCCGGATCGCAGCGGGTCACGTTCTCGGCCGCAAGCGCCATCCGCGCGAGCAGATCCCCAGCGGGCTCACCGAGTCGCTGCGACAGCGTCACCTGCCGCGGCACCGGCCGTACGAGCGGTAGCGCGTCGTCGAAGCCGAAGCGGTCGGCTGCCAGGGTGAGCACCAGGCGATCGACTCCCTCGGGCCACGGACCCTCGATCGTCCGGCTGCCACCCGGCTCCAGTCGCACTTCCCTCGGTCCGTCAAGAACGAAGGGATCCATGTTTTCGGTGCCCGCCCGCCAGAGCGAGACCGTCCGGCCCTGCGGCTGAACGCCATGGTTCGTGACGAGCGCCCGCCACACGACGCGGCCCTCGACGTCGCGGACGTCGCCCCCGGAAAACCCGACATTGTCGAACGACGCTCCGGCGGACAGGATGCCGACCCCCTCGGGCACGCGCTGCGGTCGGTCGGTGACGAGAATCACGCTGCCGCTGCCGGCGGGGGCGAGCGCGGCCGCGGCCCCGAGCGCCGGCGCGACGTCGTGCATGCCGAGCGTGGGCTGCCAGCTCTTCCGTGCAGCGGCCAGCAGGTCGGCCAGTCTCGGGCCCGCGTAGAGCGGCGGCCGCCGTGCGCCCGTCTCCAGCAGGTGCCAGTCGGTCCTGCCGGCCGCGGCGTTCCACGCCGGCAGTCGCGCCGCAAGGATCGCGAGCGTGCGGTCGCGGCAGGCCTGCATCGAGGCCGAGCTGTCGAGCACGACGGCCACGGTCTGCCGCGAGTCCTGGCGGACGAACCGTGGGTCGGCGAGCAGCCAGGCCGCGATCGCGGTGGCGAGCAGCTGCATCCAGAACGGCAGCGACTGCCGGAACCGCTCGAAGCGGACGCCCGCGGCGGCCGTCGGGGCCGCTCGCTCCAGCAGGAAGAGCGTGCTCGCCCGCACCCGCCGCGACCGCTCCTGGAGGAAGTGCACGGCCACGACCGCGGGCAGGGCCGCGAGTGCCAGGAGGCCCCAGGGGTTTGCGAGGAAGATGCCCATCCGGCTCGGCCTCAGATCTCGATCGCGCCCGTGGCCACGGCCTCGCCGCGGAGGGCCGCGAGCAGGTCGCCGGCGTCGGCCACCCGCGCGAAGGCCACGCCCCGCCGCAGGCACTCCTCCCGCCACAGCGCGAAGTGCCGCCGGTAGGCCTCGCGGTAGCGGGCGAGCGTCTCGGGGGAGACGTGCTGCCGCGACCGTGTCGCCCGCTCGGCGTCCTCGAAGTCCACGTTGCCCTCCCAGTCGGGCTCGGCCTCGGACCGGGCGAACGGCGCGAGCACGACGGCCCGTCCGCGTCCCGCTGTGAGCGCGGACACCACGGCCGCGGGGGGCGACTCGTCGAGCAGGTCGCTCACGAGCACGCGCAGCGACCCGGCCCGCAGCGGCACCCGCGCGACCTGGGCGGCGAGCGTGGCGGGCTCGGGCGGCGCCGTACGGTCGGGCCACTCGTGTGCGAGGGCCCGCTCGAGCGGCCACTCCACGGGGGGCTCGGCGGCCGCGCGGCCGAGCACGTGGAGCCTCACATGCCCCCCGAGTTGCAGGCCGCTCTCGAGGCAGAGGTACGCGACCTCCCAGGCCCGCGTCTCCTTCGGCTCGTCGAGGAACATCGAGCCGCTCTGGTCGAGGACGAGGTCGATCCGCGGCGTGACCTCCTCGCGGTAGAGCTTCATGGTCCAGGCGCCCGTCCGCGCGAAGGCCTGCCAGTTGATGTGCCGCGGGTCGTCGCCCGGCACGTACTGACGCTGGTCCTGGAAGTCGATCGAGCTGCCGGTGCCGCGGCCGAGGATGCCGCCGGCCGCGCCGGTCCACTGCCCCGCTCGCAGCGGCAGCCGCGCCACGGCCGCGGCGGCCCGGGCCCGCTCGTGGATCGGACGCAGGTTCATGCCCCCGCCTCCGCGTCGTCGTCGTCATGCCGTCCCCGCGCGGCGGCCACCATGCGCCGCGCGACGCCCATCTCGCGTCGCCACGGGCCGATGACGAGCCCATAGACGACGATCGTCACCAGCGCGGCCGCCATGGCGAGAGTCATCCGCGCACGGTCGTTCGCCCCGAGCGACCAGAGGAACGCCGCCAGCGGAAAGGGCGCGACGGGAGCGAGGGACGGCTCGCCCACGCCCACCTGGGCCATGCCGGTGAGCGCGAGCACCACCAGGCAGGCCACCTGCACGACGCCGTAGACGAGATGCCGGCGGGACGTGTTCATGAACGCCACGACCGCCGGCAGCGGAAACACGACGGCCGCATGGGCGAGCACGGCGAGGCAGGCGAAATACTTCATCTCGCCCCCTGCATACCGCGACGCGTACGCGATCCCGGCTCCGCCGCAGGCGGCTCCCAGGATCGTGACGAGCGTGAGGCCGGTCGCCCAGCCCGGCATGAACAGGAAGGACGCCGCCCGACCCGCGGCGCCCCGGCGGGCGAAGGGCGCGGCGATGCTCTCGAGCCGGCTGGGCCGTTCGCAGAGGGCCTCGATGGCGACCGCCACGAGCGGGATCGCCGTGGCCCAGGCGACCAACGGAAACGTGTCGCGGCCCCCGAGGACGGCGCTCAAACACCAGGCCGCCGCGAGGATCACCGCGACGCCGCGCTTGGCCGCCGCATGGTTCTCGGCCGGAGGGGCGATGGCCGACGCGGCGTATTCCAGGAGCAGCACCGTGTAGAGCCCCGCGAACGCGAGCCCGGCGAACGCGGGCGTCCACGGCCTTCCACCCCCCATGCCCAGGCTGAACGCCACGGCCTGGAGCGCGAGGTTGCCGGCGAAGAACACGAGGATCACAAGCGCGATCCGCTCGCGGACGGGCCGCGTGGACGCCGCCACCGCCGCCGCCGCGACGAGCAGTGCCGCCACGAGCATCCAGCCGAAGGCGGCGAGGTCGGCGACGACGTTCACGCCGCCGAAGAAGTAGCGGAGCACGAGGTAGGGCAGGACGGCCGTCGCGAGCAGCGCCGACTGGGCCACGATCGCCAGCCACTTGCCGGCCACGATCCGCCGGGCCGAGAGGTGCGTGAGCCGCACGAGGTCGAGGTTGTTGCCGGTCCGCTCGGTGCTCACGGCCCCGAGACCGCGGAGAGGGATCACGACGGCCACCGCCAGCGCGACCGGCACCCAGAACAGTGCGGGGTTGTCGCCCATCCCGCCGTCGCGCCACACGAGCGTGGTGGCCATGGCGAGGAACATCACCGCCTGCAGGGCGATGAACGTCCAGGCGAAGGCTCCCGACTGGATCCCCTGCCGCAGTTCCTTGACGAGCATGGGGCTGAGCCACGCGGGAAAATCGTCGCCGCGCCAGCGGGCGGCAGGCTTTGCGGCGCGGGTCGTTGCGAAGGCCATCAGGCGTCCCTCCCGCGGCGGGTGGCCGCGAGCAGCGCCCCGAGGGCCCGCTGCTCGCGCACCCACGGCACGGCGACGGCCGCCAGCGTGACGGCCAGCCCGAACAGGGCGGCGTTCAGAAAGGGCATGGCGTACTCCGCCATGATCGCGTCGTCCTGGAGCCCTCCGAACGTCAGGAGCGCCGCGAGCGGAAAGGGCAGCACCGTGACCCACGCCGACGACTCGTGCCAGGAACGCGACGCCGGCATGAAGGCCCCCGACCAGACGAACACCATGAAGCACACGAGCTGGGCGAGCGCGTAGAGGAGCAGCGGCATCCTCGCGCGGGGCAGGTACACGACCAGCGGCAGCGGGAACACGAGCGTGGCCGCGAGCAGGCACGGCATCGTCCACGTGACGAGCGGGTCGCCGGACACGTGCCGGTCCCGGAAGACGTGGAACCCCGTCGTGAACAGGCACCAGGCCACCGCGACGAAGAGGAGCCCCGTCGCCCAGCCGGGGGCGAACAGGCGGGCGGCGAGCCTGCCGGGCAATCCACGCCGGGCGAAGGGCGCCACCACGGTCACGAGCCGCGTCGGCCGCTCGACGAGCGCCCCGACGCAGAAACAGGCCACGAGCGGCCCGGTGGTGAGCATCGTGGCGCGGGACGCGTCGTCCGACCCCAGCGTCGCCACGGCGATCCACGCCGCCGCGATCCCGAGCGCCAGCAGTCGCTTGCGGGCCGCGTGGTTCTCGGCGGCGGGGGCGATCCGCCCGGCCGCGAATTCGAGGCAGGCCACGACGTAGACCGCGATCAGGGCCGCGACGCCGAGGCGGACGAACAGCGGATCACCGAGGCCGCGGGGACCGAACAGGAAGACCGACCCGTCGTCGAGGGCGCCGACGACGGGCACGACGCAGGCCACGCCGGCCGCGATCCGCAGCCAGAGGGGCAGCGTCGAGAGCGCGACCGCGATCGCCGCGACGAGCATCGCCGCGCCCGCCAGCCAGGCGAACACCTCGAGCTCGCGGAACACGTCGAACCCGCCGAAGAAGTAGCGGAGGACGAGGTAGGGCAGCACGGCCGCGGCCAGCAGCAGCGACTGCGACACGAGGGCCAGCCACTTGCCCGTCACGATCCGCGTCGCCGAGAGGTGCGTGAGCCGCACGAGGTCGAGGTTGCTTCCCGCCCGCTCCGCGGAAATCGCCCCGAGGCCCCGCAGGGGCACGACGACCGCCATCGCGATCCCGACCGCCACCCACGCCAGCGCGTTGAACTCCCGCAACTGCATGGCCGATCCGTCGCCCGCGAGCGCGAGCATCCAGGCCATGATCAGGAACATTACCGCCTGCAGGCCGATGAACGTCCAGGCGAAGGCCCCGGACTGGATCCCCTGCCGCAGCTCCTTGACGAGCATGGGGCTGAGCCAGACGGGAAAATCATCCCCGCGCCACCCACGGTGCGTCCCCGCCGGGGCCGGCGCCTGACTCATCGTCGCCCCTTCACCATTTCCACGAAGGCCTCCTCGAGCCGCCGCTGCTCGCGGTGGAACTCGATCACCGGGATGCCGAGGGCCACCATCTGCCTGAGCCCGTCGGCGAGGTCCGCCGGATCGTCCCCCGCGCGTTCGAGCCGGGCCCCGTCGCGCCGCCGCTCCACCACCCGCCAGCCCGGCGCCTGCGTGGCCCAGTCGGCCACGGCCACGGGGTCGCCCGCCACGACGACCGTGACCGCCATGCCGGAGGCGGCGGCGCCCCCCGGCAGCCCGCCGTGCTTGAGGTCGTCGGCGGCCCCCTGGAACACGAGCCGCCCGCCGTCGATGAACACGAGCGTGTCGCACATCTCGCCGAGCTCGCTCAGGATGTGGCTCGAGATGAAGAGCGTCTTGCCGCGGGCCGCGAGCAGCCGCACGAGGTTCTTGAACTCGAGCCTCGCCTTCGGGTCGAGGCCCGCGGCCGGCTCGTCGAGGATCATGAACTCGGGGTCGGGGATCAGCATCCGCCCGAAGCAGAGCCGCTGCCCCATGCCCTTGCTGAGCTTCGCCATCTGCCGGTCGGCCAGCGGCGTCAGGTCCGCGAAGTCCATCACCTCCTCCACCCGGGCCCGCCGCTGCTCGCGGCTGAAGCCGTACGACCGCGCGAAGAAGTCGAGGTACTCGAACACGTTCATGTTCGCGTAGGTGCCGTAGGCGTCGGGCATCCAGCCCACGAGCCGGCGGACCTCCTTCGGCTTCTCCAGCACGTCGTGGCCGGCCACGCGCACGTTGCCCGAAGTCGGCTCGTCGAGCGTGGCCATGATCCGCATCGTGGTCGTCTTGCCGGCGCCGTTGGCGCCGATGAAGCCCACGACGGCCCCCGTGGGGATCGCGAACGAGAGGTCGTGGACCGCGTGGACCGAGTCGAAGACGCGGTTGAGTGCCGCCACCTCGACGAGCGACGCGGCCGCCGCGGGCACGGGTGGGGGCGTCGGCGGTGCGGCTGCTGGCTCGCTCATGGCGTGGCCCCCCGGGCCGATGGGCAGGCGAACACGCCCAGGTCGTCACCCCAGCGGATCGAGCCCAGGGTGGCGATGGCGACCGGCGCCGCCCGATCGGTCTCGGCGAACGTCCAGCCGCGCCGGCCGCGGAGCGCCTCGAGGGCCCGACCGCGGACCGGACCGGCGTCGGCCACGACCGTCTTGAACCACGTGTCGTAGTCCGCCGCGGTCGCCGGCTGGAGCGTCTCCTTCTCGCCCGTGCCGACGTCGAACGCCTGCCAGTACCCGCCCGCGTCGTCGATCACGAACACGTGCCGCAGCGGCACCTCCACGCTCGACACGACGGTGGGCGGGGCGTCGCCGCCCGGGCTCGACACGAACTCGATCCGCGCCCGCGACGGCCGCACAGCCTCGAGCAGGAAGGCCTGATCCGAGCGGCTGCGGAACCAGTCCCCCGTCCGCATCGCCCCGTTGGCTTCCACGAGCGCCTCGCTCCCGGCGTCGTCGCCGAGCGGGTGCATCCACGACGGCTCGCGGATCGGGAAGGTCGACCCGAGGAGCACGCCCGTGCGGCTGAACTGCTCCTGGATCACCGCCATGGTGGCCCGCTCGGGATCGAGGACGGCGAGCACGCGCCGGGCCCCCGACCCCCCCACGCCGTCGCGCAGGAACATGAGGCCGAGCAGGAAGGCCGTCGCCGCCAGCGAGATGGCCGGCGTCGTCCAGAACATCCGCGAGCGCCGCCCCGGGCCGGCGAGCCACATCACGTTGAGCGGGCCGGCGACGAGGCCGAACACGGCGAGGAACGCCAGGATCGCGCCGACCGGCAGCGACCGTCGTCCGAAGACCCCCGCGAGCCGCTGGAATCCGGGCTCCCAGGCCGTGTCCTGCAGCGCGTGCGCCATGCCGCGCATCTGGCCCGGATGCCGCTGGTAGTGCGATGCGAGGCCGACGAGATCCGACACGCCGGCGCAGGCCCGGTCGAAGGCCTGCTCCTCGATGACCTCACCGTTCCAGGGCAGGACGGCCACGCTCCCGGCCCCGCACGCCCGCTCCCCCGCCGGCGGCAGGCCGGGCAACCCCACGTCGGCAGGCCTCGCGAACACGACCAGGCGGCCGCCGAGCGTCACCCGGTCGATGGCGGCCTTCCGGGCGGCAGCGGACATCCCGCGCCACTCGTCGGCGGTCATGAGGATGCCGGGAAACGAAGACCAGCTCCGCCAGTCGGTCGGCGCCCGCGCCATGTCGAGGGCCACGACGTCGCCGGGTCGATCGGCCCGGCGCGCGACGACCTCCCGCGACTGGCCGACGAGCCGCCGCCGCAGGACGTCGGGATCGACCGGGGATCCCGCGCTCTGGATGCCCGCGATGTGCACGATATCTCCCCCGCCGGGGACACAGTCCCCCGTGACCCTGAGCGTGGTCGAACGGTCCGTCTCGACCGCGACGAAGAGGGTGGTGCGCGCCGTGTCTCCGGCCGGCACGGCGAGCGTCGCGGAGGGCACCACCAGCCGCCCCGACCAGTTGAACCGCTCCTCGGGCCTGATCGCGCAGACGCACGCCGCCGGACCCGTATTGGTGATCGTGACGTCGATCGGGATGAGGCCCGTGTCGCGGCCCGTGGCGGGCGTGTTGATGCCGGCCCAGCCCTCGATCTCGATCGTGATCCCGCTCCCGGGCTCGGTGGAAATCCGCTCCACCTCGCCCCGCGCGCCCGCGGCGACCGCGGCGACCACGGCGCACGCGATCCACGGCACGGTGCGGGACGGACGCCTGCTCACGTCACACCTTCGCTTCCGCGAGGCTCGACGGCAGCGGCTTGGCCTGGGCCGGAATCGCCTCCACGAGCCGGGCCGCGACGGCATCGGTCGTGAGGCCCTCGAGCCTGGCCCCGTAGTCGAGGACGAGCCGGTGCCGGAGCACCGGCGCGGCCACGGCCCGCACGTCGTCATAGCCGGCGTTGATGCGGCGCTCGAGCAGCGCCCGGGCCTTCGCGCCGGCGGCGAGCGCGAGCGCCGCCCGCGGGCTCGCCCCGTACTTCACGCCGGCCGCGTGCGGCCCGCCGGGCTGCGTGGCCTGCACGAGCCGGGCGATGTAGTTGGCCACGCTCGCCGGCATGTAGACGCGGCGCACCTTCGCGAGCAGGCCCTCGACCGCCGCCGCGTCCATCACCGGCGCCACCCGGGGCTCCACGCCGATCTCGCGGTCGAGCACGATCCGCTCGAGCGTCTCCACGTCGTTGCTCCGCACGTCGAGCTTGAAGAGAAACCGGTCGAGCTGGGCCTCCGGGAGCGGGTAGGTCCCCTCGAGCTCGATCGGGTTCTGTGTGGCGAGCACGAAGAAGGGAGCGGGCAGCGGATGGGTCTCCCCCATCACCGTGACCCGCCGCTCCTGCATCGCCTCGAGGAGCGCCGACTGCGTCTTCGGGCTCGCGCGGTTGATCTCGTCGGCGAGGAGGATGTTGGCGAACACCGGGCCGGGCTGGAACGTGAACCGCCGCCGGCCCTCGACCTCCTCGAGCACGGGATTGCCGGTGATGTCGCCGGGGAGCAGGTCGGGCGTGAACTGCACGCGGCGGCTGGCGAGGCCGAGGGCCTTCGACAGCCCCTTCACGAGCTCGGTCTTGCCGAGCCCGGGCAACCCCTCGAGGAGGATGTGGCCCCGCGCGAGGAGGCCGATGACGACGAGCTCGATGAGCGCGTCCTGGCCGAAGAGCACGCCGCCGAGGGCCTTCGTCAGCCCGCCGATCGTGTCCCCCGCCGTGGCGGCGTCGCGCTCCGAGAGCGGCTCGCGATCGGACTCGGAAGCGGTCATGAGTCGGGCAACCTGGGAACACGCGCGACGGGCCGGGTCGGAAGCATACCACCCCCCACCGTCCCGCCGGGAACATCCCCAGCCCGCCTCCGCGAAGCGCCGACGCATACGGCCGACCTTGCCTCCGCGCAGCGAAGATAGGGGTAGGGAGGCCCGATTGAGTTCGGGCCCCCCTCCCTCCGAACCGTGCAGGCAGATCTCCCGCACTCGTCTCTCCGGTCGACGGTCTTGCCTCGATGAGGATTGACCGGCCTGTACGCGGGCTTCTACCAGACTGAAGAGCCCGAGTTCGGCAAAGAAGTCATTTGGCCATCTGATGTTGTCCGGCCCACCCCGTTGCGGATCGCGTCCCGTAGCTTCCGGATCGCCTTCTGCCGAGGCCAGTGATCCTGCCCCCGGAAGCTGTAGCCGAGGAAGTCGAGCCGCTCCGTCCGAGCGTCGACGATCCGCGTCTTCGTCGGGTGCAGCGTGAGACCGTTGTCGGTAAACCCTTGCCTGACGGTTTCCAGTGCGCGCGGCGTCTTCCGCCATCTTGCACAGGATCTCGAAGTCGTCGGCGTAACCCACCATCTCGATCCAGTGCTGGGCCATCAGATGGTCCAGCGGGTTGAGATGGACGTTGCTCAGGAGTGGACGGAGGACCGCTCCTTGCGGGGCACCTTCCTCTGTCTTCCTCCCGTCGAACCTGGATTCCCCGCGGGCAGGCCGAATGGCTTGGCGATTCGGCCGGAGGTTGGCGATGCCTCGCGGCAGTTGCGATCAACGAAATGCGGCCAGCACGTCAGATCGTGCGGACTACTACGGAGAGCATCCGATAGTTGACACGTGACGATCCGTCTGATTGTTCGTGTCGCCTCTCCCTCTGGGA
>JBJTJO010000149.1:0-9901 GCA_046095965.1 Planctomycetaceae bacterium
GGAGTCGCCCTCGGCCAGCGCCGTCTCGCGCCCCAGAAACGAGATGCCGCCGGCCATCTTCACCCCGCCGTGGCAGGCGGTGCAGTGGGCGTTGAGCAGCGGCCGCACGTCGCGGGCGAAGTCCACCGGCGCGATGGCGCAGGCGAGCGGGCCGCCCGTGAGGGCCAGGAGGATCGCGGCTGGGGCGGCGATCTTCCGGCCCGGCATCCGCACACCCGGCCGGCCACCGCGGGATGCCATCACGCGCGGAGCGGGACGCAAAACATCGAGACCGGGCTGGCGGGCATCGCTCATCGCTGGATTCCCGTGCGGTAGGGGTCGTCGCGCTCGAATCGGAGTTCGCTCTCGGCCGCGAGGGCCGGGTCGATCACGATGCGGGTCGGCACGCCGCGAGTCATTGGGCCACGATGGCGAGTATGCCCACTGACGCATCAAAAGGTTCAATAACTAGTTTAGGCGGCCACAATCGATTATGATTTCGTTGTACGATGAACCGATCGATGAAGGGCCATCATGCACCACGTCACAATTTCTCCGAAATTCCAAGTCGTCATTCCGCGGGTTGTTCGGGAGCGACTCGGGCTGCGACCAGGCCAGAAACTGCAGGTGATCGAGCATGCCGGACGGGTCGAATTCGTGCCCGAGCGGAACATCCGCGAGCTCAAGGGGTTCGTGAAGGGAATCAAGACGGACCTCGTTCGCGACGGTGATCGCCTGTGAACGTGGTCGATTCATCCGGTTGGCTGGAGTACTTCGCGGGGGGAGGCCACGCCCGCATGCTCGAGCCGGTTCTCGAGGACTCGAATCGCTCATCGTGCCCGCCGTCTCGGTCTATGAGGTGTTCAAGGTACTGCTCCGCGAGGCCGGCGAAGAGGCGGCGATCCAGGGCGTGGCGGCCATGCAGCGCGGCCGCATCATCGATCTCACGGTGCAACGAGCCCTCGACGCCGCCGCCTTGAGTTTGCGGCACTCACTGCCGATGGCTGACAGCATCATCCTTGCAGCGGCCCGAGAGCACGGCGCCATTGTCTGGACGCTCGACGAGGACTTCAGCGGCTTTCCAAATGTGCGGTACTTTGCCAAGAAGTGACCACCTCGGAGTGCCGTGACCTCGACGCTTTGTCCTCTCCGCGAAGGCCCGCTTCCGGATGCTCATATCACCTCGCCTCGGCCGCAGAGCACGGTATGTGCGGCTTCACGGGTTCGTTGCCGAACTCGCCTCTCCATCGGGGAGAGGCCGGCCGCAGGCCGGGTGAGGGTGCTGATGCAGCTGCGCGGATTCCCTGCACCCTCACCCCGGCCCTCTCCCAGGGGGAGAGGGAGAGGAACATCACCCCGGCCCTCTCCCAGGGGGAGAGGGAGATGGAGATACCGCATCCCGCGCGTTGAACGGGGTCGCGTGCCGGGCCTCCGGGCCCGGCGGTCAACTCAGGATGTCGTGGACGACTTCCCCGTGCACGTCGGTGAGCCGGAAGTCGCGGCCCTGGTAGGGGAAGGTGAGGCGGAGGTGGTCGATCCCCATGAGGTGCAGGATCGTGGCGTTCAGGTCGTGGACGTGCACCTTCTCACTCGGCGTGACGATGTTGTAGGAGTAGTCGTCGGTGGCGCCGTAGGTGAAGCCGGGCTTCACGCCCGCGCCGGCGAGGAGCGTGGTGAAGCACCGCGGGTGGTGGTCGCGGCCGTAGTTCGTCTCGGTGAGCGCGCCCTGCGAGTAGATCGTGCGGCCGAACTCGCCCCCCCACACCACGAGCGTCTCGTCGAGCAGGCCCCGCTGCTGGAGGTCGTCGAGGAGGGCCGCGGTGGCCTGGTCGGTGTCCTTGGTCTGGCCTTTGAGCGCTGGCGGCAGGCCGAAGTGGTGGTCCCAGCCCATGTGGAAGAGCTGCACGAACCGCACCCCCTTCTCCGAGAGCCGCCGCGCGAGCAGGCAGTTGAATGCGTAGCTGCCCGGCCGCGTCACGTCGGGGCCGTACGACTCGATCACGTGCTTGGGCTCGTCCCTGAAGTCCACGATTTCCGGCACGCTCGCCTGCATCCGGAAGGCCATCTCGTATTGGCTCGTGCGGGCGGCGATCTCGGGGTCGCCCACGACGCCCGACCGCGCGGCGTTCAAGGCCGCGATCCGGTCGAGCGTGGACCGCCGCGTCTGCCGGTCGATGCCGGCCGGGTCGGCGAGGTAGAGGACGGGATCGCCCGAGTTGCGGAAGCGCACGCCCTGGTGCCGCGTGGGCAGGAAGCCCGCCCCCCAGAGCCGGTCGTAGAGCGGCTGGTCGTCCTTGCGGCCGCTGCCGAAGCTCGTGAGCACGATGTAGGCCGGCAGGTCGGCGTTGTCGCTGCCGAGGCCATAGCTCACCCACGAGCCGATGCTCGGCCGGCCGGCGAGCTGGTGGCCGGTCTGGAAGAACGTGATCGCCGGGTCGTGGTTGATCTGCTCGGTGTACATCGAGCGGACCATGCACCAGCGGTCGGCGTGGCGGGCGATGTTGGGCACGAGCTCGCTGAAGTCCATGCCGCACTGGCCGTGCTTGGCGAACGTGAACAGCGAGGGCGCGACCGGGAAGCTCTTCTGGCCGCTCGTCATCGTCGTCAGCCGCTGACCCTGGCGGATCGACTCGGGGAGGTTCTCGCCCCGCCGCTTCGCCATCTCCGGCTTGGGGTCGAAGAGGTCCATCTGCGAGGGCGCGCCCGACTGGAAGAGGTAGATGATCCGCTTCGCCTTGGGAGGGTGGTTCGGAAAGCCCGCCAGGGCCGGCGCGGCGGCGCGGGCCGCCGGCTGCATGAGGCTCGCGAGCGCGGCGTAGCCGAGCCCCCCGGCCGTGCCGCCGAGGAACACGCGGCGGTTGAGGGCGTCCTGCACGCGAAGGATCGAGGCCGGCTTCATCGGGTCACTCCCGCATCACGAATTCGTCGAGGTTGATGATCACGTTGGCCGCGAGCGAATAGGCGGCGAACTCCGGCGCGGCGACGCCGTCGGGCTTCTTCACGAGGCCGACCGCCGCGTACGTGTCCGCCCGTTCCGGCGCGGCCGTGAACGTGTCGAGATCGGCCTCGAAGCCGGTCACGAGTGCCGCGAGCTCGGCGCTGGTGGGGGCCCGGCCGATCGCGAGGCGAAACCCGTGCGCGATCCGCTCGGCGGGCGCGGCGCCCCCCTCGGCGATCATCCGCCGGGCCAGGCCGTGGGCCGCCTCGACGAACGTCGTCTCGTTGAGCAGCGCCAGCGCCTGGAGCGGCGTGTTCGTGCGCGACCGCTTCACCTGGCAGGTCTCGCGGTTGGGCGCGTCGAAGAGCAGCATCGTCGGCGGGGCCGCCGTCCGCTTCCAGACCGTGTACATCGTGCGCCGGTAGCGGCCCGGCCCGGTGTCGGCCTTGTAGCCGCGGAGGTCGCCGTAGACGCTCGTCTCGTCCCACACGCGGTCGGGCATCCAGGGCCGCACGCTGGGGCCGCCGATGGTGGGCACGAGCAGGCCCGCGGCGGCGAGCGCCGTGTCGCGGACGGTCTCGCCCGGCAGGCGGATCCGCGGGGCGCGGGCGAGCAGCCGGTTGGCCGGATCACGCTCCAGCTTCTCCGACGTCACGGTTGCGGCCTGGCGGTAGACCGCGCTCGTCACCACGAGTTTCAGGAACCGCTTCATGTCCCAGCCGGTTTCCATGAACTCCGCCGCCATCCAGTCGAGCAGTTCGGGGTGGCTCGGGTACTCGGCCTGGCTGCCCAGGTTCTCGGTCGTCTTCGAGAGGCCGGTGCCGAAGAGCCGCTCCCACGTGCGGTTCACCCAGACCCGCGACGTGAGCGGGTGGTCGCGTGACACGAGCCACGTCGCGAGCGCCAGGCGATCGGCCTGCGTGCCCTCGGGGAGCGCGGGGAGGAAGGCCGGAAGCGCCGCCGCGACCTTGTCGCCGCGCTTGTCGTATTCGCCGCGGACGAGCAGGAACGCGTCGCGCGGCGGGCCCTCCTGCATCACCATCGCGGTCGGGAGCGAGTCGCGGAACGACTGCAGGCTCTTCGTGGCCGCGTCGCGGGCGGCCTCGGCCGTGCGGATCGGGCCGTCCACGGTGGCCCGGTAGAACTTCGCGATCTCGGCCTTCTGTGCGGGTGACCGCGTGGCCGCATCGACCGCGAGCGCGTCCTTCACCCCCTGCGGCAGCGTCGAGCCGCCGACGCCGAGCAGGCCGGGCTCGGACGCCGAGAAAGCGAGCCGGAAGCGGCCGACGGCGTGGCCGGCGATGGCCTCCTGCCGGATCCGCACCACGAGCCGCGCGTTGTCGGGCAGCGTCACCGGCCGGGCCGGGAACACGGCGATCCGCCGCGGCTCGCGCTTCGCCGGATCGTTGCCGTCGATCGCCCAGCCCTTGGCCTTCTCCCCCTTTGCCTGGAGCACGCTCGTCGCCGGCCAGCCCTGCTGCTCGTAGTCGGCCTCGGCCCGAACGAGTTCGACCGGCATCACCTTGCCGTCGCCCGGCGACTCGATCTCGGCCTCGATCTTCGAGATCACGATGTTGCCGTTGCCGGCGCGGCCGAAGCCACCGTCGCCGGCGAGGCTGGCGTCGGGCAGCACCTCGATGCGGATGCCGCCGAGCCGGTCGGCCGGCACGAGCGCCTCGAACTCGTAGGTGTCCTTCGGGGGCAGCGTGCCCTCGACGAACCACGACCCGTCCGGGCCCCGGCGGAAACCCGCACCGCCCGCGCTCCGCAGCTCGAGCGGCTCGAACGCGTCCCACGCCTCATCCGGCGCGGCCAGCGCCGGGCGGATCGACTCCTCCCAGGTCGCCACGAGGGCGTCGATGCCCGCCTCCTCGGCCTTGACCGCGGCCTCCGCGTCGGCGATCACCTGCTCCAGCCGCGCTAGCTCCCGCTCCTGCTCGGGCGTGGGGATCACGTGAAGCGGATCGGAGTTGCCGCCCGCGCGGTTCGAGGCGCCCATGATCGTGCCGCTCTCCGGCACGTTGTTGAAGAGCGCGAAGAGCGCGTAGAACTCCCGCTGCGAGAGCGGGTCGTACTTGTGGTCGTGGCAGCGGGCGCAGCCGACCGTGAGCCCCATCCAGGTCTGCCCGGTCGTCTCGACGCGGTCGATGACCGTCTCCACGCGCCACTCCTCGGCGATGATGCCCCCCTCGCCGTTGATCCGGTGGTTGCGGTTGAAGCCCGTGGCCACGATCTGGTCGCGGGCCGGCTTCTCGAGCATGTCGCCGGCGAGCTGCTGGATCGTGAACTGGTCGAACGGCAGGTTGTCGTTGTAGGCCTTGATGAGCCAGTCGCGCCACGGCCAGTTGGAGCGGCTCGAGTCGGTCTGGTAGCCGTGGCTGTCGGCGTATCTCGCCGCGTCGAGCCACTCGATCGCCATCCGCTCGCCGTAGTGCGGGCTGGCGAGCAGCCGGTCCACGTGGCGCTCGTAGGCGTCGGGGGCCGTGTCGGCGAGGAAGGCATCCACGTCGGCCGGCACGGGGGGCAGCCCCGTGAGGTCGAGCGCGAGCCGCCGGGCGAGCGTCACCTTGTCGGCCTCGGGGCTGGGCGCGAGCCCCTCCGCCTCGAGCCGGGCGAGGATGAAGCGGTCGATCGGCGTCTTCGCCCAGGCGGCATCCTTGACCTCCGGCACCGCCGGCCGCTCGACCCGCTCGAAGGCCCAGTGGCCGCGGTACTCGGCCCCCTCGGCGATCCAGCGCTTCAGGATCTCCGCCTCGGCGGGCGTGATCGGCTTGTTGAGCCGCGGGGGCGGCATCACCACGTCGGGATCGGTGCTCGTGATCCGGGCGATGATCTCGCTCTTCGCCGGGTCGCCCGGGACGACCGCGGTCAGCCCGTCGTCGAGGCGGGCCGTCGCCGCCTCCCGGAGGTCGAGTCGCATACCCGCCTCGCGTTTCTCGGCGTCGGGGCCGTGGCACGCAAAGCAGCGGTCGGAGAGGATCGGCCGGACGTCGCGGTTGAAGTCCAGCCGCGGCTCGGCGGCCGGCAGCATCGCTGTGGCGGCCGCGACGAGCAGGCACGACAGCCCGCGGAGGGTGGCGGAGAAGCCCATCGGAGACCTCGGCGCACGGTCGGGACGCTGCCGTCCCGGGCCGCGAGGCGTCCGAACCGGCCCCTTATCGTACCATCCCGTGCGGGTCGATCACATACTTCTTGGCGGCTCCGCGATCGAAATCCTTGTATCCCTGCGGCGCCTCGTCGAGGCTGATCATCGTCACGTTGACCGCCTTCGCCGGGTGCACCTTCTCGTGGAGGATTGCCTTCATGAGCTGCCGGTTGTAACGCAGCACCGGACACTGGCCGGTATGGAACGAGCAGGACTTCGCCCAGCCCAGGCCGAAGCGGATCGACAGCGCGCCGATCTTCGCGGCCTCGTCCACGCCGCCCGGGTCGCCCGTGACGTAGAGCCCCGGGATGCCGATCGACCCGCCGGCGCGGGCGATCTCCTGCAGCGAGTTGAGGACGGTCGCCGGCTTCTCGGTGCCGGCGTCGGAGCCGTGGCCGCGGGCCTCGAACCCGACGCAGTCCACGGCGCAGTCCACCTCGGGCTCGCCGAGGATCTTGGCGATGGCGTCGGCCAGGCTCGACACCTTGCTGACATCGACCGTCTCGCAGCCGAAGCTGCGGGCCTGCGCGAGCCGCTCGGGGATCATGTCGCCGACGATCACCACCGCCGCCCCCAGCAGGTGCGCGCCCGCCGCGGCGGCGAGGCCGACCGGCCCGGCGCCGGCGATGTAGACCGTGGACCCGGGCCCGACGCCCGCCTGGATGCACCCGTGGTAGCCGGTGGGGAAGATGTCCGAGAGCAGCGTCAGGTCGCGGATCTTCTCCATCGCCCGCTCCCGGTTCGGGAAGCGCATGAGGTTGAAGTCGGCGTAGGGCACCATCACGTACTCGGCCTGGCCGCCGACCCAGCCGCCCATGTCCACGTAACCGTAGGCGGCGCCCGGCCGCGCCGGGTTGACCGTGAGGCAGATGCCCGTCTTACCCTCGCGGCAGTTGCGGCAGCGTCCGCACGCGATGTTGAAGGGCACCGTCACGAGGTCGCCGACGGAGAGCATCTCCACGTCGTTGCCCTTCTCGACGATCTCGCCGGTGATCTCGTGCCCGAGCACGAGCCCCTGCGGCGCGGTGGTGCGGCCACGGACCATGTGCTGGTCGGACCCGCAGATGTTCGTGGTCACGATCTTGAGGATCACCCCGTGCGGCGCGTCCTTGCCGCCGAACGGGTCCGTCTCGCTCTTCGGCATCCGCAGCTTCGGGTAGGGGATCGACCGGACCTCCACCTTGCCGGGCTCGACGTAGGCGACACCGCGATTCGTGGCCATGAGAGTGCTCCTGCTCCGGTTCCCTGGGGATGCGCCGCCCACCGCGGCGGCAAGAAGTCTCGCCGATCGGCGCACGCCTGCCAAGGGGGTGCGGCCGGCCGCCGTTCAGGTGGCGTCCAGCGCGGAGAGGGCGATCGCGGCGGTCATGAGCGCCGCGGCCCCGAATCGCCTCGCGAGCGTGACCCGGTCCACCCGCTCCTCCAGGTCGTGCCAGCCGGCGTGGGCCAGCGCGACGCCCGCGAGCACCGCCATGATTCCCCGGGTGGACTGCAGGATGTTGCCGAACACCACGCCCACGGTGCCGAAGCAGGCGTAGAGCGCCACCATGCTGCCGAGCCAGGCCGCGGCGTACTGCGCCGGCGCGACCCAGTCGCCGCCGCGCAGGCCCAGGCGGGGCACGAATGGCAGTGCGCCCGCGCCGCAGAGCACGTAGGTCACGGCCATCGCCAGCGCGCCGGCGTGGAGGCGGCCGATCGGCGGGCAGCAGGCGGCGCAGGGCGCGTGCAGCGCCTCGATCAACGCCACGATGCCCAGGTCGGAGAGCGCGAAGAAGAGGCAGCCGACGAGCACGATCGCCAGGCCGCGCGGAGCCGGCGCGGAACCCGCGGCGGCGTTCGCGGGCTCGCGACGCATCAGCCACGCAGCGAAGACGGCGAGCGCGACGGCGGCCCACTGCCGCACGTCGAGCCGGTCGCCCGGGAGGCACGACACGATCGCCGCGAGCATCACGATCTTGAGGCCGAGGAGCGGCGCGAGCCGCGAGGCGGGCATCCGCCGCAGCGCCGCGTAGACGCAGGCCTGCCCCACGAGGTAGCAGATCGTCGATTGCAGAAGCGGCGGCAGCCAATTCGCCGCGGGCGGCAGGGCCGCGGGCCAGAGCAGCCAGGCGACCGGCAGGCAGACCGCGCCCATGAGCGCGTGCGCCGGCACGAGCAGTCGCAGCCCGGCCCCGCCGGTGCGTGCGCCGTGATGCCGGGCCACGAGGTAGGAGACGGCACTCGCGGCCGCCGCGGCGAGGCCGGTGGCGATACCCAGGAAGAGCGTCGGCGGAGTCTCGGTGGCGGACATGGCGTCGCCCCAGCGTATCGCCGCGGCCGGAACAGTCCCTCTCCGTCTGGGAGAGGGCAGCCAGCTTCCACTCCCTCTCCCTCGGGGAGAGGGCTGGGGTGAGGGTGCAGGGAATCCTCGCAGCTTCTCAATGCACCCTCACCCGGCCACGAGGCGAGGCGCGGAATCGGCACCACCCGTACGACCGGCACCGTCGGCCCGGCCGTCGGGCCGGCCCTCGGCCGTCGCGCCCGAAAGCGGCCTGTAGAGTTGCAGTGGAGTCACCCCGCAAGGACGCACGCACCATGGCCATCGCCGAACGCGCCGCCGCGCGCCCGTTTCCCGCCCCCGGCCGGCCGGCCGTCGAGGCGGCCGTCGCCCCCGTGTCCGCTCCCCGCGACCGCGTCCGCGACGTGACCGCGCTCGTGCTGCTCGCGGCCTGCGTGTTCCTCGTGGCGGCGCTCGCCACGTTCGACCCGGCCGATCCGCCGCTGCCCCACGCCTTTCCGGCGCACGCCCGGGCCGCCAACGCCTGCGGAGTGCTCGGGGCCGCCGCCGCGACCGCGCTGCTCACGTGGTTCGGCCTCGGTGCGTGGTTCGTGACGGCCCTCGTCGCGGCGCTCGACATCGCGCTCCTGAGGCGGCGGGCGCTCGCCGACCTTCCGGTCCGGGCCGTCGGCGCGGTCGTGGCCACCGCCGGCGTCTGCACGCTCCTCGCGCTGTTCCTGCCGGACTGGGTGGACCGACCGCTCTGGGGTGCGGGCGGCCGCACCGGCGCGATCGGACGATTCTTCGCCGAAGCCTGGTTCGCACGCGCCGGCGCCGCGATCGTGGTCTCCGCGCTCACGGCGGCGGGACTGTTTCTCGCCTGCGACGCGGTGCTCGTGCGGCTGCTGGCGGCATGTGCGGCCGGCGCGGCGGCCGTGGCTTGCTGGTGCGTCGCGGCCGCGGGCGGCCTCCGCGCGCGGCTGGCGGCACGGCGGGCCGCCAACACGACCGACGCCGACGACGAGACCGCCGAGGTGGCCGCGATGTTCCCGGGCCTTCGGGGCCGGCTGGCCGCGCGCCAGGTGAACGCGGGCGACGATGATGGCGACGAGGCCGACGACGACGAGCCGACGTTCCGCGTGCGCCGCCGCGAGCCGCCGGCACCGGTGGCGGCCGAGGTCGCGGATGACGATGACGCCGAGACTGCCGCCGACGATGACGCCGAGACCGCCGTCGAGCCGGCTGCCGACGAGCCGCCCGCCGCGCCGCCGGCCCGCGGCGCCGTGCCGATCCGGTCGCTCTCCAGCCGCCGCAAGCAGCCCGAGCCGCTCGCGCTCTCGCCCGAGCCCCAGGGCGAGTACGAGCTGCCGGCGCTCGACCTGCTCCTGCCCACCGAGTACCTCGAGCTCGACCAGCAGGAGCAGGAGGTCCGCGACCGCGCGAAGGTGCTCGAGAAGACGTTCGCCGAGTTCGGCTTCAAGGTGAAGGTGGTCGAGGTCGAGACGGGCCCGGTGATCTCGCAATATGAGATCGAGCTCGAGGCCGGCCTGCGACTGGCGAAGATCACGAACCTCGCCGACGA
>JBJTJO010000150.1:0-4012 GCA_046095965.1 Planctomycetaceae bacterium
CACCCGCATCCCCAGGGGCTCGACGAACTCGTCCATGGCTTCGCTCCGAGGGTTGCCGCGGCCGTCTGACCGCGGGCAAAACGATTTTGTACGCCCCGGCTCCGCGCACCGCCACTGCCAGGCGGCCCGGGCGGGGCCGCCCAAAAACCCGGCCCCGAACGCGGCTTGACATGGCGGCGGCACCGACTATAAATGCGACCATGTCGCCTTTGCGTCACGGACTCATCACGGTCGCCGGTCGCCGCCCCCGGGGGTTCACCCTCGTGGAGTTGCTGGTCGTGGTGGCGATCATCGCTGCCCTGGTGGCATTGCTCCTCCCGGCCGTCCAGGCCGCACGGGGAGCGGCCCGCCGCACGCAGTGCGCGAGCAACATGCGGCAGGTGGGTTTGGCGATCGGCCTCTTCTGCGACGCCCATCGGGGCCGCTTCCCCTATACGGCCCACAACGCCGCCGGGGATGCGAACCAGTCCTGGATCTACACGATCGGTCCGTTCATGGAGAACGTCGACGCGGTGAGAATCTGCCCCGACGACGCCAAGGGGGCGGAGCGACTGGCGGCCCGGCTGACGAGTTACGCGATGAACGCCTACCTCACGGACGAACCGGGCGGGTATTACGCCCGCTACGTGATCACGAACCGGGACAAGTTGCAGGCGGGGTCGAAGACGGTGGTGGCGTTCGAGTTGTCCGACGCGAGGAACGTCGTCGCCGACGATGATCACCTGCACAACCATCTCTGGTTCACCCTGGCGACGGTGTCGCAGAAGCGGGTGCTGCCGGAGATCGAGAAGGAAGTATCGATCAGCCGTCATGCGGGAGGCTCTCACTTCCTTTTCGCCGACACCCACGTCGCCTTGATCGACGCAAGCCAGATCAACGCGTGGGCCACGACCCAGAACCGCGACAACAATTTCTGCATTCCGGACCGGTGCGTCGTCCCCTGATCGTCCTCGGTCAGGCTTCTTTTCTTTTCGAGGAGCATCGTCATGCCGTCAGCCACCCTCGTTCGACTCCGCCTGGCGCCGGTCGTGGCACTGCTGGGCCTCTGGGCGGCCCCGGGCCGGGAAGCGGCCGCCGAGGGGGTGCATTACGACGTCCTCGTGACGAGCCTGTCGGGCACGCTCGTGACCGGCGGATTCAGCCACGGCGATCTGTCGGCCTTCGCCCCCCTGCGGGTGTTCAAGGGGGAATCACTGGGCGTCGGCACGGCCGATCCCTATCAGAGTTCGGAGGAGCCGGGGTTCGAGGCGTCCAGCCAGGCCTATCTCGACGGCCCGGCCATGACTCCGTCGGGCGTGTACACGGCGCTCTCGGGGAGCACGGCCCTCACGTACACGTTCCAGCCGATCACGATCGGGGCCTCGACCCGCAACCTGTTCTTCTGGAGCGGGACCGGGGCGGTCAACTTCACGACGCTCACGGGAGCCGAGTCGCTCTCGCTGATCAGGTCGGGATTCGGGGGATGGACCCGGACGATCACCGGCGCGTCAGCCGGCGTGGTCAACGGCGCGACGATCGACAGAACCGACGCGGACGGCGAGATTCACAAGCACCTCACCACGGAGATCGCCTCGGGCGGAGCCGGGCCCGCGACCGGCTTCTACCTCTTCGCGCTGCAGTTCCAGATGAGTGGCCTGGCTCCCTCGGCCGATGCATACTTCGTCTACGGGGCGTATGACACGGAGAATGCGCCGGACCTCATCGCATTCGAGGCGGCCCACGACGCGGCATATGACTGGGTCGAGACGACCTTCATCGCGGTGCCGGAGCCGGCGACCCTGGCCCTGGCCGTGGGCGGAGCCGTGCTGGCCGTGGGGCTTCTCCGGCGGCGGCGTGGTGCCGCCGCCCTGCGGGAGTAACATGCTCGCCATGGGGAAATCCGGGGCACCCGCGACCGACACGCGACTCGACGACCTGCGGGCGATCGTCCGCCAGGCGGGTCTCAAGTGCACGCCGGCGCGGCTGGCCGTGCTCGGACAGCTCGCGGCGACGCACGGGCCGAGCAGCCATGCCGAGATCCACGAGGCGCTCGCCGGCCGGGGGTTCGACCGGGCGACCATCTACCGCAACCTCAGCGACCTCCAGGAACACCGGCTCGTGAGCCGAGTGGACGTGGGCGACCAGGCCGCCCGCTACGAGCTCACCTCCGCGCACGGCCACGGTGCGGCACACCCCCACTTCCGCTGCGACTCCTGCGGAGACGTGCTCTGCGTGGAGGGCGTGAAGGTCGTCCTGCCGAAGCCTGGCCGATCTGGCGGCAAGTCGGCGCCGAAACCGGCCGGCGGCCACCGGACTGCGAGGACCATCCCGCGCGGCATCGGGTCGGTCACCGACATCGTGCTCCGCGGTCTGTGCACCCGCTGCGGCTGAACCGCTCCCGGGCCGGTGTTCAGATAGCGCCGCGGGCCTCGATCAGGCTCACGATCGCGTCCACGCAGCGGCCCACGGGCCACTCGTGCGTCGGCAGCACGAGGTCGGGCTTCGCCGGCGGCTCGTACGCCGCCGACACGCCGGGGAAGTTCGCGATCTGGCCGGAGTCGGCGAGCGCGTAGTGGCCGTCCGTGTCGCGGGTCCGGCAGACCTCCGCCGGCGCGGCGAGGTGCACGACGAGGAATCGCTCGCGACCCACCCGCTCGGCGGCCTTCTGCCGGACGGCCTCGTCGGGGGCGAGGAACGCGGCGAGCACGATGATGCCGGCCTCGTTGAAGAGCCGCGCCACCTCGACCGAGCGGCGGAGGTTCTCGCTCCGCTCGTCGGCCGAGAAGCCGAGGTCGCGGCTGATGCCCAGCCGCATCTCCTGGCCGTCGAGCACCGCCACGGCGCGGCCCATGTCGAAGAGCCGCCGCTCGACGGCGCGGGCGAGCGTGGACTTCCCGGAGCCGGTGAG
This sequence comes from Planctomycetaceae bacterium, assembly GCA_046095965.1. Taxonomy (GTDB): domain Bacteria; phylum Planctomycetota; class Planctomycetia; order Pirellulales; family UBA1268; genus QWPN01. The sequence continues at coordinate 2,888 of JBJTJO010000150.1, forward strand.
GCCGGTGAGCAGCACGGTCACGGGCTGTTGGCCGAAGCGGGCGCCGCGCTCCTCGGCGGTCACCGCGCTTGCCGTCGCATGCAGATGCCCGGCGGCGGCCTCGTCGTCCCAGTGGTCCTTGCGGCCGTCCTCGGGCTCGCGGTCGAGGATCATGCCGGCGGCCACGGTCGCGTTCGTGAGCCGGTCGATCATGATGAAGCCGCCGGTGGCCCGGTTGCGGCGGTAGGCGTCGAAGGCGATCGGCGCGGTGAGCGTGATCGAGCAGCGGCCGATCTCGTTCAGGGCGAGCGCGGGCGCCGGCTGGCGGTGGAGCGTGTTGACGTCCACGCGGTAGCGGAGCGTGCTCACGGCGCCGGGCACCACCTTCGTCGTCTGCTTGAAGAGGTACTGCTTGCCGGGCACGAGCGGTTCCTCGCTCATCCAGACGATCGTGGCGTCGAAGCGGTGGTCCACCTTCGGCACGTTGCCGGGCCGCACGAGCATGTCGCCGCGGCTCGAGTCGATCTCATCCTCGAGCGTGAGCGTCACCGACTGCGGGGCGAAGGCCTCCTCGAGTTCGCCGTCGAAGGTCACGATGCTCTTCACGCAGCTTTTCTTCCGCGACGGCAGTGACATCACCTCGTCACCCCGGCGGATGATGCCGGACGCCACCGTGCCGGCGAAGCCGCGGAAGTCGAGGTTCGGTCGCAGCACGAGCTGCACCGGGAACCGGAAGTCCTCCATGTTCCTGTCGGAGCCGATGTAGACCGTCTCCAGGAGCGGCATGAGCGGCGTGCCCGTGTACCAGGGCATGTTCGGGCTCTGCGTGACGACATTGTCGCCCTTGAGCGCCGAGATTGGCATGAAGTGGACGTCGGGCAGCTCGAGCCGGCCGGCGAAGTCGGCGTAGTCGCCCCGGATCCGCTCGAACACCGCCTGGTCCCACCCCACGATGTCCATCTTGTTGATCGCCACCACGATGTGGCGGATGCCCAGGAGTGACACGATGAACGAATGCCGCTTCGTCTGCGGGAGCACGCCGTGGCGGGCATCCACGAGGATGATGGCGAGGTCGGCCGTCGAGGCACCGGTGGCCATGTTCCGCGTGTACTGCTCGTGGCCGGGCGTGTCGGCGATGATGAACTT
>JBJTJO010000151.1:0-11519 GCA_046095965.1 Planctomycetaceae bacterium
GTCGTCGCGCGGACGTCCGTCACCAGGGCGAGTGCAGCCACGATCCACAGACCCGACAGGATTCGACGACGCATCGGTGTCTCCTTGATGTGAACAAGCTGCAGGAAGGCGAGCCCCCTGATAGATGGACGAAACGTCATCGTAGCAAGTCCGCCCGCGACGCCCTGGTGCACAAACCCGCGGCGCTCCACGTGGCCTCGGGAGCCTGTGTTTGCACGATCGTCCACAACCGGTATCCTGCGGGAGTCTGGGGAGCCGAGAGACGCCTGCGGGCGGCTCGCGATCTCCCTTGTCATCCGTGCGCAGTGGAAGCGATCCCGGCGGGCCGTTCACGAAGGCTCCGGACGATCCCTCGCGATCCGTCACCGGCCGCCTCCCGATGTCCGTCTGCTGCACGACGCCCCAGGCCGGATTGAGCGACTCCGACCCCGATCTCGCGGCCATGGACGTCGCGGGGTTCGCCGCGGAGATCGAGGCGTTGCGGCGGTCGGCCTACGCGACCATTTCCCACGCCGACTATCTGCACATGCGGCGGGTCGAGCGGTGGGGCCGCCTGGCGACGCTTGTCGGATACCTCACGGCATGGCTGCCCCCCAACCCGCTCACCGCGGTGGCCCTGAGCATGGGACAGAGCACCCGCTGGCTGCTGGCGCACCACATCACGCACCGGGGCTACGACCGCATCCCCGGCATCCCGGCCCGCTACACCAGCCGCGGCTTCGCCCGAGGCTGGCGCCGCTTCATCGACTGGTTCGACTGGATCCTGCCCGCAGCGTGGGACTACGAGCACAACACGCTGCACCATTCCTACACGGGTGAGGACGCGGATCCCGACGTGGTCGAGCGGCACGTGGAGTTCCTGCGGGCGCTGCGGGTGCCGCTCGCGGTGAAATACGCGTTCCTGACACTGCTGGCGCTCACCTGGAAGGTCACCTACTACGCCCCGCGCACGATGAGCGTGCTCGACCCGCGCACCATGCGCCGCCGGGCCGCAGACCATATCCTCCACGTGTCGATCGGAAACGCCCTCGATCTGCGGTCGCCGACGGTCCGCGCCCTCTGGGCCCGCTGTTACCTGCCCTACGCGGGGTTCCACTTCCTGCTCGTGCCCTGCCTCTTCCTGCCGCTGGGCACGACCGCGGCCTTCTACGTGCTGCTCAACAAACTGCTCGCCGAGTGCATCACGAACATCCATTCGTTTCTGGTGATCGCCCCAAACCACACGGCCGACGACCTCTACCGGTTCGACTTCCACTACCACGGCCGCCAGGAGTTCTACGCGACGCAGGTGCTCAGCTCCGCGAACTACCACTGCGGCACCGAGTTCGTGGATTACCTGAGCCTCTGGCTCAACTACCAGATCGAGCACCACCTCTTCGCGGACCTGCCGATGAGCAAGTACCGGGAGATCCAGCCGGTCGTGAAATCACTCTGCGAGCGGTACGGGCTCCCCTACCGGCAGGAATCGGTGTTCAAGCGGTTCGCCCGGATGACCGATGTGGTCGTGGGACGGACCAGCGGCCGCCGGCTCGATCGCCTGCCGGCCTGAGGCCCGCGTGCCTTGTTGATGCGTCGCGGAGCCGGCTATTCTTGCGCCCGGTCGCATGCACCGACATCCTCATTCGGACCGCAGCGCCATGGTTCCGGCCCAGCCCGCCACCGGTGAGTCCGCAACCAGTCTCGCTGCCGACGCAGTCCACCAGGGGTTCAGACTGTGAGCGCGGGTTGAAAAGTGCAGCGCTGGGCGGTCGAAAAGTGCAGCGCTGGGGATGGTTGAATCCACTTCGGGGTAGCTGGTTGCTCCAAGGATGATAGGTTCAGGACCGGCCGGTCGCCCGCCGCTTCCGCCTGCGGGCGTCCTTGAGGGGGTCACATGGCTGCTACTTCTGCAGGTAGGCCAGCGTGTCGGTGTGGTGGCCGATCACCTTCCACTGGCCGCCTTCCTTGCGGAACGTGGTCGTCGCGCGGATGTTCACGGGCTGGGGCTTGCCGTCGATGACGTTCTCGCCCTTCTCGTAGTAGTGGGCGACGGCGAGCGTGGGACTGGCCGTGACGTGCACGTCCGCAGCATCGACCTTGCCCCCCAGTTTCTTGGCCGCCTGCCGATCCCAGTAGGGCTCGACCTGTGACCAGCCCACCTGCATGTCGCCCATGGGCCCCATGTAGGTCACGTCGTCGGCGTGGGACCAGACGGCCTTGATCGGGGCGGCATCACCCGTGAACAGCACGTTGAGCGCGTCATGAAACCCCGTGAGGGCCGACTTGACGGCCTGCGTATCGTCATCGGCCGCCCGTGCGGGCCTCGCCGTCACCAGGGCCAGTACCGCCACGATCAACAGACCCGACAGGATTCGACGACGCATGGGTGTCTCCTCGATGTGAAGCAGCCGCAGGAAGGCCATCTGCCGCAAGCGGACGGCGTCACAACGTACCAACTCTCGCCCGCGGCGGCTCGTTTTGGGCGTCGGATTGGCCTAGGGGATTCCGCGGCCACGCCCTATGCTCCCCGCGTGCAACTCATCGAACACCTGACGGTGGACGTCCACGAGGCACCGCCGGCGACGGCGGAGGTCGGGGTTCGCACGCTCTCGATCTGCCTCATCAACCCCCGTTTCGAGCCGTCCTACTGGGGCTTCGATTTCGCCCTGCCGCTCTACCCGGGCGACAAGCGGAGCACCATGATCTCCGGAGCGCTCTCGGCCGTGGCCGGGATGTGCGGCGATCACGACGTGACCCTCCTCGACGAGAACGTCGAGGACATCGACTGGGACTCCCTGTCGCGCTACGACGTGGTCGGCGTCACCGGGATGATCGTGCAGAAGGAGCGGATGCGGGAGATCCTCTTCCAGCTCAAGGAGATGCAGATCTTCACCGTCGTGGGCGGGCCGCTCGTGTCGGTGGACGAGGAGTTCTTCGCCGGGCTGTGCGACGCCCGCTTCATCGGCGAGGCCGAGACGACCTGGCCGAAGTTCCTGGAAGACGTAGCCCGGGGCCGGCCGACCCAGGAGCGGTACGAGCAGGAGCGGCCCACCGACATGACGACGGTGCCGAAGTCCCGCTTCGACCTGCTCAAGGTGGACCGCTACGCCTCGGCCGCCGTGCAGTATTCCCGCGGCTGCCCGTTCCAGTGCGAGTTCTGCGACATCATCGTGATCTTCGGCCGCAAGCCCCGGGTGAAGCGGCCCGAGCAACTCCTCGCCGAACTCGAGGAGCTCCGCACGGTCGGCTTCCGGTCGGCCTTCATCGTCGATGACAACTTCATCGGCGACAAGCGCAAGGCGAAGGCCGCGCTCGAGGCGATCATTCCCTGGATGGAGGAGCACGGCTACCCGCTGCGGCTCACCACCGAGGCCAGCATCGACCTCGCGAACGACCCCGAGCGGCTCGACCTGATGTACCGAGCGAACTTCCGCAGCGTGTTCATCGGCATCGAGACTCCGCGGATGGAGTCGCTCACGGAGACGAAGAAGTTCCAGAACGTCCGCGGCGACTCGCTCGAGGAAAAGCTCGAGCGGATCCAGGCCGCCGGCCTCGACGTCAACGCCGGATTCATCGTGGGGTTCGACAGCGACGACAAGCAGATCTTCGAGGACCAGTTCCGCTTCATCCAGGACAACGGCATCACGCTGGCGATGGTCGGCATGCTGCAGGCGATCCCCCGCACGCCGCTCTACGAACGCCTCAAGCGGGAGGGCCGGCTCGTGGAGGACGATCCGAGTCTCAACATCGTGCCCAAGCAGATGACCCGCGACGAACTGCGGGAGGGCTACTGGAAATTGCTCCAGAGGCTCTACAGCCCGGAGGCCTATCTCGACCGCTCCAGCCGGGTCTCCCAGTCGGAGTCGTACGTCGCCCGACGGGCCGAGATGTGCCGCAAGGCGAAGGAGGGCGGGAAGCTCCCCACGCTCGCCTACGGTCTCATGCTGTTCTGGTCGCTCTTCCGCGCGCTCCTGCGGGACGGGTCCGTGTTCTCGGTGGGGCGCGTCTACGCCGGGTTCTTCCTCTCCAAGCGGCTTCGCGGTCGCCGCGGCATCGTGGGCTTTGCGCAGTTCGTGGGCCGCTGCGTGACCCACTGGCACTTCTACAAGTTCACCCGCGAGGCCACGGCCGGCAGGCTGCGGGCCTACAACACGATCTGACCGTGCGTTGTGGTCACAGATCGAGCTCCGCCCCCTCGATGTCACACAGGACGAGCATCGGCTCGTCCGTGCCGGAGCGGCGAAGGGAGGGCTTCATGTTCAAGCGTCCTTCGGAGTGATCGCGGCCCGGACCCCAGACCGGGTGGCACCGGGGACAAGCAGTGGAACGTCAGGCATGACCGACCCCGCGGCGCATCTCTTCATCGACCCAGGTCGATGTCATAGCCGCAGCGACTCGACAGAGAAATCAAGTTGGGATGGTCCGCAAAAGTCTTCTCGAGGTATGCCGTGCCCGCGGCGGTAGTTCGCCATCTTCCGACGCCTCCCCTGTCGAGCGGGCGGATGGAATGCATGGCACGGATGTTTTGATAAAACTGTGGAAAGTGTCTGTGGCATTCGGTAAAAGCGCGGGAGGGCTCGATCTGAAAGGCCTCCGCGATACCAGCCTGAACGGCGGCAGGACTCAAAACGAGTTCTTCGTACCGAATCGGCAGAATCTGCGGCTCGTCCTTGAATCGCAGATACAGTTCGAGGCTTTGGATCAACCGCCCGGGCGACACGTAGAACGCGTCGGGAGCAGCCGGGTGCCGAGAGGTCAGGACGTCGCGAGGATCCCGCAACATCCACAAGACTTTGATCGCCGGGCTCGCCCGCAACAACTCCACGTCCATCGCCACACTGCTTGCGCGGTCGCGGCTGGCGACGAGCATGTTTCGCGGGAATCGCCAGAATGATGCTGCCAGGGGCAACAAACGATGAAACCAACGGCGTCGTTGCCGGCGGGAAAGCAAGGCAATGACGTGGGGCAACGGACATTCCGCGGCGTCCCTCGATAGCTTTACCAACCGCGTGTTCCGAAAACCAGCGACACACAACTCCCGCATCAGGGTGTTTCCCGAACGCGCACAGCCCTGAACGTAAATGGCTTCGGTTGTCTGCATCACGGGTCGAATCGTCCTGCTGGCCCGCCGGCCTTCGCGCCGAGCCGCTACCGTCGTACCGGCAGGGCTTTTCCGCCGTCGAGTCTGCGACGCAGCCACCGCACCGGTGTGCCGGCTCGCCAGCGCTGGCACTGCCACCAGATCTCGGCGGCGAACGGGCTCCGTCGGGCCAGATCCCAGAAGCGGTCGCCACCCGGCACCCGGGGATCGTACCAAGGCTTCGGCCACGTGAAGTGGAACACGGCCGGCTCGCACCACGGCGATCCGCCCGTCGGCATGACGTTGTAGCGCTGCGGGAGGCTGCGGTACCGGTTGGGGGAAAACTGAATATTCATCGGGTCTTGAGAGGGGAACACCATCTCTGCGCGTCGTTCGATGGCGATCCGGGTGAGGCGCTCGGCGACGCGGTGCCTCCTCCACCATTCGCCGCCGATCAGGAGCAACCCATTATTGAAGTAGACGTGCTCCTGATCGATTCCCAGCCTCGCCTTGTGCGCCGCGGGATCGACGACGGTATGGATGCCCATGTCGCGACAGGCTGCCAGTCCCTGGTCGCCGGCACCGAACGCGAAGATCTCGGCGATGTCCGTCTGGAAGACGGTGTCGACGTCGGCATACAGTGACAGGTCGTAGTCGGGAAAGAGCTCCGCGATGAAGTATCTCGAGAAGATCGCACGCGTCGGATACCACGACGTGACGCAGCCGTCGAGCCGCCGCTCGAGGTCATCATGAAGCGTGAGCCGCACGTGCGCGTAGCGTGACATGGCCTGGACGAGCTTTCTCCTGCGGCCCGGGGCTATCCCGTCGTCGAAGAGATGAAACTCCACGCGGGCCGCCGTCGTCTCCGCGATGGACATCATCGTCGTCGATGCGAAGCAGGCGTAGGCGTCGTTGGCCGCCAGGAACACGGGCAGGGGCTGCATGGCGGGGCCGTCATTCCCAGAGGGCGTTCAGCCGGCGGATCGCCTTGGCGAGGGTCCGCCGCCACGCTGGGGGCGGACGCCAGCCGGCCCAAGCAGTCTGGTCGAGGGACTTGAAGAACTGCCCGGAGAACGGATGGGCTTCCGGCCGCACCCATGGCTTGTCGGCCGTCGTAAAATGCACGATCCGCGGGGCGAAGCGGCATCGTGACAGCGTCTCGAAGTCGAACGGACTGTGTCTCCAATCCGGATAGTGGAGGACGTGAGCTCCCTGGTTCCAGGCCAGATCGAGCGGCCGCCAGCGGCCGTGCAGTGCGACATTGAGCGCGTATTGGTCAGCCCACAGGACGTGCCGCTGGTTGGCGTCGAGGCAGTCGAATGCCCGCCGCGACAGTTGTTCGGAGCGACACCGGTCGAGGTCCATCACGAGAACGCCGCCGTTGAAGTAGGGATCGTCGGGCGCGAACCCGAGTTCCCGGTAGTTCGAAATGGGTGGATGCCGGCCGAGGTAGGGGCCGCAGCGGTCATAGTTGGGAATCGTGGCGGCGCAGTCCATCCAGGGAACGCTGACATCCTGGACCGCGAGGCAGGAGGCCCCGTCGAGAGGTTCGGACCACAGGTCGCCGATGTCGGAGCGCACGAGCACGTCGGCGTCGAGGTAGATCACCTTCGCAACGTCGGCGGGCACGAGCGCCGGGATGAGCAGCCGCGCGTACGTGGCCCGGGTGAAGTGGGCCGTCACGGGGTAGGCCCGCAACCTGTTCTGATCGATTCGATACCAGTCAATGGTGAGCCGGTCGTCCCGCCACGACTCGAGGAGTCTCGCCCGGTCGGTGCGGCGGATGCCGCAGTCGAGGATGTGCAGTCTGACCGACTGGCTCGGCCCCAAGGCGCTGAGCATCGACTTGACCATGACCGCCAGGGGCATGGCAAACCGCCGGTCGGATGCCGCAGCGACATGGATGACGGTGGTGGCCACGGCGACTGTTCGGGGATCCCGAAGTATATCGCGATCAGACCAAGCTTTGTCCTCGCGGTCGACTTGGTCCGGCGCGTGGCTCACCGAGCACGTCGGAGGTCTGAACCCGTCGGTTTGCGGCGGACGTGGCCCGAGCAGGCCAATCCGTCACACGTCTACTATTGGATGCTCCCGGTCGTACATTCCGGAAAATACCAAGGTGGATCCGGACACGCCGGGCGAGACCATCGTGCACGAGGGCGAGGCAGCACACACACCGTTCATGATCCACCGCGAGGCACGCCGTTCCCATGGCCACCGACCCCATCTGCGGCATGACCGTTGATGCCGCGACCGCCCGCAGCGCGGTCCGCGACGGCGTCACGTTTTTCTTCTGCTCGGAGTCCTGCCGCCGGAGGTTCGCGGGCGACGATCCGCTTGCCCTCGCACCGTCCGCGCCGTGCTGCGCGTCGCACCGATCCGCGGCCACGCCAGCCGCCGCCGCCGACGCCATCTTCACCTGCCCGATGCACCCGGAGATCGAGCAGGTCGGCCCGGGGGACTGCCCGAAGTGCGGCATGGACCTGGAGCCCAAGACCGGCGCAGCCGATGGGGCCGCTGAGGACCGGGAGCTGCATGCCATGACCGCGCGGCTCGTGTTCGCGGCGACCCTCACGCTGCCGGTGTTCCTCGTGTCGATGCTGCCGATGCTGGGGGTGCCGGTCGATCGCTGGCTCGGACCGACGGCGCACGCGTGGCTGCAGCTGGTCCTCGCCACGCCGGTCGTGCTCTGGGCCGGCTGGCCGTTCTTCGACCGGGGATTCAGGTCGCTCGTGACGGGCCACCTCAACATGTTCACCCTGATCGCGATCGGCACGGGCGCCGCGTATCTCGCGAGCGTCGTCGCCGTCCTGTTTCCGGCGTCCATCCCGCACCAGTTCCGCCACGCGGATGGCGTGCCGGTGTACTTCGAGGCCGCGGCCGTGATCATCACGCTCGTGCTGCTCGGGCAGCTGCTCGAGCTGCGGGCCCGCCACCGCACGGGGGCCGCCATCCGCGAGCTGCTGTCGCTCGCCCCGCCCGTGGCCCGGGTGGTGCGGCAGGGGCAGGAGCGCGACGTGCCGCTCGCCGAGGTGCACGAGGGCGATGTCCTCAGGGTGCGGCCCGGTGAGAAGATTCCCGTGGACGGCCGGCTGACGGACGGCGAAAGCTCGGTCGAGGAGTCGATGATCACCGGCGAGCCGATGCCGGTGGAGAAGCGGGCCGGCGACGCGGTCATCGGCGGCACGCTCAACCAGACGGGCTCGTTCCTGATGGTCGCCGACTCGGTCGGCGGCAACACCGTCCTCGCGCGGATCATCGGCATGGTGGCCGACGCCCAGCGCAGCCGGGCGCCGATCCAGAAGGTCGCCGACGCCGTGGCGGGCTGGTTCGTGCCTGCCGTGCTCGTGATCGCGGCCGTCACGTTCGCGACCTGGGCCGTCGCGGCGCCGGAGCAGCCACCGCTGGCCTGGGCCCTCGTCAACGCCGTCGCCGTGCTGATCATCGCCTGTCCCTGCGCGCTCGGGCTGGCGACGCCGAGGTCGATCATGGTCGGCATCGGCCGCGGGGCGCGGGAAGGCGTGCTCATCAGGCATGCCGAGGTGCTCGAGCAACTGGAGAAGGTCGATACGGTCGTCGTGGACAAGACGGGCACGTTGACCGCCGGCCGGCCGTCGCTCACCGAGTGCATCCCGATCGCGCCCATCGTCGAGGCGGATCTCCTCCGGCTGGCCGCGAGCGTCGAACGAAACAGCGAGCACCCGCTGGCCCGCGCGATCGTGGCGGGCGCGGCTGTGCACACGATCGCCGTGCCGCCGGTGGCCCGCTTCGCCGCCGTGACGGGAGGTGGCGCCCGCGGCAGCGTGGAGGGCCGGGAGGTGCTCGTCGGCACGCGGGCCTGGCTCGCCGGGGAGGAGGTGGCGGACCTGGCGGCGCTCGACGACCGGGCCATCGCCCTGCAGCGGGAGGGACGCACGGTGATGCACGTCGCCATCGACCGGCGCCTCGCCGGGTTGATCGCCGTATCCGATCCCATCAAGGCCTCGACGCCCGAGACGGTGCGCAGCCTTCACGACCTCGGGCTGCGGCTGATCATGCTCACCGGCGACGGCGCGGAGACGGCCCGCACCGTCGCCGCCCGCCTCGGGATCGACGAGTTTCGCGCCGGCGTCAGGCCCGAGGGGAAGCAGGCGATCGTGCGGGCGTTGCAGGCGGAGGGGCGGACGGTCGCCATGGCCGGCGACGGCATCAACGACGCGCCGGCCCTCGCCGCGGCCGACGTCGGCATCGCCATGGGCACGGGGTCTGATGCTGCCATCGAGTCGGCCGGGGTCACGCTCGTGAGGGGCGACCTGCGGGGGATCGTGAAGGCGATCGAGCTGAGCCGCCAGACGATGCGGAACATCCGGCAGAATCTGTTCTTCGCGCTGGTCTACAACGCGCTGGGAGTTCCGATCGCGGCCGGCCTCCTCTATCCGCTCTCGCGGCACCTGCTGCTCAACCCGATGATCGCGGCGGCGGCCATGAGTCTCAGTTCCGTGTCGGTCGTGACCAACGCGCTGCGGCTGCGGTCGCTGCCGCTGGAGTCTCGCGCCGGTCGCCCGCCCCGGCGGCCGGCCACACCGGTGCCGCCCCCGCCGTCCGCCGCTGACTTCCGGAGTCGCTGAACCCGTTTCGAGTCAACAGTATATATACGCGCGTCGCCGCCGCGGCGGCGGCGCGCCGGCCGCGCGGGCGACGCCGCCGGGAGGCCGATGGTAGAATCGTGGAATCCTCGCCCCCTCCCGCCCGGTTTTCGCAGCATGCGAAGCTCGTTTCGGCCCGCCCTCCCTCGCCTGAGGCCGGTCCTCGCCCTGCTCGCCGCCCTCGCCGGCCAGGCCACCCGGGCCCAGGAGGAGGTCGTCTACCCGCCGGCCGACTTCGCCAAGCTCGACACGTTCGAGAGCCTGAACCTGGAGGAGGCCGACAAGCTCTTCGCGAAGCAGGACTTCAAGGGAGCCTACGCCGGCTACAAGGCCCATTCGCTCGAGTTCACGAAGAGCGCGGCGCTCCCCTACGTGCTCCTGCGGATGGGTCGCTGCCTCCACCGGCTCGACAAGCGAAACGCCGCCATCCAGGCCTACCAGGAGGTGCTCGACTACTTCCCTGACGACGTCGTCTACGCCGCCGCCGCGCTCTATTTGATCGGTGAGTGCCACGGCCAGAACGGCGAGGAGGCCAAGCAGACGGCCGCCTGGGCCAAGCTCGTCAAGGACGACGCCTACGTCACGCAGCCCCGGTCGGGCACGGCGCTCACGTTCCTCGCCCAGCGGATGGCCGCTCTCGGCAAGTTCGAGGAGGCCACGGAATACCAGTGGCGGACCGCGGTGGCGTTTTTGAAGTCGAACCCGCAGGCGGCCCAGCAGGCCCGCTCGGCCGTGATCGTGCACTACGGCATCCGCAGCCCCAACCACGACAAACTCAAGGAGTTTTACACGGCGGCCTCCGGCTTCGACGGCCGCGGCGAGAACGTGGCCGATCCCGAGAACGACGCGCGCTACTGGGGGGCGGCGCTCGGGACGGCGCTCCAGGCTACGCCGGACGACAAGGAGAAGGTCTGCCGGTATTGGGTCGCGAAGGTGGGCGACAAACTTCCCGACGACGATGCGGTGCGGAAGCTCGTCGGCGACGTGCAGCTCGGCGCCGACAAGGACGCCGCGGCCTGGCTCGCCCGGATGGAGAAGCAGTTTGCCCGCACGCCGGCCACGATCGACCGCGTGCTCCAGTGGTGCGAGTGGTTCCGCGGCGATCCCAAGGTGATGACGGCCTTTTACGAGAAGCACGGTCAGCCGCTGATCGCCGGGCTCGCCGACCTCGGCAAGAAGATGGCCGTGATGGATCGGCTCCGGCAACTCGGCCTCAACGACCAGGCGGTGGCGGTGCTCCGCTCCGTGCGGCTCGACGGCCTCGACGACGCCCAAATCATCGGCGTCGGCAACTTTGCCGCCCTCTACGAGCCGGAGGAGGCGGTGCTCCGGTATTACGCGCGGGTCAAGGATCCGCTCACGGCCTCCAAGGCTCGGTTCGACTACTACAACGCCCGCAGCGACCGCAATCCGCCCTTCATGGAGAAGGCGCTCGTCGAGGTGGCGGTGCTGGAGAAATCGACGCAGCACGCCGGCCCGAACCTCACCTGGGCGAAGGCCTGGCTGCTCCAGCGGCTCGGCCGCTACGAGGAGGCGATCAAGGTCTACCGCGAGGCCAACCGGCAGCCCGAATCCACCTGGCAGATCGCCGACTGCCTCGTGGCGCTGAAGCAGTTTCCGCAGGCCGTGACCACGGTGAAGGAATTGGAGGCGGTGGGCGGCCCGGTGGCCTCGGCGGCCTCGCTCAAGGCGGCCGACATCCACCGCACGGCGGGCGACAAGGGGGCCGAGGTGAAGCAGCTCCGGGCCGTGCTCAAGCGGTATCCCAAGAGCGGCGAATCGAGCCAGGCCCACAACCGGCTGGAGGCCTACGGCGTGCCGCTCGTCGGCGGCGA
>JBJTJO010000152.1:0-4252 GCA_046095965.1 Planctomycetaceae bacterium
CTCGACCCGTGGCAGACCGTCGAGGTCTCCCGCCACCCGGACCGCCCCAAGACGAGCGACTACCTCGGCCTCGTGTTCGACGAGTTCGTCGAGCTCCACGGCGACCGCTGCTTCGGCGACGACCCGGCGATGCTCACCGGCTTCGCCAAGCTCGACCAGCACCGCGTGCTCGTGGTCGGCCACCAGAAGGGCAAGACGCTCACCGAGCGCCAGGCCTGCCACTTCGGCTGTGCGCATCCCGAGGGCTACCGCAAGGCGATGGGCAAGATGCGGCTGGCGGCGAAGTACGGCCTGCCGGTGATCTGCCTCATCGACACGCCGGGCGCCTATCCGGGCGTGGGCGCCGAGGAGCGGGGCCAGGCCCAGGTGATCGCCGAAAGCATGTTCCTCATGGCGGGCCTGCCGGTGCCGATCGTGTGCGTGGTGATCGGGGAGGGGGGCTCGGGAGGTGCGCTCGGGATCGGCGTGGGCGACCGCGTGGCGATGCTCGAGCATGCCTACTACAGCGTGATCAGCCCGGAGGGCTGCGCCGGCATCCTCTGGAAGAGCGTGGAGTTCAAGGCCGACGCAGCCCGGGCGCTGCGGTTCCGCTCGCGCGACCTCGCCGGCTTGGGCGTGGTGGATGCGGTCATCGAGGAGCCGGCCGGCGGCGCGCACCGGCATCCGCGGCAGATGGCGGTGCGGCTCAAGACGTTCCTCGTGCGGAGCCTGCGCGAGCTCGTGGCCCAGCCGCGCGAGTCGCTGCTCGCGGCCCGCTACGAGAAGTTCCGCCGCATGGGCGTGTTCCTCGACGACGCCCAGTCGGCCTGACCGGTCCCTGTCTCCACTCGTATCTATCTTCGCTCGTATGTCCACCGCCGAAAAACGCCGTCTCACGGCCGCCGAATACCTCGCGCTCGAGGTCGCGTCGGACGTCCGGCACGAGTTCCTGGACGGCGAGATGTTCGCCATGAGCGGCGGATCGCTCTGGCACAACCTCATCAAGGACAACTTCGCCTTCGCCCTCCGCAACCGCCTCTCCGGCCGGGGCTGCCGCGTGGTCACGAGCGACCAGCGGCTCAAGGTGGACGCCACCGGCCTCTACACCTACCCCGACGTGATCGTGTTCTGTGGCGCGCCCGCCATGGAGGACGGCGTGCACCACACGCTGACGAACCCCGTGCTCGTGATCGAGGTGCTCTCCGACTCGACCGAGAAATACGACCGCGGCCTGAAGTTCGGCCACTATCGGCGGCTGCCGACGCTGCGGGAATACGTTGTCGTGGCCCAGGATCGCACGTCGGTCGAGGCCTTCCTGCGCCGTGCGGACGAGCCCGACGCGGCGGGCACCGTGGACCACTGGCTCCTGTCCGCGGCGACCGATCCGGCGGCTGAGATCCATCTGGGTTCGCTCGACGTGACGGTGCCGCTGACGGAGATCTACGACGGCGTCGAGTTTCCGAAGCCGGGCTGACGCGCGTCGTTCTGTCCGCCGTCATGAGGACAACGGCTCGCGCGAACTCTACCGGAGGACGCGAACGAATTCCGCGACGACCCTGAGATCCTCGACCTGATCCGGGTTGATCCAGATAGTCTGGAACTCCGGATTCAGCGGCACGAGCTGGATGGCCGAATGGCTCCAGGAAGCATCATCACCGGCATCGACGTCCTGAACCTTGAGCGAGCGGTACTTCTTGTCGGTGTACGAGCCGCCGAGTTCCGGATCGCTGATCGAGTGGTGCTGGACGAGCAAAATGCGTCCAGCACGACTGCCCGTCACGTCGGAGCGAAACAGGCAGAGCGAGCCATCGGGAATGAGTGGCTCCATCGACCGGCCACGCACTCGGGTCGCGAAATGACGCTCGTCCGTGCGGAGGCCAGGGGGTGACTCAACCCATCCGAGGCGTTCGGCCGGCGAAGACGGTCCGAAGTCGCCGGCCGCCGCGCTCAGCTCGTACACTGGCACCCAATCGATGAACCGCCGGCCGGGCGGACTCGCGACCATTGCTGTCGGCGGTGCAGGGGGGCGCGACGCAAGCGTACCTGCTCGTGATGCGAATGTTCGCGATGCGAGCTGGAGTCGATCGCGAAGGTAGTCACGCAGTCCGGGGTCGGCACACCACACAAAGCATCCCTTGCGGCCGCGCGACAGCAGCACCTTGTACGTGTTCTTGATGATGGCCTGAACCTTGGCCAGCACCTGTTCCGTCGCGGCGGCATCATCCTTTGCGTTGCGAAGCGCCGTCTTCCAGCCCTTCAAGGAACTGTCGGTGCGTGCCCGCCTCGCGGGATCGCCGACAACTCGACCGTTTTCGCATCGCAGGTCGGGGCCAATGAGTACCCCGAGCCAGTCGAACTCCACACCCTGGCACGTGTGCACGCATCCGACCTGGTCGATGCCATCGGTGGCGGTCGCCCAGTTCTCGCCGCTGAAGTTCCAGGGCAGGGACAAGCCGTCCACCGTGACGTGCTTCACATGCCCCCGGCGTTGGCGTCCTTCGGTCGGCCAGTCCCACGAGTAACCTGCGACCAGCCTGGCCTTGTTGTCGGCATTCCGCGCGCGGAGTTCGCGGTACAGATCTGCGGCATCGTCGAACACCCGGAAGCCATAGAGCTCGTCGGCCCAATTGTCGAAGTTGCCGGTGGGCCGAATCTGGAGCACGTCGTCGAGCCAGTTGAGATAGCCGTCCGAGCCGCCGCACCGGAACTGGGCCGTGAGGCTGAAGGGGGGATGCACATGGGCCCGGAACTTCTTGGCGGCGTCGCGAATCCGTTGCTCGCTCCCCGAGTCGTTCCATTGCACACACTGCGTCTCGTCGAGGAAGAACACGCTGATCCGTGCCGCCCGGACCATGTCTTCGACCATGCTCGATCCACGGTATTGGTAGGCCTCGTCCTTGAGACGGTGTGCCTCGTCGACCACGAGCACTTCGTGAAGCCGATCCTTCATGAAGTCGGCCCCATGGAAACTCCACGACGACTGGAAGAGCGCCTGGCCATCCTCACGATAATCGCGACTGCCGCGGGCGAGTTGCTCGACCAGGGTGTCTCGGAACGCCTTGTTTGGAGCGATGAAGAATCCGAGCCGCTTCGATGCGAGCACCTCGGCCACGAGCCGGACGGCGATCACCGATTTTCCCGTGCCGGGGCCACCGTGGACGATGAACACCTGTCGCTTCGTCGCGGTGGCGACACCCGCGATCGCATGCCGAATCACCTGAAACGCCTCGTTCTGGGCGTCGATCAGATCGAACTCCTCGTTGCCGTCGAGCATCTGGGCCACGCGTTCCACGAGCGCGGGCGACGGAATGACGCGACCCTTCTCGAGCAGGAAGAGCACGTCGTGCCGGGAGCGATGGCGGACGTATTTCTCGATGTAGCGGGACAGCGCATCTGCGTCGTCGGCCAGAAACAGCCTGGACTCGTCGATGATATGCCGATACCGCGGATCCTCGAGTGGTTCGGGGTGTCGGCGTTCCAGGTTGAAGAGGTAGGCAGCGGAATGGATATCGACGCCTTTGTCACGGATGTCGGCATTGAACCGGAGGATCATTCCCTTGTACTTGCGTGCCTGCAGGCAGGGATGCTGCGCGAGCCGGCCGCCGCCATACGGCGACCAGACGAGTTCGGGGACGTCGGACACGTCGGCCTCGCTCCAAGCCTTGAGTTCCAGGACGATTCCGTGGTCCTGCCGGCCATCGTTGCCCGCGAGCAGAACGTCGATCCGGGAACGGCCGGCCGCGGAGACGTGGTATTCGATGGCGACCTGCATGTCGTCATCGACGCCGGCCCGTCGGAGCGCGCCCGCAAACCGGGCGTACTCGTTGGCCCAGACCGACCGATCCGCGGGCACGCTACCCGTCTGCCGCTCGAATCCCTCGACCAGCCGGCGCTCGAGCCGATTGAGATCGACGTCTTCGAGAAAGCCCTGCCGCGTCTCGGCGTAGATGATCATGGGCGACGATGCCCGCTCGGGGGCCGGGGTTGCAGTCAATGCCGTAACCTGGCTCGCGTGCGGACCGTGAACCGCCGCGGAGCATACCCTCCGTGAGGGTGGTCCGGCGATGCTCCGGGCTTACGCGGCAAGATCCGGCGACTTCAAAACCGCCAAGGCGCCTCGGGTGGAGGAGATCCTCGACACGCTCGTGGCCCTCGGCCACGCCCGCCGCACCAACTCCGGCTACGCGGCGGCATGATCGCACGATCGGCCATGGCAGCACCACACAAAGCTTTCTTCAGAGTGTTCCCGAAAAGCACACATTGTGTGTAATAT
>JBJTJO010000153.1:0-2891 GCA_046095965.1 Planctomycetaceae bacterium
GGCCCTCTCCCAGAGGGAGAGGCGAAAGGGGCTCTGAGCGGGCCCTCACCCCCTCAGCATCATGACTGAATGTGTGAGTCGTTTCGCGCCCGCCCGCTCACTCTGGCACGAGTTGTTCCACGTCGCGGCTGCCACGGTCCAGCGGCTTCGCCCACTCGCCGTAGGCCGGGTTCGGCAGGATGATCCAGCGGTCCCCCCACTCGTCGGCGTGGGCATCGACCTTCGCCTTGCGGTCGCGGATGGCGGCCCGGAGCGTCTCGCCGTCGGCGTCGTCCGCGAGTTTCGGCACCCGGAACTCCTCGGAGAAGTCGCGGAGGTTGTCGCCCACGAGGAGCACCACCCGGTGCCCGGCCTCGATATCGGCCCGGCGGCGGGTCTTGTCGCTCGTGTCGGTGGCGAGCTTGAGGTCGGCGTCGTGCGCGGGCTGGATGCCGAGCCGCTCGAGCCCGCGCATCGTCTGCTCGCGGAAGCGGTCGTTGCGGTTGCTGAGGTAGCCCACCGTCACGCCCCGCCGCCGGGCCTCCTCGATGAAGCCCTTGGCGCCGGGGACGAGCGCCCACTTGTCCCAGTGCTCGGCCTCCCAGATGTCCCAAAGTCGCTGGTCGTAGGCGAGCCGGCTGCGGATCATCATCGACTGGAAGGCCGAGTTGTCGATCACGGTCTCGTCAAGGTCCAGGATCACCGCCAGCCGGGCGGGCGGCTCGGCGGAGTCGGCGACGATCCGCTCGAGCCGCAGGCGTGCGAGGGCGAAGGCCTGGAGGCAGCAGGCCCGATACTCCGCCGAGGTCTGCATGTAGAGGTTGGCGTCGAGCGAGCGGCCGGGCGGATCCTCCGGCCGGAACATGGGCAGGATGCGGGCGTCGGCCGCCGGCCGCGGCGCCGGTTCCTGGGCGGACAAGCCAGCCGCGGCGGCGGCGGCGACCGCGGCGAGACCAACGGTGACGAGTCTGGACTGGGACATGGCGCGATCTCCCTGCGGTGGCGACCGGTCGCGTGGATGGCATCGACCGGGCCGCAGGATACCGCGCGAGCGCGACGCCACCCGTGTGGTGCCCGCCGCCGATATACTGCCGCGACGGCGAACAAGATCGCCGCGGCCACGTAGAAACGCGTCGGCACCGCCACCCCGGGAACCCCTCCTGATACGACATGCTCACCTTCCACAAACGGATCCTGTTCGTCGGCTTCGGGGCCGTCGCCCGCTGCACACTCCCCATCCTGCTCGACCACGTGAAGGTGAAGCCGCAGGACGTGACGATCCTGGAGTTCGAGCCCCACGAGGAGGCGCTGCGGCCCTGGATCGAGAAGGGCGTGAACTTCGTCCGCGGGAAGGTGGAGCCCGACAACCTCGGGGCGATCCTCGGAAAGCACGTCTCCGCGGGCGACATCCTCATCGACCTCGCGTGGAACATCGACTGCTGCGAGATCGTGCAGTGGTGCCATGACCACGGCGTGAACTACCTGAACACATCGGTCGAGCTCTGGGATCCCTACGAGCACGCGAAGGGGGCGCACCCCACGCACCTCACGCTCTACTGGCGGCACATGAAGCTCCGCCGGTTGATCGCCGGCTGGACGACGCCGGGGCCGACGGCGGTGCTCGAGCATGGGGCGAATCCCGGCCTCATCAGCCACTTCACGAAGCATGCCCTGCTCGACATCGCGACGGCGTGCCTCGAGGAGAGGAAGTTCGCCGGCGAGCAGGCCGAGCGGATCGCCCAGCACGCCAGGAGCCACGCCTTCAACCATCTCGCCCACGAACTGGGCGTGAAGGTGATCCACTGCAGCGAGCGCGACACGCAGATCACGAACCGGCCCAAGGAGGTGGACGAGTTCGTCAACACGTGGAGCGTGGAGGGTTTCCGCGAGGAGGGCACGACGACGGCCGAGATGGGCTGGGGCACGCACGAGAAGACGCTCCCCCCGTTCGCCTACGAGCACGCCGACGGCCCGCAGAGCCAGATCTGCCTGGCCCGGATGGGCATCAACACGCAGGTGGTGAGCTGGGTGCCGCCGAACCACACCATCGTGGGCATGGTCGTCCGTCACGGTGAGGCCTTCAGCATCACCGAGAAGCTTTCGGTGCGGGATGCCTCGGGCAAAACCGTGTATCGGCCCACGGTCCACTACGCCTACTGCCCCTGCGACGCCGCGATCGCGAGCCTCTGGGAGCTTCGCGGCAACGACTACCGGCTCCAGCCGCGGATCCGGATCATGACCGACGAGATCACGAGCGGCGCCGACATCCTCGGCGCCCTCGTCATGGGCCACCCGCTCACGAGCTGGTGGTGCGGCACGGACCTCTCGATCGAGGAGTCGCGGCGGCTCGTGCCCCACCAGAATGCCACGACGATGCAGGTGGCCTGCTCGGTCGTGGCGGCCACGATGTGGATGATCGAGAACCCCGACCAGGGCGTGAAGCTGCCCGACGACCTGCCGCACGACTACGTGCTCGGGATCGCGAAGCCCTACCTCGGCAAGTTCGTGTCGGTGCAGAGCGACTGGACGCCGCTCAAGCACTATTCGAACGCCTTTCACGGCTACAACCGGCCGGCGATCGACCCCAACGACCCCTGGCAGTTCACGAACTTTCTGTTGACCGACGGTGACTGACTTGACCCGCACCACGATGAACCAAAAAACACTCCTCGATCTCGCCAAGAAGCACGGCACCCCGTTGTTCGTCGTGGACCACGCCGAGCTGCGGAAGAACTACGCGCTGTTCCGCAAGCACTTCCCCCGCGTGCAGGTCTACTACGCCGTGAAGGTCAACAGCGACCCGGCGATCGTGAAGACCTTCTACGAGCTCGGCGGCAGCTTCGACGTCGCCAGCATGCAGGAGTTCCACACGGTTTACGAGAACATCCGGAAGCTCCCCGCCAAGGCCCGGC
>JBJTJO010000154.1:0-24043 GCA_046095965.1 Planctomycetaceae bacterium
CTTCCCGCCCCTCCGCCCCGCTGTCGGCGCCAGCATGAAGATCCGCTCGTTCCTGCTCGTGGCGTGCATCGTCGTGGTGCCGCTGATCGCGATGTTCTCGCACCGGCTTCCACCGGGCGCGCGGGCCCGAACCGGATGGGGTCGGGGCGATCCCGGCCACCACCCGCCGCGGGCCCGGGCCGTCGGCAGGCGTCGCCGGGTCGAAGTGGGACACCCCGGGGCTGTACGACACGGGGGTCGATTTCCGCAGCCGGGCGAGCGTCTCCCGCAGCAATTCGCCGGCGATCAGCGTCTCGAGCTTCGGTCGCACGGCCTCGAGACCGATGCGTCCCGGCTCGATGGCCGTGACCTGCACGATGTGGACACCGAACGGCGTCACGAACGGCTTCGACACGTCCCCCTTGGCCAGCGCGAATGCCTGCTTCCCGAAGGCGTCGAGAAACGGTGTGTCGCGGGAGATCCAGCCGATGTCGCCGCCGCGGACGCGGCTCGGCCCCGCCGAATGGCGGCGGGCGGCCTCGTCGAACGTGGTCCCGCCCTGCACGATCTCCCGCCGGATCGCCGCCGCCCGCGCCGTCGCGGCGGCGACCGCCTCGTCGCCGCGCGCCGCGTCGGGACGCAGCACGACGTGGCTGACCCGCAGCCGCGTGCCGTCGAGTTCGCGCTTGTGCCGCTCGAGTCCGGCGGCGATCACCGCCGGCGTGAGCTTCGGGCGGATCATGAGATCGAGGCCGATCTCCAGTTCGATCTGCTCGCGGATCGCGCCCTCGTCGCGGCCGGTCTGCTCCAGGAACCGCTGCCACTCCATGCCCCGCGCCGCGACCTGCTTCCGCAGCTGCTCGAGCCGGATGTCAACGTCGCTGCGCGCCACCGAGATCCGCTCACGATCGACCGCGTTGCGAAGCAGGCGGGCATCGACGAGCTGCTCGATCGCGGTGGCCTCGAGCCACTGCCGCCGCGCGGCGCCGTCGCCCGATCCCTGCAGGCCGTCCGTCGGGCCGGGCAGCTGCCCCGCGCCCGCCGCCCGCCGCATGACGGCATCGAGTTCCGAGCGGAAGATCGGCGTGTCGCCGACGATGGCCACCTCGTCGGTGGGCTTGCGGCCGTCACCGGGTTGGCGCCCGGCCGCCACCGCGCCCGTCACCAGGCAGATCACGGCGACGAGCGTGCGGACACGTGCGGCGGGGTGACTCATGCGATGACGTTCCCTGCGGGACGGATCAGCCCCGCTCCCACAGCCTACGTCACAACGCCGCCCGCCGACACCGGGTGGCCGGCCGCGACGGCCGATCCGCCGAGGTGCCGCACGATCGCGGGTACGAGCCCCCGCAGTGCCCGAGCCCGGTGGCTGATCACGGCCTTCACGGCCGGCGGAATCTCGCCGAACGTCCGCCCATACTCGGGAACGATGAACAGCGGGTCGTAGCCGAAGCCCCCGGCCCCGCGGCGGGCATGGGCGATCTCCCCATGGCAAGCCCCGGCCGCGACGGCGACCACCCGGCCCGTCGGGTCGGCGAGAGCGGCATGGCAGGCGTAGTGGGCCGCGCGGTCCCGGCCGGCCAACGCGGCCATCCGCTCGAGCAGGAGATCGTTGTTGCGCTCGTCCACGGCCCGCCCGGCACCGGCCGGCACGGGCCCCGAGAACCGCGCCGAATGCACGCCGGGCGCCCCGCCGAGCGTTGGCACGACGAGCCCGCTGTCCTCGGCGAGCACCCACGCGCCCAGCGCCCGCGCCTGCCCGGTGGCCTTGAGCGCCGCGTTCTCCGCGAACGTGGCGCCGGTCTCCTCGACCTCGACGGCACCCGTCGTCTCGCGCAGCGACCGGCACCCGATCCCGTGGGGGGCGAGCAACTCGACGAGCTCGCGTACCTTCCCGGCATTCGTGGTCCCGAGCACGAGCACGGTGGCGGAACCTGCTGACGAAGTGGCGTTCACACCCCCTTTGTAGTCGATCGAACGCGGTGGCGGGGATCCGCACCGGAACGACGCGAGGCCCCGGCTGAACGTCACCGCCGCCTTGTCGGCGCGCGCGGGACGTCGATGGGCTTCGGCTGCACGTCGAGCATGATGCCGCCGAACTCGCGCGGCACCACCTGCCCCCGGGCCAAGGCCGCGGGGTCGGGCCCCAGCGCCGCGACGATCCGCGTGATCTCCGGGTTGACGACGCTGCGACCGTCTCCCTGCGGGACGGCGAGCGTCTCGATGCTGCCCACGCAGACGAGGCTCGAGTCGCGGTCGTGGAATTCCCAGGCCTGCCAGCCGGCGCGGCGCAGGGCCTCGGTGAGCCGATGCGCCTTGTCGGCCGCCTCGACGAGCCGACCCTCCCCCGCCACGCCACGCAGGTGCGGATCGCGCCACCCGCTGCCCCGGAGCCATTCGAGCAGCCGCGCGGGGTCGGAGGCGGTGCCCGGCCGCGCGGCGGACTGCCCGCCGGGCACGTCGAACGAGCCGGCACCCGAGAACGTCGCGACCCGCACGGTGTACCGGCCCGGGCAGTCGAGGAGACCATGCTCGACGTCGGCGTTCATCTCCATCACGAAGGCATCGACCTCCTGCCGCGTGAAGAAATCGGCCGGGAGCAGCGGGTTGGGAATCATCATCGCCGTGTGCATCGGGGGCTTCTTGGTGCCGCCGGCCTTCGCGAGATGATCGCGGTTGGCCTGCAGGAAGTCCGACACGAGCCCCCCCTTCGCGTGTTCACCGCCGAGCGACTCCGGCGCGAGGGTCTTCACCTTCTGGAGCGTCTTCTGCCCCCGCGGATCCTCGCACGACGCGAAGTCGCCGACGAGCACGGCGACCTCGACCACCTGCTTCGCGTTGGCGTAGCGCATGGTCTTCGGCGTGCCGTCGGGATTGAGCCCCACGCCCGCCTGGCGGCCCGTGTAGTCAAACGCCTTCTCGTGCGTGTAGGCCTGGAGGCCGAAGCGGTCGCGCAGCTCGTGGACGAGCCGGCGGGCGTCTTCGCGGGCCGTCTCACCGCGGAACGTCGTGGCCAGCACGAGCCACGGCCCGTCCTTCTCGGCCAGCGGGAACATCGCCGCGGCGTCGGCACCGTGAGCGGAAAACCACGAGGTCGGCAGCCAGCCCCCGTCCGCGCGGGCGTGACTCGGGACCGCGGCCGCCGCCGCCAGCACGACCGCGACGTGGCAGGCGAACCGACGAGGTGCGGGGGCGGCACTCGGCACGGGGGCGGGCTCCAGCGCGGGGCCGCGGCCCGGTTCGGCCGGCCGCGAGGGCGGGACGGTAGCACCGGCGCCGGCCCGCCGCCAGACTGAACGGACCCCCGGATTCCCAGGCCCCTGGCATGACCGACCGCCCCCCGACGCCCCGCCCAGGGACGAACCTGCCGATCCTCCTCCTGGTCGCGGCCTGCTGGCTCGCGGTGGTGGCCGTGCCGCCGGTCCTGTTCCTACGCTGGCGAGGCGCGCGGCTCGCCGAGGTCTCCAGCCCCGCCGCGCAGGCCGACTGGGACCGGTTCCGGGACGACATGCGCGAGCAGTCGGGGGACCACGGCCCGGTGCGCCGCAAGGTGCCGCGGAGCGCGGAACCGCCGGAGCGGATCTGGCTCCGGGACTATCCGCACGTGGTCGTGGCGGCCTGGGTGATCTTCGTCGGACTGCTGGGCGGGATCATCGCCGCCATGCTGCGCGGCGCCGCGGGCGGCGTTGCCCCGCGCCCGACGCGGGTCAGCGGCCGAGGATCAGCCGACCCGTGATCGCCACCACGAAGAAGAGCACGAGCGTGATGCCGAGCACGCCGACGAACGAGAACACCACGACCTCCACGCCGGGAGAACGCCGCGGACGTCCACCGATGGACTCTTCGCGGCCGGAAGGATCGTAAACCGGACCGCGGCCGCCCACAAGCCGAAGCTGCGCCCGCGCACCGGCTCCGCGGCGCGCCTTCGTCAGTGCACCCGGCGAAACACCTCGTCGGGCACGCTGGCCCGGGCGGTCCGGCCGAGATCGTCGAGGGTCCGCCGTTGTCCGACCGTGTGCCACGGGGTGACGTCGGCCAGTTCCGGCATGATCTCGAGGATCTGGTTGACGAGCATGTCAACGAGGAGCCGCGCCGGCGAGCCGGCGGTCCGTTCGCGGAGCGCCGCGGCCGTCTTCATGAGCTTCACCATGCGCGACCGTTCGAGGATCGGGCCCGACAACTGCCCGTCGCCCTCCACGAGCAGTTCGGCGACGGGCACGTCGAGCACCTGTTGCCAGCGGTGCAGGTCGGAGAGGCGCAGGTCGCAGTCGGGCGACTCCTGACGGCGAACCACCGGCAGCGACATGCCGAGCCGCCGCGCCACGTTGCGGAGCGTGACGCCCTGGCGGTGACGAACCTCCGCGATGCGGTGCAACGGCCGGCGGCGGCGAGATGCGGTCTGCGGGCAGTCGCCGGCCTCGGCGGCGGCACGCGCCGCGTCGGAGAAGGCCGCATCGGCGATCCGCGCGCCCGACGCAAAGCCCGTGTCACCCTCGTCGTCGAAGTCCTCGCCCTGCGAGCGGTCGCAGTCCACGGTCGCCATCGTGCGGTTCCTCCTCGGCTCGGCGCGGGCGCGACTCTCCCGCGGATGGGCCGGCGCGCAGTGGGGGCGCGACGGCACCGGGCGGAAGGGTCGAACCTCGCGAACACAATCAGCGGGTGAGATGCCGCCACGCCGCTGGCGACCGTCGGACCCGGCGGATCCTGTCGGCCGCGATCAACGTCGCGGTGCCTGGAGATACGCGGGCCGACGGCGGATCGTTCGCCGCGACCGGGAAAATTTTTCCGGAAATCGGTTTCCCGCGGCCGCGGCCCGCCGTCTGGTAGCCTCCCGCGGTTTGCTCCCCGCCATCGGGCCCTGCCGCCGTGCCGGAAACCTCTCCCGTTCCACCAGCGATCCCCCCCGGCTGGGCCGTGCTGCCCGGGCGCGCGACGCTCTTCGTCCGCGGGGCCGACGCCGTGCGCTTCGTGGACAACTTCACGACGGCGGCCCTCGCGCGGCTCGGCGCCGGGACCGGAACGGAGGGCTTCTTCACCGACGCGCGCGGCCACGTGCTCGCGCTCGTGAACATCCTGCGCACCGACGACGGCCTGTGGCTCGACGGCGCGGCCGGCATCGCCGACCCGCTCCGCGCGCACCTCGATCACCACCTCATCCGCGAGCAGGTCGAACTCCTGGACGCCACCGCCGACCTGGTCACCCTCCTGCTGGCCGGCCCGCACGCGCCGGAGTGGCTCGCCGCCCGCTGTCCGGGGACGCCCGGCGCCGGGCCGCTCGCCCATGCCCGGGTCGGCGTCGGCGGCGTCGGGTGCGACGTGGTGGCCCTCGACTGGTTCGGGCCGGGCGGGCTGCTCCTGCAGGCGGCACGGGGCGACGCGGACAGGCTCACCGCCTGGCTCCGCGCGGAGGGACTCCCCGAGCTCGATGCCGCGGCCGTCGCTGCGGCGCGGATCGAGGCCGGGACGCCGGAGCCGGCCGACGTCGATCCGCGCACCCTGCCACAGGAACTTGGGCGGGACGCCCGGGCGATCTCGTTCACGAAGGGCTGCTACCTCGGCCAGGAGACGGTGGCGCGGCTCGACGCGCTCGGACACGTCAACCGCAGGCTCGTCGTGCTCGCGACCGCCGTGCCACCCGCGATCGGTGCGGCGGTGACCGCGGCGGGCGAGACGGTCGGCCGGGTCACGTCGGCCTGCGTATCACCGCGGCTCGGCGGCGGGCTAGGCCTGGCGCTCGTTCATGTGCGCGGGCTGGGCGGCGCGGCGCTCGGGATCGACGGCATGCCGGCGCGGGTCGTGCCACCGCCGGCCGGCGAGGCTGGGAGCACGTGACCATGGAAACGGGCGACGTGTTGTTCACGGGCAGTCGATTCCGCGTGGTCGGCGTGGCGGAGGCCTGCACCGACGGTTCGACCCGGCGGCGCGAGGTGATCGAGCACCCGGGGAGTGTCGTCGTCGTGCCGTTGGTCTCGGCCGCGGAGGTCTGCCTCGTCGAGGTGGTCCGCGTGGCGGTGGGCCGAACGCTCCTCGAACTCCCGGCCGGCACGCTCGACCGCGAGGAGTCGCTCGCCGACGCAGCCCGCCGCGAGCTGGCCGAGGAGACGGGCTACCGCGCGGGCCGCATCGAGCCGGCCGGGGAATTCTGGATGTCGCCGGGGATCCTCCGCGAGCGGATGCACCTGTTCGTGGCCCGCGACCTCGTGCCCGGCCCGCAGGCCCTCGAACCGGGGGAGCGGATTTGCCCGCGGGTCGTGGCCTGGGAGACGGCCGTGGCGATGTGCCTCGACGGCCGGATCGACGACGCCAAGACCGTGGCGGGGATCCTGCTCGTCGATGCCCGGCGCAAGGGGGCGATCAGCCCGCCGTGACTCCGCTCGGGCGCGCCGCCGACGGGTTTCGGTCGAGGAGGAACAGCACCCCACCGACGAGGCCACCGACGATCGTCGTGGCGAACCAGAGCAGCGCGGTCGCGCCGGCCGGCGTCTTCGGCACGCCGTGCAGCGCCAGCAGCGCGATCATTCCCCCCTCGCGCACGCCGATGCCGTTCACGGTGAGCGGCACGACCATCGCCAGGGCGAGGAGCGGCACGACCGTGAACCACACCGAGAAGGGCTGCTCCACGCCGACGGCCCGACCCAGCATCGCCACGGACGTCGCACCGCCCATCTGAACGAGGAGGCTCCAGGCCACCGCCCTGACCATGAGGCTCGGCCGCTCCTGGTAGGGCAGCAGTCGGCCGGCGAACGCCCGCGCCGAGCCGGGCAACGGGATCAGGAGCAGGATCCGGTCGAGTGATCCGACCCCGATCCAAAACGCCGTCGTCACCACCGCGAAGAGAGTGGCGGCGACGGCGATGGTCGCCACGAGTCCGAGTCCCCACCAGGTCGCCAGGAACGCGGATCCACAGATCACGCCGAGCGCCGCGACCCCGGTGAGCCGGTCGGCCACGAGGGAACAACCGGCGAGCACGCGCCGCGACGTGGTGTCGCCCACCCGCAGGGCCTTGACCACGTCGCCGCCGATCGACGACGGCAGGAACAGGCTGAAGCAGGAGCCTTCGAAGAACCGCCACACGAAAAACCTTCGCGGATGGTCGAACCCGAGTGGCCGAGCCAGGGCCGCCCAGCGAATCCCCGCCAGCACCTGGACGAGCATGCCGGTCAGCACGCCCGCGGCACACCATCGCCAGTCGGCGGCGGAGATGACGCTGACGATGCCGGGTTCGACGCGGCCATCGACCTCGTGATCACGCCAGGGCACGAGATAGTACAGGAAGGCGATGAACGCCGCCGTGACGGCCACGCGCAGGCCGAGGCCCAGCCACGCGGGCATGCGGCGGCGGGCGGCACGAGGGGGGGTGGTTTCCAGAGCGTCCATAGGCACGGCGGCGCTTCCAAGACGGCGGCGAGTACCCTAACAGCATTTCCCGACCGCTCCCATACGGGCATGATCCCCGTGCATTTCCAACCCTGGCATTTCCAACCCTGGTTGGCCTGGCTCCCGGGAGTGGCGGCCGCGGCTGGCGGGGCATTCGTTGCCGGCAGCATGGTCGGCAGCTTCCTCAACGTGGTCGCTCACCGGGTGCCGCGCGGCGAGACGGTCGTCCACGGCCGATCCCGGTGCCCGTCGTGCGCCGTGACGATCCGGGCGCGGGACAACGTGCCGGTGCTCGGCTGGCTCGCCCTGCGCGGCCGGTGCCGCGCCTGCGGCGCGGCCATCTCACCCCGCTATCCGCTCGTCGAGGCGGCCTGTGGCGGCATCGCCACCGCGCTCGCGCTGGCCGAGATCGCCCTGGCACCGACGGGCGATCCGTCCGCTGCCATGATCGCCTGGGCCGGGCGCACCGCCCTCGCGCTCACGCTCGTGGCGTGGGCTCTGCTCGCCGAACGCGGCCATGTCGTCTCCGGCGTCACGGTGGGTGTCGCCAGCGCGGCCGCCGCGCTCGCGGCGGCGTTCGTTCCGCCGCTCTGGCCGTTGCCCGTGGGGTGTCCGCCCGCGGCCTGGGACGCGAGCGGCGACTGGCCCGGCCACCTCGTCGCTTCGGCCGTGGGCCTCGCCTTCGGCTGGGCGGCGGGACGGGCGGCCGGAGGCGGCCCAGTTGAGGCGGCGTGCGTGCTGGTCGGCGCCGCGCTCGGCTGGCAGGCCGCCGGGCTGGCCGCGTTGGCGAGCGGCGTGGGCCGCTGGCTCGGGCGATCCCCGCTCGCCCGCGGATTGGCCATCGTGGCCGTGGTGCTGGTTTGGCACCCGCTGACGGCCGCATGGTGGGCCATGTGCCGGCGCTGGAGCGGGAGCTGAGGCCCCCCGGGATTTCCGCCGCCTCACCCGTTACGATAGGGCATGTCGCTTCACGACGCATCATCGATTCGCCTTCCGCCACAGCCCGTCCACCGCTCCCGTCCCGCGTATCGCGCATGAAGACGCCAGCCTCCATCCTGCCGCCTCGCCCGCCGGGACAACTCTCTCCCGGGCCCGCCGTCCTGGCTGACGAGGAACCGAACTATTCCGACGAGTCACTCGGCGAGGGGCTGCGACGCCGGCTCGGCGAGCTTCAGGCCGACCTGCGGCGGCCGGAGGATGCCACCGCGTGGATCCTGATCGCGATCCTGACCGGGGCCCTCGTCTACAGTTACTGGCCCGGACTCATGAACGCGCGGGCGAGTTGGAACAATCCCCAGTACTCGCACGGCTGGCTGGTGCCGTTGTGCTCGCTGGGCCTGCTGTTCTGGTGGCGGCGGCCGATGGCGCCGGTGCCTCCTTCCGCGCGGCTGGCTGGCCTGGGACTCATCGCCGGCAGTTTCGTGTTTCGGCTCGCGTGCGCCTACTTCCGGATCATCACGCTCGACATGTACACGTTCGTGCCGGCTCTGGCGGGCGTGTTTCTCATGATCGGCGGGTGGCGGACGTTCCGCTGGGCGTGGACGCCGCTCGTGGCGCTCATGTTCATGTATCCGCTGCCCGACGAGGCGACGCGCTACCTGCTCGGTCCGCTGCAGACGCTGGCCACGATGGTCAGCACGTTCGCCCTGCAGACGCTCGGCCTCGACGCCTACCGGGAGGGCAACAAGATCGTCCTCGGGGAAACGCAGGTGCTCGGCGTCGTGGACGCGTGCAGCGGCCTGCGGATGCTCACCATCTTTGTCTGGCTCGCACTCATGATCGTCCTGGTGGCCGGCGGCGAGTGGTGGGAAAAACTCGTGATCCTGGCGAGCGCGATCCCGATCGCGCTGGTCGTCAACTCGATCCGCATCACCGTCACGGGGGCGCTCTACACCGTGAGCCCCGAGATGGCCGAGAAAATCTTCCACGACTGGGCCGGCTACTTCATGATGCCGCTGGCGCTACTGCTGCTCTTCGGGCTCCAGCAACTGCTCGCGAGCCTGGTCGTGGAGGAGGAGGTGGCCCCGGCCGTGGTCGTGCGCGGGCGGCCGGCGGGCCTCGGCCCTGCGGTGGTGTCTCCTCTGGTCGCGCCCCGAAAAACCCCGGAAAATCGCCCCCTGCCGGATGCCGGCGCGGCACGGGGTCCAGTGGGCGGAAATTGACGGATTCGTGCGATACACTAGAAGCAGGTTCATTTCGCGGGTCGATTACCGGCAGGATGCCTCGCTGGCGGCCCTTTCCCGAGCGGCTACGGGCATCGGCAACCCGGCGTGTCCATGAGTGAAGCGACGACGTCCACCGATACCGGCTCGCCGGCACCGCAACCGGTGTCCGGAGGTGGGCTTGCCACGCTGCCCGAGACCGGACTCGCGGTCCCTGGCTCCTACGCTCCACCGGCGTACGGACCTGCGGGAGATCCGCTCGCCGGCGGCTTGGACTTCGTCAGCATCGGGCACGCGATCCGGCGGCGCTGGCTGCCCGCCACGGTCATCGGCCTGGCGCTGGGTGCGACAGCGGCGGTCCTCGCCTGGTTCCTCCTGCCACGCGAGTACGAGGCCGTCGCGTGGTTGCGGGTGCGTTCGAACCCTGGCACGTTCAGCGGTGGCTCGTCACCCGCGGAGTACGACCAGTACCGCAAGACCCAGCTCCAACTGATCAAGAGTCCCTTCGTGCTCAATGCGGCGCTGCGCCGGCCGAACATCTCGAATCTCGAGTCGCTCCGCGACACGAAGGACCAGTTGGCGTGGCTCATGAGACGAGTCGTCGTGGGCGCCCCCGCCGAATCGGAAGTCGTGCAGATCCGCATGCGCGGCGAGAACCCCCGCGAGGTCCAGCAGGTCGTCAACGCGGTCACGCAGGCCTACCTCTCCGACGTGGTCAGCAAGGAGCGGACCGAGCGTCTCGCCCGGCGGGACATGCTCGAGAAGAAGTACAAGGAAAACATGGCGGAAGTCCGCACGCGGCTCGAGACCTTCAACAATTTGGCCCGCTCGCTGGGGACGCGCGACAGCGCCGAGGTGGCCACGCAGAGGAGCCTGCTGCTCGACCATCTGGGAACGCTTCGGGCGCAGTTGACGCAGCAGCAACGCGACGTCCTCCAGATCGACACGGAACTCGCGCTCATCGACGCGACGAAGCGCATGAATGCCGATGGTGATGCAGGCCCGGACGAAGATTCCGTCGATGCCTCCGTGCTGCGTCACCCCCAGATCGCCGATCTCGCGCGGCGGCTCGCGGAGCTCGACGAGACGATCGCCTTCCAGGCGGAGCGGAGCGCCCGCGGCGAGAACGATCCGTCCGTGAGACGACTGCGGGCCCAACGGGAGGATCTTTCGCGGCGAATCGACGCCAAGGCGGCCGAGTTGCGGCCGCAGGTCGTGGCCGAGGCGGCCGGCGACTCCACCCGGCGTCCGGGCGGAATGGCATCGACCCCGGCGTTGCTGCGGATGCGGCGGGAGATCATCGCCAAACAACTCGAGGAGACGTCGAAGGAGTTCGACCAGGTGGCCAAGGAGGTGACGGCCCTCGGCAACGCCAACGCCGACCTCGAGGCCCGCCGCAACGAGATCGCGCAGCTCCAGGCCGTGACCAACCAGATGGGCATCCAGCTCAACGCCTCCGAGGTCGATATCGCGATGCCCAACCGCGTCGAACTCATCGAGGAGGCAGGCCTGCCGGGCGTGGGTGAGGACCTGTCCCGAATCCTGCTGTCGGCACTCGCGGCTCTGGCCGGCTTCGGGCTCGGTTTCGCCGGCGTGATCCTGCTCGAGTACCAGCGGGCCAGGATCGCCACGGTTGCCGACGTGACGCAGCGGATCGGGATGCGGGTCATCGGCACGGTGCCGGCGATCTCTCGGTCCGCGAAGCGGCCCAACACCGATGAGGTGACCGAGTCGATCGACGGCGTGCGGACGATCATCGCCCAGACGGGCCGCGAGGCCCCCAAGGTGATCCTGGTGACGAGCGCGGTCGAGCACGAGGGCAAAACGACGTTCGCAGCCCAACTGGCGGCCAGCCTGGCCCGCTCCGGCCACCGGACCCTGCTCCTCGACGGCGACCTCCGGCACCCCAACGTCCACATGGCGCTGGAACTCGACCTGCGGGCCGGCCTTCCGGAGTTGCTCCGCGGCGAGATCGGCAATGACGAGGCGGTGCAGCCCACGAGCATCGATGGCCTGTTCGCGGTCACCGGGGGCTCCTGCAACTACGCCTCGATCACGGCCCTTTCCAAGCCCGAGGCGGCCAGTGTCGTGAAGGGCTTCCGGGGCTCTTTCGACCACGTCGTGATCGATGCCGGGCCCGTCCTCGCCTTCGCCGACGCCCTTCTGCTCGGCCAGTTGAGCGATGCGGCGATCGTGGTCACGATGCGGGACGTCAGCCGGGTGCCACTCGTGACGAAGGCCGTGGACCGGCTCCGGTCGGTCGGCATCCGGGTGCTCGGCACCGTTATCAACGGCGTGAGCGACGACGGGCCGCGGCGGCGGTACGCATCGGCGGTGACGACATGAGCCGGGGAGGATCGCGATGACCTCGAGGGACGGACTGCTCGCTTCGTTGGCGACGATCCTGCTCGTGGCGGGCGTGACGGTCGTGCAGGGCCGGTGGACCGAGCGCTGGGCCGAGCGACACGACGAGGCGCTCGGCGAGTCGGCCCGCCGTCTCGAGCAGTCGTTCCCGACGACCTTCGGCGAATGGCGTCAGGACCGGCAACTGGAGACGAGCAAGGCGGAACTGGACCGGGCCGGCGCCGTCGGCAGCGTGTCCCGCGTGTACCGGAACCAGAAGACGAAGACGGCCGTCTCGGCCTTCGTGGTGTGCGCGACGCCCCACGACGCCTCGGGTCACACGCCGGATCGCTGTTATCCCGGCGCCGGGTTCGAGATCTCCGAGCCGGAGCACCGGGAGACCATCACGCTCCGCGACGGTCGCGTGGCTGAGGCGTTCACCGGCACGTTCGCCCGCGAAGGGACGGTCCTGCGGGTGTTCTGGACCTACGGCGTGCCCGACACGAAGCCGCGTGAGGCGGGCGAGCCCGAGCCGGCGAAGGACGAGCAGGCCGCCGACGGACCGCCACCGCTGAAGTGGGTGGCCCCGCAGATCGCCCGCATCGCGCTCAACGAGTTCCCCGCGGTCTACAAGCTCTACGCCATCATCGACCAGTCGAAGATGCCGAGCACCCGCGCCACGGCGGAATGCAGTGATTTCATCGCGGAGGCACTGCCCGCGTTCGAGGCGGCCGGCGAGACGAGCGCCTCGTCGGCCGCGCCTTCCCCTGCGGCGGCGGAGCCGGCCCCGGCGACGCCCTCCGGTCCGGGCTCGGCGGGCTGACCCGAAAGCGACCTCGGCCGGGCCTCGTCACGGCAGCGGCTCGAGCGCCCCGTGTCCGAGGATGAATTTCCGCGTGCCGGCCGGACCCGTGAAGATCACGGTGCCCACCGCGCGGGCTCCCGATCCGCTGATGCCCGCGATCACGCCCTCGCCGTATTCGGCATGGCGCACCCGCTGGCCCGCGGCATAGGAGCGTGCCGGTGGGCCGCCCCCCGCCATTCGGATCGCGAGATCCGTGGCCCGCTCGATGGCGGACGCCACGTCGCGGCGACGCGGCCGCTCCCCGCGGACGGTGCCCGGTTCGTCCAGTTCCAGCGTCAGTCCGTCGCGATGGACGATCCGCTGCGCACCGGCCGGGCCGTCCTGGGCGCAGTCGTCGAAGTCGCCCCCGTGGCGGCGGGCGGCGTCGCCGAACGGGTCGAAGGCCACGTCGCCCGTCGCGGCGGGCGCCTCGGGACCGGTGACGACCGTCTCCGAACCCGTCATCTCGGTGAGAAACAGGCTCGGCGCCGAGATCCGGCGCGTGCCGCGGTAGTCGCGGAGCCGCGCGCAGCTCGCGCTCACCTCCTCGCGCCCGCGCGTGATCCCGACGAACACCAATCGCCGCTCCTCCTCGAGCTGGTCCGCGTTGTCGAGGCTCCGTTCGTGCGGCAGGATCCCGTCCTCCATGGCGAGCAGATAGACCACCGGGAACTCGAGGCCCTTGGCGGCATGCAGGGTCATGAGCGCGACCCGGTCGCCCGAGGCGTCCCAGGCGTCGGTGTCCGCCACGAGGGCGGTCGTTTCGAGGAAGCCGAGCAGCGGATCGGGGGCTTCGCCGGCGGGCGCCGCGGCGCTCTCGTCGTCGTGCTGCCGGGCCGCGGTGAGCAGTTCCTCGACGTTGGCCAGCCTGTCCTGCCCCTCCTCGTCGTCCTCCTGCTCCGCCGCGAGCATGGCGCGGTAGCCGGTGCGGTCGAGCACGGCCTCCACGAGGACGGCCACCCGGGGGTCGGTTCCCGCGACCCTCGCGAGATCGGCGTGGAGCCGGGCGAATCCACCGAGCGCCGCGGCCGCCCGCTTCGGCATCCCGGGCACGTCGGCGGCCCGCGCCGCCGCCTCGACGAGGCTCGTGCGGCGGTCCTCGGCCCAGGCCGCCAGCCGATCGAGCGACTGCCGCCCGATGCCGCGCGCCGGCACGTTCACCACGCGCAGCGTGGCCTCGTCGTCCCGCGGATTGCGGACCAGCCGCAGCCAGGCGACCACGTCCCGGACCTCCCGGCGCCGGAAGAACTCGAGGCCCCGGACCAGCTGGTAGGGGACGCGGCGGCTCCGCAGGGCCACCTCGAGCGACCGTGACAGGGCGTTGGTGCGGAACAACACGGCGAAGTCGCGGGGCGCGCGGCGCCCCGACTCGACCGCCGCCGCGATCTCGTCGGCGATGCGATCGGCCTCGTCGTGTCCGGAGGAGTCGAGCACGATCCGCACCGGCGCGCCGGGCGGCGCGTCGGTCACCAGCCGCTTCGGCTTGCGCCGGGTGTTGTGTGCCACGAGCCGATCGGCGACGCCGAGGATGTTCGCGGTGCTGCGGTAGTTGTGCTCCAGTTTCACCACGGTGGCCGCCGGGTAGTCGCGCTCGAACTCGAGGATGTTGCGGATGCTCGCGCCACGCCACCCGTAGATCGCCTGGTCGGGGTCGCCGGTCACGGCGAGGTGCGGGTGGTCGATCGACAGGCCGCGGAGGATGCAGTACTGGACGGCGTTGGTGTCCTGGTACTCGTCCACGAGGATGAAGCGGTGGCGGGCGTCGAGCGCGGCCCGCAGATCGGGCTCGTCGGCGAGGATCCGCGCCACGTGGACGAGCAGGTCGTCGAAGTCCACGGCATTGGCCGCGAGCAGCAGTTCCTGGTAGACGGGCCAGACTCGCTTGGCAACCTCGTCCGCGGGCCGGCCCCAGCGCGGCTCGAACGACGCGGGCGTGAGCAGGTCGTTCTTCGCGCGGCTGATCACGCCCGCGAGGCGGTCGCCCGGCACGTGCTTCAGCGCGACGCCGAGCTTCTTGGCGGCCCGCTTGAGGACCGCGCCGGCGTCGTCCGGGTCGAGGATCGAGAACTCGGCCGTGAGGCCCACCAGGCGGGCGTGCCGGCGGAGCAACCGGGCCGCGAAGCGGTGGAACGTGCCCATCTCCACCGGCTGCGGGCCGACGAGCGCCGCCACCCGGCGCCGCATCTCGTCGGCCGCCTTGTTGGTGAACGTGAGGGCGACGATCTGCTCCGGCCGCACGCCCGCCGAGATCAGGTGGGCGATGCGGTGGGTCACGACCCGCGTCTTGCCGCTGCCGGGGCCCGCCAGCACGAGCAGCGGCCCCTCGACGTGCATGGCGGCCCGACGCTGGGAGTCGTTCAAAGCTGCGAGGGATGAGGCGGACACGGTGATTTGGGGGGAGAAAAGGGCCGGCGAGACGGCCGCATGGCCGGCTCTGGGATGAGTCGCCGCGCCCACGGGTGGTCCGATCGGCGGCGATTCGATTATATTCCCCGCGCGCCCGGACCCATGAACGGCCGTCATCGGCGCGATCAACGCACCACTTTCGCACGGGAGGGAACCCATGCCGCGCATCCCCTACAAGGACCTGACCCAATCGGACGAGATGGCCGAGAAACTCGACATGAGCACGGCCGAAATCGGCCTGTCGGTCCGCACCACCAACTGCCTCGAGGAACGGGGCATCTTCACGGTCCACGACCTGCTGAAGTGCACCAGCACGGATCTGCTGTCGATCTCGAACTTTGGCGAGAAGACGCTCGAGGAGGTCTACAAGGCCCTCGAGAAGATCGGCTTCTTCCGCGTCAAGCGGCCCGCGGACGCCGGGGTTGATGCCGATGTGGCGACCGCCCGGCCGAGCCCTGAGCCCGTGGGACAGGGCTAGCGGACCGTGGAACAAGTCTGCCGCCGGAGGATGCAACGCGGTCGAGCATCCCCAAGCGGAGCGTTCTCCACGGCCAGCGAGCCACGGAGGGCCGTGCGCCCGTGATGGTAGACTTCGCTCCGCCACGGCGTCCCGTCCGTGGACCGCGGCCATGAGTGAGCGAGCACGACCGTGAGGCTGCCGCGAGTCTTCGGAAAAAAACGCGGGCATCGGCGGACGGGATCCCAGGCCTGGGGCTCGTTCGGTGACGGGCTGTTTCATGCCGTCCTCGTGGCCGCCGGCCTCCTGTTCGGCGCCCTGCTCGTCACGGGTGTCGCCGTGCCCGAGTGGCGGATCAACCGCGACTACGTCGCCACCACCTGCCGGATCGTCGGCCAGGGCCTCGTCCAGCGGTCGGTCGAGGATCCGCCGGGGCGGGTGACGGTCACGTGGCGGCCCTGCCTGCTCGTCCGCTACGACGCCGGCGAGACGGCTCGCGAGTCGTGGAGCCGCACCGACCCGGCTGCCGGCACGGCCGACCGCGCGGGGGCCGTCGCGGCGCTCGCCGCCTGGCCGATCGGCGCCGAGGTGCCAGGCTGGTACGACCCGTCGCACCGGGACACGATCGTCCTGCAGCGCGGCTTCAACTGGTGGATGTGGGGCCTGACGCTCCTGTTGCCCGGTGCGCTGCTCGCCTTCGGCGGCGCGGGACTCGGGCGGGCGGTGCGCCGTTGGGGCCGGTCCGAGGAGGCGCTCGCCGCGGCCATCTCGTCGCGGACTGCCGGCGGCCCGGCGCCCGGTGCCGCCCCCGGCCATCCGGGCATTCCCGGGTGCGACGACATGACCAACTCCCCGGGCACCGTGCTCCGCTACCGCCTGCCGCTGGAGAGCCCGGAGTCGTGGACGCTTCTCGGCCTCGGACTCTTCGCCGCCGCCTGGAACGCGGTGCTGGTCGTGTTGGCGGTGGGGGCCGGGCTCGATGCCGCGGGGGGCCGCCTCCATTGGTTCCTGCTCGGCCTGCTCGTTCCGGTCGTGGCGGTGGGCTGCACGGCGGTCGGCCTCTTCGCCCGCGGGCTCGTCCTCAAGACGGCGGTCGGCACGACCCAGCTCGAGATTTCCGACCACCCCCTGCGGCCGGGAGGTCGCTACGACGTGCTGCTCGCACAGGGTGGATCGGGTGACCTCGGCGAGCTGGGCATGACGCTCGAGTGCGAGGAGCAGGCGACCTTTTGCCAGGGGACCGACACGCGGAGCGAGACGCTCGTCGTGCACCACGAGCCGCTGCGGACCTGGCGCGACGTCCGCATCTCCCCGGGGACCCGGTTCGAGGCCATCGGCGTGGTCACGATCCCTGACGACGCGATGCATTCCTTCGCCTCCGAGCACAACGCCGTCCGCTGGCGGATCGTGGTCCACGGTGCGCCGACACGCTGGCCGCCGTTCACCAGGGTGTTCCCGCTGGTCGTCTTTCCGCCCGTCGAGGCCACACCGTGAGCAGGGGACCGGAAGGCGGCCGCTTCGCGCCCGTCATCGACGTGCAGTTCGACCGGCCCGGTCGCCACTACGATCCGGGCGGCCCGTTCAACGCGGCGTATCGCGTCGGCGGCGTGGAGCCCGAGGTGGTCCGCACGGTCGAGGCCTCGGTCGCCTGGTACACCGAGGGCAAGGGGGAAGAGGATCTCGGCGTGCATGTCTTCGAGCGGATCGTCGACCCCGACGCGGTGCGGGCCGCGCTCGATCGCGGCATCCTCGAGACGAGGCTGCCGCCGAGTCCGCTCTCGTACGAGGGCGTGATCGTGAAGATTCGCTGGTGCGTCAGGGTCCGGGTGTTCCACGCCGGCGGCCGGGACTTCGTGTCGGAACACGTGTTCGAGGTCGGTGCCGTGCCGCCGGCCAACCCGCCGGAGCCGGTGGCGACGGAGGCGACGCCGTGACCATGTCCATGGCGGGCGTTTCCCGCCGGAATCCATTCGCCACGCGCCACACGCGGCCAGGCCGGCTCGTGCCCCGCGACGCCGGCGGCGCGCCGCTCGATCTCGCAGCCCTCCTCGCGCGCGCGAGCGATCTGCGCGCGGCGGCCATCGAGGGTCCGCATGGCGCCGGCAAGACGAACCTGCTCGTCACCCTCGCCGGACTGTTCGCCCAGGCGGGTCGGCACGCCGGAACGCTGCGACCCCGGTCGTGGCGGGACGGGCCCGCCGCGCTGCGGGCCGTGCATCGTGCCGCACCGGGCGCGACTTTGTGCATCGACAGCTGGGAAGCACTCGGCCGGCCGTGGGCCGTGATCGTCCGGTGGGCGGCGAGGCGGCGCCGCGTCGGACTGCTCGTGACGAGCCACGCGGCAACCGGGCTTCCGGTGCTCGTGCGTTGCGAGACGTCGGCCTCGCTCTTGTCGCGGCTCGTCGCGGAGTTGCCGGAGCATCTCGGCCTGATCGGGCCGGCGGACGTCGAGCGGGCGTTCGGGGCCCGTCGCGGCGACATCCGCGAGGCGCTCTACGACCTCTACGACCGCTTCGAGCGGAGAGTGCGGGGCGGCTGAAGGACCGGCGACCGTTCACGGCCCGTCCGCCCGCGGGCTCCCGCCGCGCCCCTACTGGCCTTCGATTCCAGCTTGCACGCGGGTCGTCGCGCTCCGGTCGTGCCGGTCGTGCGCGACGTGCCGGTCGTGCGACGTCGGGCCGCGGGATTCACGAACCGGCTCCGCTTTTTTTTGGCGGAACCGCGAGGCTCGCAATCTACGCTAGGAATATCGACGATCCGGCCGGAGCACGGCATCGCGGATCGTTGATCCGAGTGAGAGGAGATTGCGATGAAGACGAGCCGGATGACCCGGGCCCTGGTGGTGGCGGCTGTCGCGACGCTCGCGGCCCCCGCGGCCGCGCAGGAGTGCTGCCTCAGCAGCCTGTTCGCGGGCTGTGGGTGCTGCCTGTTCAAGCCGCCGGTCTACGCGGTCGCGCCGGTCGTCGCCCCGGTTGTCGCTCCCGCGCCGGTCGTCGCGGCGCCTCCGCCGCCGGTGATGGTGCCGGTGCAGCAGACGAGTTACGTGCCCGAGACGACCTACCGCACGCAGTACCAGTGCGTGCCCGTGACCAGCTACAAGCCGTCGTGCGAGATCGATCCCTGCACCGGATGCGCGACCGAGTGCATGCAGCCCGTCACCCAGTACGTGCAGCAGGCGGTCAACGTTCCGGTCACGCAGTACCGCGCCGTGACGACGACCAAGTACGTGCAGATGCAACCGCCGGGGTACGCGGCCCCGGCGGCCATGGGCGCGCCCGCCATGCCGGGACCGGCCGCCGCCGCGGCCAGCCCGTTCGTCGCCCCGGCGGCTCCGCCGGCACAGCCCGGGCCGCAGGGTTGGGGCGCGGCGGGCGCCGACGTCTCGCAGCAGTTGGTGCCCGGCCAGCAGAGCATCAATCCGCCGGCACTGCCGACCACTGGCTACATGCCGGTGCAGGTGCCGCCGCAGGCCGGGACATTCGTTCCCCAGGCCACGTTCCCCGTCCAGCCCCAGCCGACGGCACCCCCGGCCCTGGCACCCGCCCCGGCGCTCAAGCCGAGCCCCGAACTGCCCCGCACGCCCGCGTCCGGCAGTGCTGCCGCGGCCCTCGGCGCGGCGCCGGCCGCGAGCCACATCCCCGCCCAGTCGGCCGCGGGCACCACGACCAGCACCGTGGAACCGCCGAGCCTCGTCCCCGGGTCGGGCAACACGACCGCTCCCGCCGCGCAGCCCGCCACGAGTGGCAGCGGCGGGATGCCGCTCCTGCCCGGCACCGGCCCCACGGGCGCCACCCGCGCCTTCCCCAGGCTCTTGGAGCCGACGAGCCACACGACGTCGTGGCAGCCCGCCGTGGACGTCCGCTTCCCGGCGACGTTCCCGCGGCCGGCCTACCCCACGGCTGCCCTGCCGGCGACGGCAGCGCGTTGACTCAGCGGCGCGGCGCCGCGGCGGTCTACACTGCGGCCGGCACCCCGTGCCCGAGCCGCTCATGACAAACGCCGACATCGCCGCCATCTTCGACCACGTGGCCGACCTGCTGGAGTACCAGGGGTCGAACGTGTTCCGCGTGCGGGCCTATCGCACCGCCGCCCGCACGATCAATGGGATGGTGGAATCGCTGGCCGCCGTCCGGGCGGCCCCCGGCCGCGCGCTCACCGACCTGGAGGGCATCGGTGCCGACCTCGCCGGCAAGATCGGCACGCTGCTCGACACGGGCAAGCTGCCGCTGCTCGACGATCTCGCCCGCGAGGTCCCCGCCGTCGTCTTCGAACTCATGCGGGTGCCGGGCCTTGGACCGAAGAAGGTCAAGGCTCTCGTCGACGGGCTCGGGATCGACTCCCTCGAGGCGCTCGAGCAGGCCTGCCGCGACGGGCGGGTGGCCGACGTGAAGGGTTTCGGGGCCAAGACCCAGGCCGCGATCCTCGACAACATCGCCTTTGCCAAGAGCCCGGAGCACGCCCGGCTCCTGTGGGCGGAGGCCGACGCGATCGTCGAACCGCTGCTGGCGTGGATGCGGCAATGCCCCGCGGTGCGGCGGGCGGAGGGGGCCGGCAGTTGGCGGCGCGGCCGCGAGACGGTGGGGGATCTCGACCTCGTCGTCGAGTCGGACGAGCCGGCGACCGTGATGGATCACCTCCACGGCTGGCCGGAGACCTCGGCCGTGCTCCTGCGGGGCGACACGAAGACGAGCATCCGCGGGCCGCGGGGCGTGCAGATCGACCTGCGGGTCGTGGCCGCGGACTCCTTCGGCGCGGCGCTGCAGTATTTCACCGGCTCGAAGGAGCACAACGTCCGGCTGCGCGCCCGGGCCCGCGACCGCGGGCTCACGATCAACGAGTACGGCGTGTGGCCGCTCGCCCCGGGTGGCGACACGGACACCGACACTGCGGCCGCGGCGCGGCCGGCACGGAGCCTGGCCGGCCGCGGCGAGGAGGACGTCTATCGGGCCGTCGGCCTGCCGTGGATCCCGCCCGAACTCCGTGAGGGACGCGACGAGATCGGCCACGCGGAGTCGGGCGACCTGCCGGACCTCGTCACGCTCGCCGACATCCGCGGCGACCTGCACATGCACACGACCGCGACCGATGGAGAAGACACGCTCGGCGACATGGTGCGGGCCGCCATCGCTCGGGGCCTCGCCTACGTGGCGATCACCGACCATGGCCAGCGGGTCACCATGGCGCACGGCCTCGACCGGAAGCGGTTGCTTCGGCAGTGGCACGACATCGACCGGCTCAACGAGTCGCTCGCCGCGGACGGCACGCCGCCGATCGTGGTGCTCAAGGGCATCGAGGTGGACATGCTCGAGAAGGGCGGCCTCGACCTGCCTGACGACGTGCTCGCGCAGGCCGACTGGGTCGTGGCCAGTCTCCACTACGGCCAGAACCAGCCCCGCGACCGGATCACCGCGCGGATCCTCGAAGCGATCGAGAACCCGCACGTGAGCGTCATCGGCCACCCGACGGGCCGGCTCATCAACCGCCGGCCGGCCTACGACGTGGACATCGAGGCGGTGATCGCGGCCGCTGCCCGCACCGGCACGTTCCTCGAGATCAACGCGAATCCCTGGCGTCTCGACCTCGACGACCGCCTGGCCGCGGCCGCGAAGCGGGCCGGCGTGAAGCTCGTCATCTCGACCGACGCCCATGCGACGAAGGGCCTCGACGTCATGCGCTGCGGCATCCTCCAGGCCCGCCGCGCCGGCCTCGAGGCCAAGGACATCGCTAACACCCGCACGCTCGCCGGGCTGAAGAAGCTGATGAAAAAGCGGTGACTCACGGCGCTGGTACCGGTCACGCCGCTCGGCTTAGGGCCGGTACGAGTTCGCTCGCGAGCGGCGAAGCGCCGCAATGCTCGCGATCCTCGTCCCGAGCCCCCGCCGAGCTCCCCTCATGAGCCGGTTGGGCGAGGTGAGCAGGCTTTCAGGAAGCCCCTTGGTGAACGTCAGGTCGCCTACGGATCCTTCACGCACCGGAAGCCGATGTGGTTGGTGGCGCTCGAGACCTCGCCCTTGCCCCGCGTGCCCACGATGTAGCGGGAGCAGTACTGGTCGCTGCAGAGATACGAGCCGCCGCGCTGCGCCCGCTTGGGCTGGCCCGGTTCCTGCGGATCGAAACTGTCGGCCGGCCCCCGCGGATCGACGGCGACGCGGGCGCCATCAGAACCCGCGTCGATCGCGTAGGTGTCGGGCCGATACCAGTCGGCACACCACTCCCAGACGTTGCCCGACATGTCGAACAGTCCGTAGCCGTTGGCCGGGTAGCGCCCCGCGGGAGCGGCGCCGGGGAAGCCGTCGGCGGCGGTGTTCTCGCCGGGAAACCGCCCCTGCCAGGTGTTCGCCATCCAGCGGCCGTCGGGCCTGAAGTCCAGGCCCCATGGGTACGGCGCGCCCGACAGGCCGCCGCGGGCCGCGAATTCCCACTCCGCCTCGGTGGGCAGTCGCTTGCCGGCCCATCGGGCGTAGGCCTCGGCGTCCTCGAAGGCCACGTGCACGACCGGCTCGGAACCGCGTCCCGCGAGGTCGCTGGCGGGACCCGATGGATGTCGCCACGAGGCTCCCGGCACGTAGGCCCACCAGCGCAGGTGCGCGGCGCCGGTCGCGTCCCGCAGCGGCACCGGCCCCGCGGGCGGCGTGAAGACGATCGACCCGGCCACGAGGTTTTCGGGCGGCGCACCGGGAAAATCCTCGACCCGCGGCGTGCACTCGGCGACGGTCACGTACCCCGTGTCGTGCACGAACGCCGCGAACTGGTCATTCGTCACTTCGGTGGTGTCCATCCAGAAGCCGGCCACGCGGACGCGGTGAATCGGCCGGGCGTCACCCATCGGGTCGGTGCCGCCGTACGGCATGCCGCGCGGGTCGGCGCAGCCCATCGAGAACTCGCCGCCGGGGATCCACGCCATGCCCTGCGGTGCCGCCGCGGGCGGGCTACCGGTCCCGGGCACGGTCGCCACGAAGCCGCCCGTCACGGCGGCCTCCGGGCCGGGTCGGGATTCGGGAGGCCGGAATCGTGGTGCGGACGTCCAGCGGGCGACGAGTCCCAACACCGTCGCCAGCCCGACGCCGAGCGCCGCGGCGACGAGGAGCGCTCGCGGCGGGCGGGTCCCGCGCGTCGCCGTCCGGGGCGCCGACCTCATGCCGACCGCGGGCCGAGCGAGCGCTCGATCGTCCGGCGGAGGTCACGGCGGCGCGGGCCGTCCCACCACTTCACGAACGACCTTCGCGCGTCGGCCGCGAGGATCGACTCGCGGCGCCGCAGGTCGGCGAGCGCCTCCCGGTCGAGGTCACCACGGCCGTCGCGGGCGAGTCGTCGGAACCGGTCTGCGGCCGAGGCGTGGTCGGTGAATTCGCCGAGGACGTGCTGCAGGCGCTCGAGCGCCTCCTGGCACCGGACCCGTTCCCGCTGCGGAAACACGGGCGCGAAGATCTCGAGCGCGTAGCGGAGCTTCTTGCCGGCGATCCGCACGCGGTGGACATCGTCGTCGTCGTGGAGCCTGCGGTCGGCCTTGTCGAAGAAGCGGGCGACGAGTGGCCCGACCCGCTCCCGGGCGTAGGCCGCGAACGTCGGCTGCCGCGGGCCCGAGGGCACCCGGGCGAGCAGGTCCTCGACCCGCTCCTGCCAGCCAGCGGCCACCAGCCG
Organism: Planctomycetaceae bacterium; assembly: GCA_046095965.1. GTDB lineage: Bacteria > Planctomycetota > Planctomycetia > Pirellulales > UBA1268 > QWPN01. The sequence continues at coordinate 23,210 of JBJTJO010000154.1, forward strand.
TTCCTGCACGGCGCGGATCGGCAGCCGCGACACGTCGCGCTGCCGGGACAGCACCTCCACGAGCCGGCGACGGGCGGCGGCGGCCTTCGACCGGACGTCGTCTCCGCCCCCTGCGACGACCGTGAGCCGGTCGGTGAGCACGTCGAGATCACGGGCCTCGCCGGCGGCCCGCCGGATCTCCCGGAGACGCCGGGCAAACCAGACGCGGCGCTTCGCCGGCAGCAGGTCTCCGAAAGCCTGGAAGGCGGCCAGCGTCCGCCGCGTCGCCACCCGCAACCGGTGCACGCTCTCCGCATCGCCGGCATTCCGCCCGGCAAGCCCGAGCTCCGCCCAGACGGCCTCGAGCCGCGCCCGCAACGTGCGGGCCGCGACGCGGCCCGCGCACGTCGAGCCAGACTCGACGACGAACCAGGTCCGGCGCTGCCCAGTTCCGATCATGCCGTCCCACGCGCCAGCGTGTCGCAACAGTCATGCCGGCCCGCGCCGGCTCCATCGGCGAACACTCTACGGGAGCGGGCAGGGCGGTTCCAGAACCGATGCTGCGGCGGCCGATTCGGAGAGTTCCCGGATCACCCCCCGCCTCAACCCTCGGAGCCGGGCTCGGCCGCGCCATCCACCGGCGCGGCAGCCCCGGCGGTCTCTTCGGCCGCCGCCAGCAGCGGGAAGTGACGGGCCAGCATGCTGTCCCGGTCCATCCGCAGCGCGTCGAGCGCCTCGGGCCGCACGCGCACCTCGGCCGACTGGAACGTCTTGAAGACCGTGCCCGCCGGGATGAGATGCCCGAGGATCACGTTCTCCTTGAGCCCGACGAGATTGTCGATCTTTCCGGCGAGC